>NZ_AZUS01000002.1:0-495067 GCF_000527195.1 Streptomyces sp. CNH189
GTTTCATAGTGTTTCGGTGGTCATAGCGTAGGGGAAACGCCCGGTTACATTTCGAACCCGGAAGCTAAGCCTTACAGCGCCGATGGTACTGCAGGGGGGACCCTGTGGGAGAGTAGGACGCCGCCGAACAATCATTGTAGAAAGCCCCCGTGCCATTCGGCACGGGGGCTTTCTGCGTTTAGGGTCGAGGTCATGCGCTATGACCTGGTGATTTTCGACAACGACGGCGTCCTCGTCGACAGCGAGCCCCTCTCCAACCGACACCTCGCCGCCTACCTCACCGAACTCGGCCACCCCACCTCGTACGAGGACTCCATCCGCGACTACATGGGCTCGGCGATGCATCGGGTGCACGATCTCGTCGAGGAGCGGACCGGGCAGCGGCTGCCGGCGGACTTCGACGACGTCTTCCACGCGCGCGTCTTCGCCGCGTTCGAGCGGGAGTTGAAGTCCGTGCCCGGAGTCGCCGACGTGTTGGAGAAGCTGACGGCGGACGGGGTGCCGTACTGCGTGGCATCCTCGGGGAGCCATGAGCGGATCCGGGTCGGACACCGGGCGGCCGGGCTGGACGGGTTCTTCGACGACGGGCGGATCTTCAGCTCGCAGGACGTCGGCCGCGGTAAGCCCGCCCCTGATCTGTTCCTGTACGCGGCCGAGCGGATGGGCACGCCTCCCGAGCGGTGCGTGGTCGTCGAGGACAGCCCGCTCGGCGTCCAGGCAGCCGTCGCGGCCGGGATGGACGTCTACGGGTTCACCGCGATGACGCCGGCGGAAAAGCTGAACGGCGCCGCCCGACTCTTCGACGCGATGGGGGAATTGCTGCCCCTGCTCACGGACGCCGCACGCGCCGAGAACTGAGCACAATTCATCTTTGACCGGATCTACCCACCGGTACCCCCGAGCCTTACGCTCGCCGCCATGACTGATGTGCTGCGGCGCGGCAGGGCCTCGCTGGCGTTCAGCTTCCTGGTGCAGGGCGTCGCCTTCGCTCTGCTCGTGACGCGCATCCCGGGCATCCAGAACCGGTACGGGGTCTCCGACGCGCTGCTGCCCGTCTTCCTGGCCGCCGTGCCCATCCTGGCCGGCATCGGCAGTGTCTCCACGGAGCGGCTGGTGAAGCGGGTGCCGCCCAGCCGGGTGCTGCGATGGTCCCAGCCGGTGGTGCTGCTGGCACTGCTGGGGGTCGGCGCCGGGCGGCAGATGGCCGTGCTGGCCGTGGCGCTGGCGGCGTTCGGGCTGGCCGTGGGGGCGCTGGACGCCTCGATGAACATGCTCGGGGTGAGTCTGCAGCGGGCGTACGGGCGCAGCATCATGCTGAGTTTCCACGCGGCGTACAGCCTGGGCGGGATCGTCGGGGCGTCGCTCGCCTGGGTGGGGGCGCACTGGGAGCTGGCGCTGTGGGTGTCGTATCTGCCGGTGGTGCTGGTGCTGCTGCCGGCCGCGCTGGTGGGCAGCCGGTGGTACGTCGACGGCGAGGCCCAGGCGCCGGAGGAGAAGGCTCGGGAGGAGAAGGCGCCGGAGGGGAAAGGCGCGGCGGTCGGCGGGGGCGCGGGCGGCGGGCTGAAGTGGCTGCTGCCGCTGTGCCTGGTGATGACGGTGGCGTACATCGGGGACTCGACGGTGTCCAACTGGTCGGCGAAGTACCTCCAGGACGTGCTGGGCAGCTCCGAGCAGACGGCGACCGTCCCGTACAACGTCTACATGGTGACGACGCTGCTGGGGCGGACGATCGGGGACGTCGGGGTGCGCCGGTTCGGGGCCGTGGCGGTGGTGCGGTCGGGGGCCGTGGTGGCGGCGGTGGGGTTCGCCGTGGTGGCCGCGGCGCCGGGGGTGTGGGCGGGGATGCTGGGGTTCACGCTGCTGGGGCTCGGGCTGTGCGTCCTGGTGCCGCAGACGTTCGCGGCGGCGGGGCGGCGGGCGGACGAGTCGGGGCGTCCTGGGGCGTCGGACGCGGCCGTGGCGCGGCTGAACGTCTTCAACTACGTGGGGTTCCTGATCGGTTCGCCGCTGGTGGGGGCGTTGGGCGATGCCTGGAGCTACCGCGGGGCGATGCTGGTGCCGATGGTGTTGGTGCTGGTGACGCTCGTGCACGCCCGTTCGTTCGCGCCGGGGGCCGACCGATACGGTGGCGGGCATGAGCGGCCGCACACAGCTGATGTGGGACGAAGCAGTAACGGGCTATGACTTCGGGCGGGACCACCCGATGGACCCGGTCCGGCTGGCGCTGACCCGGAGCCTGGTCGGCGCCCTCGGTCTGGACCGTGACGTCGACGTGGTCGCGGCGAAGGCGGCGGGGGAGTCGACGCTGCGGCTCGTCCACCGGGAGGACTACATCGACGCGGTGCGGTCCGCGTCGGCCGACCCCGGGGCGGCGGACCAGTCGTACGGGCTGGGGACGATCGACGATCCGGCGTTCGCCGGGATGCACGAGGTGTCGGCGCTGATCGCGGGCCAGTCGGTGGGCGCGGCGGAGGCCGTGTGGCGGGGCGACGCGCTGCACGCGGTGAACTTCGCGGGCGGGCTGCACCACGCGATGCCGGGCGCCGCCTCCGGCTTCTGCGTGTACAACGACGCCGCGCTGGCGATCGCCCGGCTGCTGGAGCTCGGTGCGGAGCGGGTCGCGTACATCGACGTCGACGTGCACCACGGGGACGGGGTGCAGGCGGCGTTCTGGGAGGACCCGCGGGTGCTGACGATCTCGCTGCACGAGCATCCCCGGACGTTGTTTCCGCAGACCGGGTGGCCCGAGGAGACGGGCGCGCCGAGCGCCGAGGGCAGCGCGGTGAACGTGGCGCTGCCGGCCGGGACCGGGGACGCGGGGTGGCTGCGGGCGTTCCACGCGGTCGTGCCGGAGCTGGTCGCGGACTTCCGGCCGCAGGTGCTGGTGACGCAGCACGGGGCCGACACGCATTTCGAGGACCCGCTGGCGCACCTGGCGGTGTCGCTCGACGCGCAGCGGGCGGTGCAGATGGCGTGCCACGAGCTGGCGCACGAGCACTCCGACGGCCGCTGGGTGGCGCTGGGCGGTGGGGGCTACGCGGTGATCGAGGTCGTGCCGAGGTCGTGGTCGCATCTGGTGGGCATCGCGGCGGAGCGGCCGGTGGAGCCCACGACGATGATCCCGGAGGGGTGGCGTCAGGAGGTGTACGCGCGGACCCGGCAGCCCGGCCCGCGCCGGATGACGGACGGCCGGTGGCCGGTGTCCTGGGCCGCGTGGGACGACGGGTACGACCCGGCGGACCGGCTGGACCAGGCGATCCGCGCGTCGCGGCGGGCGGTGTTCCCGCTGCGCGGGCTGCTGCCCTGACCGCCCCCCCGGGGGCGGGGCGTTACGCCGACCGTGGGGTGTGGTCCGGGTTCCGGTCACGGGGCGCGGCCGGGTGGCGCACCATCGCTCGGGTGGGGACCGTGGAGCGCCTGCGGGCGCATCTTCTGAGGGCCGGGCTCGCCGGGGTGGTGGGTACCGCCCGGGAGGAGAGTCTGCGCAGTTACCGGCTGTTCGCCGCGCGGGACCCGCGTGTGCTGATCGGTCTCGACCCCGTCGGGGCGTGGGGTGAGCGGGAGGTCCTGGCGCTGATGGCGGACCGGTGCGGGGTCTCGGCCGACCCGGGGGTCACCTCCGGGCCCGAGAGGATCGATCCGGAGCGTACGCTGTCCGCCCTGGACGCCTGTGCGGGGCTGCTGGCGGAGGCCGCGCTCCACCGGGTTCCGGTGCTGCTGGGCACCGGTCACCCGCATCGGCTGCTCGGTTTCTACGCCGCGCTCGCAGACGCGTTGTCGGCGGCGGGATGTAGCGTTCTCACCCCGGCGCAGGGTCGCTGTGTCGACATAACGACCCGGTTCGGTCTACGCACGGGCAATCTCGACTACGTCCGGGGGGTCGGGCTGGTCCGGGGCGCGACCTCGCGGCGCCCCGGTTGTGAGCCGGGCGCGCACACGCACTCCCCCCTCCCGGTTCGGGTCGCGCTGGCCGCGGCGGCGGACGCCGGCGGGCCGCTGCCCGGGCTGGTGATCGGTGACCACGGCTGGCTCTGCGGGGCAGGTCAGCTGGGGTTCGAGAGTGTCGGGCTGGCCGATGTGAACGACCCGGCGCCGTTCGTCGGGCAGGCCGAGGGGGCGGTGTCCGTGGTCGTTCCGGTTGACGACGGCGTGCGGTCCGATTACTACCTGCCGCTGACCCGCTACGTACTCAATCGAGCGTGTCTGTCACAGTAGGCCGCCGATGGGTGCACCTCTTCCCCACTCGCATCACCCGCCCCTACATTGGGGAGTGAGCACGCAACGACGAAGAGTCACCGGAAGGGGAAGCCGGTGGCCGTCGAGTGCGGAAGGTTCAGGTGTGTCATGGCTGCAGCTGGCGAGAGGCCTCTGAACGAGGTTCAGTTCCTTACCGTGGCGGAAGTCGCCTCGGTGATGCGAGTGTCGAAGATGACCGTGTACCGGCTGGTGCACAGCGGTCATCTGCCCGCGATCCGTGTGGGGCGGTCCTTCCGCGTCCCGGAGCAAGCGGTGCACGAGTACCTCCGCGAGAGCTATGTGGGGGTGGAAACCGCCTGACGGCGATCCGGGAAGGTCCGTATCGGGCACTCATGGGCCTTCCCGGTCACCTCGATTACGACCTCAGCGCTCGGGCGGGTAGGCTAGCCCCTCGTAGGTCGTGTGGGCCCATGGCGCCCAAACACCGAGTGATGAGAAGTGAGCGAGGGTAGTCGTGGGCTCTGTTATCAAGAAGCGGCGCAAGCGGATGGCCAAGAAGAAGCACCGCAAGCTGCTCAAGCGCACGCGCGTCCAGCGTCGCAACAAGAAGTAAGCGACAGCGCGAGAGCGTGTCCAGTGGCCCCCCACCGCGATTCGGTGGGGGGCCACTGCCTTGTGATACGCCCGGTGGGTCCGGTGCGGGCGGCGCGTGCGGTGGTACGTCCCGGGGATGTTGTCACTTCACGTATCCGCTCGGCGTCGCTGGGCTACGGGAACCCGATAGGTTGGCCGTCGGCAGCAGGGTGAGAGAAGGGCGCTGATCTTGGGGAAGGTCGTGCTGGTGACCGGGGTGGCCCGGCAGCTGGGGGGCCGTTTCGTGCGGCGGATCCAGCGGGATCCCGAAGTCGACCGGGTCGTCGCGGTGGACGCGGTGCGGCCCGAGCACCATCTGGGCGGCGCCGACTTCGTCCAGGCGGACATCCGGCAGCCCACCATCGCGCGGGTGCTGGCCGAGTCGGGCGCCGACACGGTCGTCCACCTCGACGTGACGGGCACGCCGCTGGTCAGCGGCAGCCGGGCGTCGCTGAAGGAGACCAACGTCATCGGCACCATGCAGCTGCTGGGCGCCTGCCAGAAGTCGCCGAGCATCAGGCGGCTGGTGGTGAAGTCCAGCACCAACGTCTACGGTTCGGCGCCGCGCGACCCGGCGGTGTTCACCGAGTCGACCCCGCCCAAGTCGCTGCCCAGTGGCGGCTTCGCCAAGGACACGGTGGAGGTCGAGGGCTATGTGCGCGGCTTCGCCCGGCGCCGCCCGGACGTGGCGGTGTGCGTGCTGCGGTTCGCCAACATCCTGGGCCCGGCCGCGGACACCCCGCTCGCGTCGTACTTCGCGCTGCCGGTGCTGCCGACGGTGCTCGGCTACGATCCGCGGCTTCAGTTCGTGCACGAGGACGACGTGGTGGAGGTGCTGCGGATCGGCGCGCACGAGCCGCGGCGCGGAACGCTCAACAGCGGGACGTTCAACATCGCCGGCGACGGGGTGCTGCTGCTGTCGCAGTGCTCGCGGCGGCTGGGCCGGCCGACGGTGCCGCTGCTGCTTCCCGCGGTCACCTGGGCGGGCTCCCTCGTGCGTACGCTGGGGATGTCCGACTTCTCGCCCGAGCAGATCCGGCTGCTGACGCACGGACGGGTGGTGGCGACGGACCAGATGCGGGAGACGCTCGGTTTCACCCCCAAGTACTCGACTGCTGAAACGTTTGCGGACTTCGTGCGCAGCCGTGGTCCCGGGCTGCTGCCGCCGGAGACCGTCGCGAGGGCTGTCGACCGGGTCGCCGCGCTGCCCCTGCCGGGCAGCGGTCATGTGCCGACGCAGAGCGCCAACTGAGGAGCGCAGCAACGATGGCGGACGCCAAGGTCATTCCGTTCGACGACGACCACCGCTCCCGCGGGGGTGCCGCGTCGCGTCGCCGTGCTGCGGCCGGCCGGCGCACGGGCGGCGGGCGGCCCGCCGCGGTGGGGGAGGTCCAGCCCCTGCCGGGGGCGGTGCCGGTGCGGCAGGATGAGCCCGTGACCGGTGACGAGGAGCAGCCGAGGGAGCCGGCCGCTGACCGTGACGGCGACGGCGGTCTGGAGCAGCGCCTCGCGAGCGGGCTGGCGTTCCTGCGCCGCCGGCTCACCGGGGACTACGAGGTCGACGACTTCGGCTACGACGAGGAGCTCACCGACCAGGTCCTGATGTCCCTGCTGCGCCCGATGTACGAGAAGTACTTCCGGGTCGAGGTGAAGGGTGTCGAGAACATCCCGTCGGAGGGCGGCGCGCTGATCGTCGCCAACCATTCGGGGACGCTCCCGGTGGACGGGCTGATGATGCAGGTCGCCGTGCACGACCACCATCCCGCTGAGCGGCATCTGCGGTTGCTGGCGGCGGACCTGGTGTTCGTGCTGCCGGTGGTGAACGAGCTGGCGCGGAAGCTGGGGCACACGCTGGCCTGTGCGGAGGACGCCGAACGGTTGCTGGCGCAGGGCGAGTTGGTCGGCGTGATGCCGGAGGGCTTCAAGGGCATCGGGAAGCCGTTCTCCGAGCGGTACAAGCTGCAGCGGTTCGGCCGGGGCGGGTTCGTGTCGACGGCGCTGCGGCACGGTGTGCCGATCGTGCCGTGCTCGGTCGTCGGGGCGGAGGAGATCTACCCGATGATCGGCAACGCCAAGACGCTGGCGCGGCTGCTGGGCTTCCCGTACTTCCCGCTCACGCCGACGTTCCCCTGGCTGGGGCCGCTCGGGGCGATCCCGCTGCCGACGAAGTGGACGATCCAGTTCGGGGAGCCGATCCCCACGGACGGGTATCCGCCGGAGGCGGCGGAGGACCCGATGCTGATGTTCAACCTGACCGACCTGGTCCGCGAGCAGATCCAGCACACGCTGTACAAGCTGCTGGTGCAGCGGCGGTCGGTGTTCTTCTGAGGGCCTCGCGCGCGGCAGGAGGGGCTGGGGGCGGCCCTCGGGTGAGGGGCGCCCCCAGCGGGCTAGTTCCGGTCCTCCGCGTCGATGCCCAGCCCCGGGAGGAGCCCGGGGAGGAGCGGCGGGAGGGTGACGTCGGGGGCGGGAGGCCGGGTGGCCGTGCCGGTGGCCGGCGGGGTGCTCTGGCCGCTCTCCTTCGGCGGGTCGAGGAGGCCGCCGGTGTTGCCGCCGAGCAGTCCGTCCTTCTCGCGGCCGGTGTCGGCGGATCCGGTCGGTCCCGCACTGTCCGCGTCGCGCTCCTCGGCGGTGTCCCGGCCGGTGCCGGGGGACTGCGAGGGGCCGGGCTCGGACGGGGTGCCGGAGGCCGAGGCGGTGCCGTCGCGCCGCGCCCCTTCGCCCTGCTTGTCGTCCGCCGGCTGGGGGAGCAGGGACCGCAGCGGGGCCACGTCTTCGTCTATGGCGTCGAACACCGACGAGACCTGCTCACTCACGTCGCCCAGCTGCACGGGGAGCCGGTCGCGCAGGCTGCCCCAGGTGTCGCGGTGGGCCTGCGAGAAGGAGGACAGCGCCTGCATGGGGCTGAGCGAGTCGGGGTTGCGCTCGTAGGCCTCGCGCAGCAGCCGGTGGCCCTCCGCGGCGTCGTGCCGCATGCCGGAGAGCGTGCGGCGGATCTCGCTCAGGTCCTCGTGGTCGAGGGAGCCGCCGCGGTCGCGCTCCATGAGGCGGCGGGCCTCGCTCAGCCGGGTGGAGGCGTGGTCGAGGTAGACGCGGCCGCGCTCGTCGTCGCCGTCGGCGAATCCGAGCTTGACGTCCTCGATGCCGCGCTTGAGTCCGTAGAGGGAGTCACCGGGGAGGGCGTCGGAGCTGGCGGCGGCCACTCCGCCGAGGGCGCCGGCTGCGACGCCGACGGTGAGTCCGCCCGCGGTGAGTCCTTTGGCCAGCCGCGACCGGGGCCGCAGTTTGCCCAGCGGGGTCGCCCGGTGGGCGCCCTTGGCCCGGCGTGAGCGCTGTCCGGGGACGGCCCGGTCCGTCGCCTCGCCCGCGGCGGTGCCCTCCTGGAGCATGGCCTCGAACGCGGCCACCAGCTGGGCCCGCTGGACGACCTTCACCTCGGGGTCCAGTTCCGGTTTGGGCAGCGTGCCCAGACCGGAGGCCAGCGTGAGCAGCTGGTCCCGTTCGGCCTCGGCGGCGGCCGGGGCCGGTGCCGGTCCTTCGGTTCGCTCGGCCGCCGTGCCCCGGTCGGACTGCTCCTCCAGGGCCTGGGCGAAGGCGTTCGCCCGCCGGTGCGCCGATACGTTCGCGATCACTGGCGGCACCTCCTCTCGTCATGACGGTCGACTCCCCAGGGGGTCCTGAGGGTTCCCCGGGCCGGCCGACGCCACACGATCGGGTGAGCGGAGCCGGTCAGGGGGTGACCACAGGGAGCCTGTATCCCGCACAACGACGGGCGCGGCACTTGGGTTACGGACATCGGATGCCCGAATCAGGAAACCAACCCAGTTTCACTCACGGTGAGTTGGATGTCGCCGAGCGTGCCGCCCGGTGGAGGGTGAGTCAGCGGGCGTCGTCCGGGAGCAGTCGGGCGAGTGTGCGGACGGCCCGGTACTGGAGGGTCTTGATCGCGCCCTCGTTCTTGCCCATGACGCGGGCGGTCTCGGCGACGGACAGCCCCTGGAGGAACCGGAGCGTGACGCACTCCTGCTGTTGGGGGTTGAGACGTCGTACGGCATCGAGGAGGGCGGCGTTGGACAGGGACTCGAGAACGGAATCCTCGGGGGAGCGCTCGACCTCGTTGGCGTCGAGCATCTCGCCGGTGGTGACCTCGAGACGGAAGCGGCTGGACTTGAAGTGGTCGGCGACGAGGTTGCGGGCGATGGTCACCAGCCAGGCGCCGAAGTCACGGCCCTGCCAGGTGAAGGTGCCGATGCGGCGCAGGGCCCGCAGAAAGGTCTCGCTGGTGAGGTCCTCGGCGGTCGCCTTCCCGCCGACCCGGTAGTAGATGTAGCGGTAGACGGTGTCGCTGTACTGGTCGTAGAGCCGGCCGAACGCCTCCGCCTCGCCCGCCTGGGCGCGCTCCACGAGGTCCATCATCCGGGCGCTGTCGCTGTCGGCGGCCGGACGGCGGGTGGTGGTGGCGGCGGACGGGCGTCCCCGTCTGCCGACCGCGGCCGTGCCCTCGGCAAGGGCGTAGCACGGGCCGGCGGGGGCGGTGGCGAATGCGGGGACGGCGTACGCGGGGGGGACGATTCCGCGCAACATGTCTCGGGCTGTCGCGACGACTGTCGCGCGCAGCGTAGCCAGGCCCGAGGCGTCAACCCCGACGTGTGGGTACACGGGACTCCCAGAGGCAGAGCTTCCATCACGTGCAGTGCGGGGCCGTTCACCCGTCGTGGCGAAGGGATGGTCCCGGAATGCGTCTGAGGAGAATAACGCTTCGTACAGGCCCTGCTACACCCAGTTGCTCAAATCATCGATTACGTCGCTTCCGTAACCGGTTGACGCATGTTCAGGGGTGGCCTGTTGACCGATTGGTGACCGGATGCTTTCGCTTTCGGGTTAAGTCCCGGGCGAGTTGTGGCCGTGTGCAGCCAAGAGGACTGCTGGGGGCGGTTGCTGGGTACGGCAGTCGGATTGGGCGTGTCGCGGCCCGGCCCGCTCACGGTGGGCACGCGCGGGCCCGCCGCGGGACGTCAGCGGCGCTTGCGGTGCAGGGCGATGGCGGCGGCCGTGCCCCCGGCCACCGCTCCCACGCCGGCCGCCGCCGGGATGCCGACCTTGGCGGCCTTGCGGCCGGTGCGGTAGTCGCGCAGCCGCCAGTCCATCCGGCGGGCGTGCTTGCGCAGCTTGGAATCGGGGTTGATCGCGTAGGGGTGGCCCACCAGCGACAGCATCGGGATGTCGTTGTGCGAGTCGCTGTAGGCGGCGCAGCGACTGAGGTCCAGCCCCTCCGCCAGGGCCAGCGCGCGGACCGCCTCCGCCTTCGCCGGGCCGTGCAGCGGCTCGCCGACCAGTTTGCCCGTGTACACGCCGTCGACGGACTCGGCGACCGTGCCCAGGGCGCCGGTCAGGCCGAGCCGGCGGGCGATCACCGTGGCGATCTCCACCGGGGCGGCGGTGACCAGCCACACCCGCTGGCCCGCGTCGAGGTGCGCCTGGGCCAGCGCCCGGGTGCCGGGCCAGATCCGCTCCGCCATGTACTCGTCGTAGATCTCCTCGCCGATGGACTGCAGCTCGGAGACGCGGTGGCCCTGGACGATGGAGAGCGCCGAGTCGCGGGCCTCCTGCATGTGCTCGGGGTCCTCGACGCCGGCCAGCCGGAACCATGCCTGCTGCCAGGCGAACCGGGCGAGCTCGCGGGTGTCGAAGAACTTCCGCTTGTACAGGCCCCGCCCGAAGTGGAACAGGGCGGCGCCCTGCATCACGGTGTTGTCCAGGTCGAAGAACGCGGCGGCCCGCTCGTCACCGGGAACCGGGAACGCGGGTTCGCGTTCGGAAACTTCCTGGGTGGACTTGCGTGCGGCCTCCGCCGAGGCCTCGCCTGCCAACACGCTCCGCGCCGTGGCGGAGCGCCTACGGGGAGTGAGCCATCCGAGAGCGGCCATGGCGTGAGCATAGCCAGTGTGCGGGGCCGATCCGGAGCCGAGAGGTACGGACGTCGTGAACTCTGTGTGTCCCGACGGTTGTCCCCGGCCTCCTGCCGCGCGGGAGAATGGCCCGTATGAGTCCACTCTTCCGTCGCGCCCGGCCCGAGGGGGACCGGCTCGTGACCCTGGTGCGCAAACCCGGCTGCCATCTGTGCGACGACGCGCAGGTGGTGGTGGAGAAGGTGTGCGCCGACCTCGGCGTCCCGTGGGAGTCGAAGGACATCACCGAGGACCGGGAGCTGTACGACCGGTACTGGGAGCAGATCCCGGTGGTGCTCGTCGACGGCCGTCAGCACACCTTCTGGCGCGTGAACGAATCCCGGCTCCGCGCGGCGCTGAGTGACTGACCGGCCAGTCCAAACTGGCCGGAAAGTCGCTTAGGATCGATGGTGACTTGGTCTCGGGGGCGGGATTCACAGAGGGAAGTGGATGTTTTGCCCCTAGAAGACAAGGAACGGCGGTGCGGGTGCGCCGGTTCCGTCCACGTGCGCCGGGGGCGCGTGACCCCGGTCACGTTGGCCGGGCAAATCGGACACAATCTTTGTGCACGCGTTCACAAAGACATAGCCTGCATTCGACGGGGCGGTCCGGGGACGTATGACCGCCTGAAGCCCCGCTCTACCCGCAGGAGCACCGTGGCAACTGGCCGAACTCACCGACCGGCGACCCGTAGCCGAGGGATTCCCGAGGCCACCGTCGCCCGGCTTCCGCTGTACCTCCGTGCCCTGACCGCGCTCTCCGAGCGCTCGGTGCCCACGGTCTCCTCCGAGGAGCTGGCGGCCGCGGCGGGGGTCAACTCCGCGAAGCTGCGCAAGGACTTCTCCTACCTGGGCTCCTACGGCACCCGGGGCGTCGGCTACGACGTCGAGTATCTCGTGTACCAGATCTCCCGGGAACTGGGCCTCACCCAGGACTGGCCGGTTGTGATCGTCGGTATCGGTAACCTCGGCGCCGCCCTGGCCAACTACGGCGGGTTCGCCTCCCGTGGTTTCCGGGTCGCCGCGCTGATCGACGCCGACCCCGCGATGGCCGGGAAGCCCGTCGCCGGAATCCCGGTGCAGCACACCGACGAGCTCGAGGCGATCATCCGGGACAACGGCGTGTCCATCGGTGTCATCGCCACCCCCGCCGGTGCCGCCCAGCAGGTCTGCGACCGGCTCGTGGCCGCCGGTGTCACCTCCATCCTGAACTTCGCGCCGACCGTGCTGACCGTCCCGGACGGGGTCGACGTGCGCAAGGTGGACCTCTCCATCGAGCTGCAGATCCTCGCCTTTCACGAGCAGCGCAAGGCCGGTGAGGAGGCCGCCGAGGTGGCCGCCCAGGCCGCCGCCGGCGCCGCCGCCGCGCGTGAGACGTCCGCCACCGACCAGGGACCCGACGGGGACGTACCCGCCGTGATGCCGGCATGAGCGTCCTCGTCGTCGGACTGAGCCACCGCAGCGCCCCGGTCAGCCTGCTGGAGCGGGCGTCGCTGAGCGTGGACGCGCAGACCAAGCTGCTCCAGGACACGGTCGCCGCGGAGCCGGCTTCCGAGGGCGCGGTCCTCGCCACCTGCAACCGCATCGAGCTGTACGCCGACGTGGACAAGTTCCACGCCGGTGTCGCCGAGCTGTCCACGCTGCTCGCCCAGCACAGCGGGGTCGGCCTGGAGGAGCTCACTCCTTATCTTTATGTGCACTACGAGGACCGGGCCGTGCACCACCTGTTCTCGGTGGCCTGCGGACTGGACTCGATGGTCGTGGGCGAGGGGCAGATCCTCGGCCAGATCAAGGACTCGCTCGCCCGGGCGCAGGAGACGCACACCGCCGGACGTCTGCTGAACGACCTGTTCCAGCAGGCGCTGCGGGTCGGCAAGCGCGCCCACTCCGAGACCGGCATCGACCGCGCCGGGCAGTCCCTGGTCACCTTCGGCCTGGAGCAGCTCGCGCTCGGCACCCCCGTTGAGTCCTGGGCCCGCGGCAAGAAGGCCCTGGTCATAGGCGCCGGCTCGATGTCCTCGCTGTCCGCGGCCACGCTCGCGCGTGCCGGGGTCGCCGAGGTCGTCGTCGCCAACCGCACGCCCGACCGCGCCGAGCGGCTGGTGCGGATCCTCACCGAGGGGGACGACACGGACGTGGCGGCCCGCGCGGTCCCGATGACATCGGTGCCGTTCGAGCTGACACGTGCCGATGTGGTCGTTTCCTGCACGGGCGCGACGGGCCTGGTCCTGACCGCCGACATGGTGGCCGCGGGCGTCGAGGGACGCGTCGGGACGGCGCCGGTCGTCGACCTCGACGCCGTCGCCGACGAGGACGCCCGCGAGAGCGCCCCGCCCGCGCCTGCTCCCGCCGAGGACGGCTGCCCGGTGGACCTGCCCACGGTGCGGCCCGGCTTCTCCGTGATGGGGGAGGCGGCCGTCGCCGGGATGGACGCGGCCACGCTGGAGCAGCACGGCGCGTGGGCGGCGGGCTCCGCCGTCGACCGCCGGGACGCCGCCCGCGGCACCGGACCCGAGGCGGACGCCGAGGTCATCGGCGCGCTCGCCGCGGCCGCGACCGCGATCGGCCGGATCCCCGAGCGCCGGCGGCCCGAGGCGGTCGACGTGCCGCAGCGCCCCGAGCCCGTACTGTTCCTGCTGGACCTCGCCATGCCGCGGGACGTCGACGCGGCGGCGCACCGCCTGCCCGGCGTGCGACTGGTGGACATCGAATCGCTCGCGGAGGCGTCCGCGGACGCTCCGATGGCTGCCGATGTGGACCAGGTCCGGCGTATCGTCTCCGACGAGGTCGCCGCGTTCGGCGCGGCACAGCGGGCGGCGCACATCACGCCGACCGTCGTCGCCCTGCGGACCATGGCGGCCGACGTGGTGGCCGGTGAGATCGCCCGCCTGGAGGGGCGGCTGCCCGGCCTGGACGACAAACACCGCGCGGAGATCACCCAGACCGTGCGACGGGTGGTCGACAAGCTGCTGCACGCCCCGACGGTCCGGGTCAAGCAGCTCGCGGCCGAGCCCGGCGGAGCCGGGTACGCGGACGCGCTGCGCACCCTGTTCGACCTCGACCCCGAGACGGTGGCCTCCGTCTCCCGCGCCGAGGAAAGCACCGAGAAGAACGCAGAGAACCGAGGGCCGGGATGACTGAGAAGGCACTGAGGCTGGGGACCAGGCGCAGCAAGCTCGCCATGGCCCAGTCCGGGCAGGTGGCGGATGCCGTGAGCCAGGTGACCGGACGGCCCGTCGAGCTCGTCGAGATCACCACGTACGGCGACGTCTCGCGCGAGCACCTCGCGCAGATCGGCGGCACGGGCGTCTTCGTCGCCGCCCTGCGGGAGGCGCTGGCACGCGGCGAGGTGGACTTCGCGGTGCACTCCCTGAAGGACCTGCCGACCACGCAGCCCGACGAGCTGGTCGTGGCGGCGATCCCGGTACGGGAGGACCCGCGGGACGTGATCATCGCGCGGGACGCGCTGAAGCTCACCGATCTGCCGCGCGGGGCGCGCATCGGTACCGGTTCGCCGCGCCGCATGGCGCAGCTGAACGCGTACGCGCGCACCCACGGCCTGGACTTCGAGACGGTCCCGATCCGGGGCAACGTCGACACCCGCATCGGGTACGTCACCAAGGGCGACCTGGACGCGGTGGTGCTGGCGGCCGCCGGGCTCAACCGGGTCGGCCGCAGTGACGAGGTGACCGACTTCCTGTCGGTCGACACGGTTCTGCCCGCCCCCGGCCAGGGGGCACTGGCGGTCGAGACCACCGCGGACAACGCGGAGCTCATCGCCGCGCTCGCCCAGCTCGACGACCCGCTCACGCGGGCCGCCGTGACGGCCGAGCGGTCACTGCTCGCCGCCCTGGAGGCCGGCTGCAGCGCACCCGTGGGGGCGCTCGCCGACCTTCTGGTTGACGGGCAGATTGTCAAGGAAATGCGCCTGCGGGGCGTCGTCGGCTCGACCGACGGTTCCACGCTGGTGCAGCTGTCCACCACCGGTCCCGTGCCCGAGACGCACGAGGCGGCGATGGCGCTCGGTCGCGGACTCGCCACCGAGATGCTGGCGCAGGGCGCGGCCGGTCTGATGGGGGAGCGAGCACTTTGAGCCCCACCACTCTTCCCGCCCCTCCGGAACAAGGGCACGTCACCTTCCTCGGTGCCGGACCCGGGGATCCGGGACTGCTGACCCTGCGCGCCGTGGAGGCCCTGGCGAACGCGGATGTCCTCGTCGCCGAGCACGACGTGCTCGATGTCGTACGGACGCACGCCAGGCAGGGCGTCTCCGAGGTGCACACGGACGCGGACACGTCTGCGTCGTCCACGCCGGGCACGGGCACGCCCCAGCTGACGGTCGTTGACGGCGCGTCAACAACCGCCGGAATTCCCTCGATGAGGGATGCCGCACATCTTGTCATGGAGGCCGCGCGGGGCGGCAAGCGGGTCGTCCGTGCGGTGTCCGGCGATCCCGGCCTCGACGCGTACGCCGCCGAGGAGATGCTGGCGTGCGCCTCGGCCGGGGTGCCGTTCGAGGTCGTGCCCGGTGTCGCCACCGCGGTCGGCGTGCCCGCGTACGCCGGTGTGCCGCTGCGGGACGCCCAGGGCACCGACGTGCGGTTCGTCGACGCGCGGACGGCGTCCGACCGGTGCTGGACGGAGGTCGGCGCCTCCGACGGCACGGTGGTCGTCTCCACCACGCTGGACGCGGTGGCCGCCGCCGCGGGCGAACTGGTGTCCGCCGGACGTAAGCCCGACACCCCTCTGACGGTGACCGTCGCGGGCACCACGACCCGCCAGCGCACCTGGACGGCGACGCTCGGCACGATCGCGCAGACGCTGAAGCAGGCGAAGGTGCTGCCCTCCCCGGAGGGCGGCCGGCCGGTGATAGCCGTGGTCGGTGAGCGTTCCGCCGCCGCCCAGCGGGACCGGCTGGCGTGGTTCGAGTCCAAGCCGCTGTTCGGCTGGAAGGTGCTCGTGCCGCGCACCAAGGAGCAGGCGGCGTCGCTCTCCGACCAGCTGCGGTCCTACGGGGCCGTGCCGCACGAGGTGCCGACCATCGCGGTCGAGCCGCCGCGCACGCCCCAGCAGATGGAGCGCGCGGTCAAGGGCCTGGTCACCGGCCGCTACGAGTGGATCGCCTTCACGTCGGTCAACGCGGTCAAGGCGGTGCGGGAGAAGTTCGAGGAGTACGGGCTCGACGCCCGCGCGTTCGCCGGGATCAAGGTCGCGGCGGTGGGCGAGCAGACCGCCAACGCGCTGATCGCCTTCGGCGTGAAGCCGGACCTGGTGCCGAGCGGCGAGCAGTCGGCCGCCGGTCTGCTGGAGGACTGGCCGCCGTACGACCCGGTCTTCGACCCGATCGACCGTGTCTTCCTGCCGCGCGCCGACATCGCCACCGAGACGCTGGTCGCGGGTCTGATCGAGCTGGGCTGGGAGGTCGACGACGTCACGGCGTACCGCACCGTGCGCGCGTCGCCGCCGCCGGCGGAGACCCGTGAGGCGATCAAGGGCGGCGGCTTCGACGCGGTGCTGTTCACCTCGTCGTCGACGGTGCGGAACCTGGTCGGTATCGCGGGCAAGCCGCACAACGTGACGGTGATCGCGTGCATCGGCCCGGCCACGGCGAAGACGGCCGAGGAGCACGGGCTGCGGGTGGACGTGATGGCTCCCGAGCCGTCGGTCCACAAGCTGGCCGAGGCTCTGGCCGACTTCGGTACGCGGCGCCGGCTGGCGGCGCTGGAGGCGGGCGACCCGGTCACCCGGCCCAGCGAGCGGCGGCCGGGGGCGCGGAGGCGTCGCTCGACGACGTGAGGTGAGCCGCGGTTCGTGACGGCGGGGCGTGCCTTCGGGCACGCCCCGCCGTCGTGCGTGCGGGGGTCCTGTCAGGCCGTGGGCCAACTCCAGCACGGTCAGCTCCGGCCACTGCCGACGCCATCGCGCGGGACGCCGTCCGGCGGAGCGCCTTGGGCAACGTGTCGTTGCGGCTCAGGATGCTCTGCAGCGCGGCCAGTTGCTCGTCCAGCGGGAAGCGAGTGGTCACCGTGTCGCGGAGGCGTACGGGAGGAAGCTCGTCCAGGTGGTGAGGGCGAGGGTGAGGCGGGGGCCCTCGGGGGTTTTGCTGTCGCGGACGAGGATGTGGGCGGGGGTGGCGGCGACTTCGACGCAGTCGGGGCCCTCGTCCGTGCTGTAGCTGCTCTTCGTCCACATGGTGTGGGTGTCGGCCTTGAGGGTCATGTCTCTCCCAGCACTTTCTCGATGAGGGCCAGTGATGCTCGCGGACTGTGGTCCGGGTGGTCAGCCGCCCTGGCCCGCGCTGCCGATCGGGCCGACCTTCACCGGGGTGCCGGAGCCGTCCGTGACCGGGAGGGAGGAGCTGCCCGGCCAGTCGAGGGTGACGGACTTGGTCTCGTCGGGCGGGGTCACGACCAGGCCCGTGACGCGGACGCCGGAGCCGCCGGAGTCGTTGACCGGGTAGGTGACGGCGAACGACACCGTCTCACCGTCCTTGAGGACGACCGAGGGGGCCTCCTCGCCGGTGCGCTCGGCGGAGAGGGAGCCCGCACCGGTCTTCAGGTCGACGCCCGCGTAACCGGTGAGGGCGCAGTCACGGCCACCGCCGTTGGTGAAGTCCACCGCGACCGTGCCGATGGTGTCGCCGTCGATGGTGACGTCCGAGGCGGTGACCTCCAGCTCGTCGGTACGGCAGTCGTCCACCTTGCCGTCCTCGTTGCCGCCGGACCCGGCGACCGTGCCCTCCTGGCCGCCCTGGTCCGTGTCGCTGCCGTTCGCGGTGGGCGCGGAGTTGGCCGGCTTGGGGTCGGCGGCGATGTCCTCGTTCTGGCAGGCGGTGAGCGAGAGGCCCGCGACGACGGCCAGGGCGGCGATGGTGAGCTTGTTGACGCGCATGGTGTGTTCCTCGGTGTCGGTGCCGGGCGGTGTGACGGACCGCCAGTACGGCCGTTCCGCACCACAAGAGCAGTTCCGACAGCACGCCGTTTCGCCCGACTCCCCGCCCGGACACGCCTGTTACGGACGGGGGCCTGCGCGGTGACATCCGTTCCGGACCCGGCACGGGCACGGTCCCCGGTGTGCCGCGGACCGGAGCCGGGCGGGGCGGGTTTCGGTGGGTGGGCCGGCGGGGCCGCGGGCCGTAAAAGACCTAAGTACCTAGGGTAAATACCAACCAACCCGACCAAACCCGGTGTTGATCACTCGGCCGGGTGAAACGTGTCGAACTGGCTGGCGCGGCGGTGGTGCGGGCGGGCACTCTCAGCTCAGAGGGGCGGACCAACTCGGGCCGCCCCCACCCCCGTACAGACGTCGGCCCCCGCCGGGACGTAGGACTCCCGGGCGAGGGCCTGACCAAAGAGGAAGAAGCCCCTTCCCCATGGCTGAACAGAAGCCTAGTGCTGCCCCGCGCCCGATTCAGGGCGTTCGACGATCCGCCACCCCGTCCGGTGTCACCCACGTACGCACGTGCCTATCCGGGCAGTACGTGGTCGTCGGCAACCACCTCGCCCAGCACCGTGAGCTGTCGCTGACCGCGATCGGACTGGCGACCCACATCTTCTCGGTGCCCGAAAGCACCCCGGTCGACATCCGAAGCCTCGCCGAGCGCTTCCCCGAAGGGCGGGACCGGATCGCCTTCGCCCTGCGGGAGTTGGAGGCGCACGGCTATCTGCGGCGGGTCCGTGAGCACACGGAGGACGGGCGGCTGGTCACGCGGACCTACGCCCACCACACGCCGGTGGACGCGGCGGCCGCCGCCGTCGCGGACCCCGTGCGGCCGGTGGGACGGCGTTCGGGGTCGGCTCGTGCCCGTACGCGGCCCACGGTGGAGGACGTGGGCGGCGAGACACCCCAGGAGGACGACCAAGCCGTCGCCGAGCCGGTCGTCCCGGTTGCCGGTCCGACAGCCCGTACGGTGCCGGAGGCGCCGGTACCTGAGGCGCCCGTCTCCACCGCCCCCGAGCTGCCGCCACCGCACGAGCCCGCTCGCCCCGGACCGCTGCACGAGAAGGCGGTCGCGCTCCTCGCGGGGCTGCGCCGCGCCGACGAGCGCCTGACGCTGTCGCTGCGGGAGGTGTACCGACTGGCCCCGGCAGTCGTCGACTGGCTCGAACGGGGGGTCGGCCCGGTGGCGTTGCGCCACACCCTGACCGCCGACCTGCCCGTCGTCATGAAGCATCCGGCGGGTGTGCTCGCCTACCGCCTGCGTGAACTGCTGCCCCCGCCGCTTCCCGCCGCCCAGGAACCTCCACCACCCGTGGCCGGTGCCCACCGCCCGCACCCCTTGCAGGACTGCGACGGCTGCGAACGGGTCTTCCGCGCCCCGGAACCGGGCCGCTGCCGCGACTGCCGACACGACCAGGTGACAGCGGGCGGAACGGCGAGCGCGGCCTGAACCGGACCGTGACGCTCGCGAGTCGGCCTGACGGGCGTGCGGAGGAGGTCAGCGGCACAGGGCGTCGATGTACTCGGCGAAAGCCGGGAACTCGGTGCGCGCCTCGGCGATGATCGTGCGGGCCGGGCGGCGGGGGGTCGTGGCGTGGCGGGCGGCCAGGGCGGGAAGGGCGCCGTCGGGACGCGGGGAATGCTCGTCGTACAGAACGGACTCCAGCGGGCCGATGCCCTCCGCCAGCACCCACAGGAAGTCGGACAGGCTGCCGGCGACGACCCCGCGTTCGCCCTCCGAGCCCAAGAAGACCACGGGCTGCTCGGTGAGGGGCCGGCCGGTGCGCACCCGCCAGAGGGCGGCGAGACCACCGGTGCCGTCCTGGCCGAACACTCGGAAGGCATCGCCGTTCAGCTCGGGGTTCCCCGTCCACTGGCGCAGCCACTCGGTGGTTGCCTCGGCCGAGTCGAATGCGTCGTAGGGCTCGAAGTCGATGCCCTCCCCGTCGGCGTAGTCGATCTCCGTGCGGGCCAGTTCGGCGAGGGCGGGCGGCAGGCGGCGGTCGTCACCGGCGATGGCGTTCATGCGCGCAACCTAGCCGCACGCACCGACAGCCGGTGACGGTGAGGGCCGTCAGGACTGGGTGACCGGGCGCATGGCGAGGCCCTCGGTGGGCTGCCAGCCGGTGACGCGCTGGCCGTCGTCGGCCTGGAAGGACGACTCGACCGGCATGGGCAGGTCGACCGGCTCCTCCGCCTCGGCCTCGCCGCCGGGGCTGCCGAGGGTGATGGTCATGGACGTCACCTCGTAGGTGTCCCGATGGCCGCCGGTCGCGAGCAGACCGGCGTACGCCTTCTCGTCGGGGGCGAGGGTGACGGGCTCGTCGGAGGTGGTGCCGTCCATGACCTGTGCCGGGGCCTGGGCGTCGCCGAGCATGATCTCGGGGGCGTTCCGCACCTCGCACGGCGTGCCGCCCTTGTTGGTGGCGACGACCATGATGTGGCGCAGCTCCTCGTCCGGTGCGCCGTAGCGCGTGGCGGAGAAGGACAGGTCCTGGTGGGTGCAGAGGGCGGTGCCGTCCGAGTCGGCCGCGTCGCCGTCACCGGGTGCTGCGGAGGTCGCCGGGCTAGACGCGGCGGGCGGGTTCGAGGGCGCGGGGGCCTCCGCGACGTCCCCGCCGCCGGGCTCACATGCCGTGGTGGCCAGCAGGGCGGCGGCCACCGCCGCGCCGACGGCGTACGACCGCAGGCCGTGCCGGGCTCTGCGGGTGCTGCGGGTGCTGCGGGTAGTGGTGTTCATGATGTCTCCCCCGTGGTCGGACCGCTACGCGGTGTGGTGCGGTCAAGGGGAGTCTGCGGCCCACGGCCCGAGGTGAACCCTCGCCCGCCCGTGTTGTTACCGGGCGTATACACACCCGTCGCACGGTCACCGTCGCGGTGACCGTGGCGCGACGGGCAGGGGGCGGGCGCGGTCCACGTACGGGCGGGAAAGGACGGTCACGGCGACGGAGAGCGCGGCCAGGGCGGTGATCGTCGTGGCGGGGGAGAGGAACTGGGCGGTGGCGCCGGCGAGCGCGGCCCCGATGCCCTGCCACGTCATCCGGCCGGCGGACTCGACGCCCTGCACCTGGCCGCGCACCTGCTCCGGGGTGAGGGCGAGGAGCCGTTCCTGGAGGGGCAGCGTGGCGGCGAAACCGGCACTGGCGAGGAACACCGCGACCGCCGCCACGGGGGTCGACGGGTGCAGGGCGAAGAGGAGGTACGGCGCGGCGAGCAGCAGCCGCAGGGCGAACGCGCTGCGGCGCCGCCACCTCGCGGTGAGCAGCCGGCCGACGGTCAGGTCACCGAGCAGCATCCCCGCCGACGCGGCGGCCAGCAGGACACCGGCGTGGTCCTGGGCGTAGGGGATGAACAGGGCCTCGCAGCCGACGATCAGGCCGTTGGGGACCCACAGGTTGAGCAGCAGGGCGCGGGGGCCGGAGCGGGAGAGGAGGGCGGCGTTGGTCGTCCACGTCTCGCGCAGCCCTGGGCGGCGGGGCGGGCGGATGGAGCGTTCGCGGACGGTCGCCGCGGTGACGGCCAGAGCGGCCGCGGTCAGGGAGGCAGCCGTGACGAAGAGGCCCTGTGGGGTGAGGTGACGCAGCAGGAGGGCGCCGAGGGTGAAGCCGAGGACGGCGGTGCCGCCCGCGGTGATGTTCATCAGCGACCGCGCAGGGACGTACGCCGAGGCGGGCACCACCTCGGCGAGCAGGCCCATGCGCGTGCCGGTGTTCAGGGACTGGAAGAAGCCGAGCAGCAGGAGCAGGCCGAACCGGGCGGCCAGCGGCATCCCCGGGACCGCCTGGGCGCAGGCGCCCGCCAGCGCGATGAACTGGAGCGCGACGAGGGTGCGGCGGGGGTGGTCGCCGTCCGCGACCGACATCAGCGTCGTCGCGCCGAGCACGGTCGCGAAGGTCGCGCCGTACATGCTGACGGCGGTCAGGAACGGCGAGCCGGTCGACCGGTCGACGAGCGTGCCGAGCGCGAAGCCGGAGAGGGTGCTCGCGGCGACGGTGAGGGTGAAGCCGGCGTACAGACCGGCGAACTCCCCGTTGCGGAGGAGGGCGCGGTAGCCGGGCGTGGGGTCGGGGGCGTCCATGGCGTTGTCGTTGGGCATGAAAAAAGCCTTCGCGCTGCCCTGTTGTGGGCGCCGAAGGCTGACGGAGGGATCATAGCGGGTCCGGGTCGGGTTCGTCAGGTCAGGGACCGGAGGGCATCGGCGAGGAGGGTGACTCCTTCTGTGAGGGTGTCCGGGGGGTCGGCGGCGTAGCCGAGGACCAGGCCGGGGCGGCCGGGGAGTTGGCGGTGCCAGGACAGGGGGTGGCACTTGACGCCCAACGACAGGGCCGCGGAGGCCAGTTCGGTGTCGGGGACGTCCGGGGCGTCGTACGTCACCGTCAGGTGCAGGCCCGCCGCCGCGCCGTGGACCACCGCGCCCGGGAGGTGGGCGGTGACCGCGGCGGTCATCGCGTCCCGGCGGCGGACGTGGCGGGCGCGCAGCAGCCGCAGGTGGCGCTCCAGGTGGCCCGACTCCATCAGGTGGGCGAGGACCAGTTGGGGGAGTACGGCGCTGCCCAGGTCGGTGAAGCGTTTGGCGTCGGTCAGCGCCCCCAGGTGGCGGTGCGGCGGGATCATCCAGCCGATCCGCAGGGCGGGGGCGAGCAGTTTGGAGACGCTGCCCATGTAGCAGAGCCGGTCGGCGAGCAGGGAGCGCAGCGCGGGCACCGGCGGGCGGTCGTAGCGGTGCTCCGCGTCGTAGTCGTCCTCCAGGATCAGCCCGCCGTCCGCCGCCCACCGCACCAGTTCGCGGCGGCGCTCCCCGCTGGTCACCACGCCGGTGGGGAACTGGTGCGCGGGGGTGAGGAGGACCGCGGGGGCGCCGGTGGCGCGCAGCGCGCCGACGTCCGGGCCGTGCGTGTCGACCGGTACCGGCGGGGTGGCCAGTCCGCCGCTCGCCAGGTGCTGGCGGGTGCCGAGCGAGCCGGGTTCCTCCACCGCGACGGCCGTGACGCCGTCCGCCCGCAGCACCGGGTGCAGCAGGGCGAGCGCCTGGGCGATGCCGGCGACGATCAGGATGCCGTCCGGTTCCACGGCGATCCCACGGCTGCGCGCCAGCCAGTCGGCGACGGCACGGCGCAGCCGGGGGGCGCCACGCGGGTCGCCGTATCCGAGGTCGGCGCTGGACAGTTCGGCGAGCACGGCCCGCTCGGCGCGCAGCCACGCCGTGCGGGGGAAGGCGGAGAGGTCCGGACGGCCCGGGGTGAGGTCGATGCGTGCGTCGGTGGCGCGCAGCGCGTCGAAGACACGGGGGTCGGGCGCGTGCGCGAACGGGGAGTCCACGGGGGCGTGTTGGGCACGGGGTGGTGGGGGAGGCGGGGGCGCCCCGACCACCACCGTGCCGCCGCGCCTGCGGCCCTCGACATGGCCGTCCTCCGCGAGCCGCCGGTACGCCTCGGTGACCACGCCCCGGGAGACGCGCAGTTCGGCGGCGAGCAGCCGGGTGGCCGGCAGTCTGCTGCCCACGGTCACCCGGCGGTCGGTGATCGCCTCCCGCAGCCGCCGCGCGAGCCAGTCGGCCTTGCCGTCGGCGGGGACGTCGTCGGCCCGCAGCTGGAGGAAGTCCGAGCCGTGCGGAGCGGCGGCCGGGCCGTGCGCCGTCTGGTCCCTGTCGGTCACCGCACTCATGCTGCCACGCACCGCTAGGACACCTGGGGGGCTTCTTCGAGCGTGAACTCCCTGTCGAGAGCATTGATCAGCGCGGTCTCGGGGGTGACCGGCCAGTGGGCGGCAAGCTCCCGGGCGATCGTCTCCAGGGTCCGTGCGACGGTGTCCGCCGCGCCGTCGTGCAGGGCCTCCGTCACCACGAGGACGCGGCGGGTGCGGTCGCCGACCGCGGAGTGGCCGCTCTGCCGGCTGGTCCAGCGGCGGGCGTGCGCGCGTCCCGCGGAGTCGGCGTACGTCACCTCGCCCGGGACCGGGTGCTCGGTGCGGCCGTCGAAGGTCGTGTACTCCTCGTCGCCATGGGCGGGCCGTACTTCGAGGAGCGGGCCGGTGATCCGGTCGGCGTCGAGAACGGCGACGGGGACGGCGTACGCGACGGAGATCGCGTTGCACAGGTCGACGACCGGGTGGATGCGCGGCAGCGTGCCCTCCTTGCGCAGCCGGCGCAGCAGCGACTCGGATGCGCACCGGTACCGCGTCGGCCGCAGCCCCATCCGCGCGAACGCCCGCCGCCAGGCGAGCACTTCGGGGATCTGGCTCTCGGAGCCGCCGGCGAGCCGCTCCCGGGCGCGGGCGGTGTACTCCTCCACCCGCACCCGCACGTCCGCCGTCCCGTCGATGCCGTCGGCGTGGAGGGCGCCCGCCGCGAGCAGCGGGTGGGCGGACCAGATCGCGTCGGCGTGCCGGAAGCGCATCACGCCACCGCCATCCGGATGCTCAGCCCGACGAAGCAGGCGGTGAACAGCCCGCGCAGGCCGGTGGTGAGCCTCGGACTGGTCAGCAGACGGTCCCGCACGGCCGCGGCGCACACCCCGTACGCGGCGAAGACCACGAAGGTCAGCGCCATGAAGACCGCCCCGAGCCGCAGCATCAGACCGACGGATCCGGACGACCCGGCGGGGACGAACTGCGGCAGGAACGCGACGAAGAACAGCGCCGGCTTGGGGTTCAGCACGTTGATCAGGATCGCGGAGGTGATCACCCGCAGCGCCGGGCGCGGCTCGGACTCCGACCGGACGGTGAACGCCTCCTTGTCGCGCAGCATCGCCCACGCCATGTACAGCAGGTAGGCCGCGCCCAGGTACTTCACCACCGCGTAGGCGACGGAGCTGGAGTGCAGCAGCGCGGCGAGGCCGGTGATGGTGGCCAGCAGGTGGGGGACGACGGCGAGCGTGCAGCCGAAGGCGGCCACCAGGCCCGCGCGCCGGCCGTGGGACAGCCCGGCGGCGAGCGTGTAGACCACGCCGGTGCCGGGGGTGACCACCACGACCAGGGCGGCCAGCAGGAACGCGACACTCAAGAGAACCTCCGGGGGATCGTCGGTTCTCCCAGCCTGGTGTCGTCATGGCCCGGTGGACAGAGCCAAAGAGGGCCGGGCCGACAGGTCCACAACCGGTGTTCAGTGGAGACGGCGGACCGGCGCGCCGGACAGGTAGGCCGCGATGTCCTCGACCGCCTCGCCGTAGTACGTGCGGTAGTTGAGCTGGGAGACGTACCCGAGGTGCGGGGTGGCCAGCAGGCGGGGGGCCGTGCGCATCGGGTGGCCGGCGGGAAGCGGCTCGGTGTCGAAGACGTCCACCGCCGCCCCCGCGATACGGCCCTCGTGCAGCGCCGTGAGCAGGGCGTCCTGGTCGACGAGTCCCGCGCGGGAGGTGTTGACCAGGTAGGCGCTGGGCTTCATCAGAGCCAGCTCGGGAGCGCCGAGCAGGCCCCGGGTGGTGTCGCCGAGGACGAGGTGCAGGGAGACGTAGTCGCTGCCGCGCAGCAACTCCTCCTTGGACTGCGCGAGTTCCACACCCACCTCGTCCGTGCGTTCCTTGGTGAGGTGCGGGCTCCACGCCGTGACCTCCATGCCGAAGGCGAGACCCACCCGCGCCACCCGGCTGCCGATCTTGCCCAGACCGAGCAGCCCGAGGTGACGGCCGTGCAGGTCGGCACCGACCGTCGACTGCCAGGCGCCGCCCGCCCGCACGGAGTTGTTCTCGGTGACCAGACCGCGGGCGAGCCCGAGCAGCAGTGCCCAGGTCAGCTCCACCGGCGGGGTGGGGAAGCTGCGGGTGCCGCAGACGGTGACGCCGTTGCGTTCGGCGGCGGCGTAGTCGATGACCGAGTTGCGCATGCCGGACGCGACGACCAGCTTCAGCCGGGGCAGCCGGTCCAGCAGCGACGCGGGGAACGGCACGCGTTCGCGCAGGGTCACCACGATGTCGAAGTCGGCCATGGCGGTGGCAAGTTCGTCCTCGGTGGCGAAGTGCTCGGTGAAGGAGGTGACGTCCACCCGGTCCCGTACGGGGCTCCAGTCGGCGATCGTGGTGGCGACGTCCTGGAAGTCGTCGAGCACGGCACAGCGCAGTCGCATGGCGGTCCTTTCCCGTGAAGCCGGCGCCCCCGCCCCCGCTCGGGCGGACACCAGGGAATTGTCCGGCACGGGAGCGTGACGGGGGCAGCGAGGCTCAGGGGGGCGAGACTCAGGGTGTGTGGCCGAAACGCAGGAGCCCGTCGGGGTCGTAGGTGTCCTTGAGGCGCCGCAGGTCGTCATGGACCTCCGGGGTCCAGGCGCGGGCGCGGTCGGCGGGCCCGCCCGGGGTGCCGTGGATGTTGACCATCGTGCGGCCCGTGCCGTACGGCGACATCGCGGTGTGCAGGGCGGACGTGGCGCGTTCGACGGCCCGTGCGTCGGGCGGGGTGGCGACGACCGCCACCGACTGCAGGAGATGGGCCGCGTCGCGGGCGCAGATCGCGTCCGGCGTGCGCGCGGGCGTAGCCGTCGTCGCCGGGGCGCAGCACGGGTCCGCGGATCTCCGCCAGGGCGAACAGGTCGGGCGTGTGGTGCAGGGTGGTCATCACGGCCTCCGCGGCGCGCGTACGGAGGGACGGCGGCGGCGCCGCGGGACCTCGATGGTCCGGGGCCCCTCGCCGGGTCCTTCCTCCGGCATGGTCCCCGGGCGCGGGACCGGCACGGCGGGCCACGGAGACCTGCCGGGCACCACCGGTGGCACACCGGCCGGGCCGCGCGCCGGCCGAGGATGACCGGCCGCACATGGGCCGGGCGCGGACCGGGGGCCGACCGGGCGTCGGCACCGGCTGGGGGCGGGCACCGGCCGGGCGCCGTCAGCGGCACACCGGCCGGTCACCGACCGGGCGTCGATGCACCGGTCGGGCGCCGACTGGGCGTCGGCAAAGGCACGGGTGGGGCGGGCGTAGCGTAGGTGGTATGACGACGTACGGATCCTTCCCCGGCACGCGCCCGCGGCGTCTGCGTACCTCCCCGGTGATGCGGCGCATGGTCGCCGAGACCCGGCTGCACCCCGCCGACTTCATCCTCCCGGCCTTCGTGCGCGAGGGCGCTGCGGAACCGGTGCCGATCTCGGCGATGCCGGGGGTCGTGCAGCACACCCGAGACAGCCTGAAGAAGGCCGCGGCCGAGGCCGCCGCCGCCGGGGTCTCCGGGATCATGCTGTTCGGCGTGCCCGAGGACGCGAAGAAGGACGGTGCCGGCACGGCGGGCACCGACCCGGACGGCATCCTCCAGGTGGCCCTGCGGGACGTGCGGGCCGAGGTCGGCGACGACCTGCTCGTCATGTCCGACCTGTGCCTCGACGAGTTCACCGACCACGGACACTGCGGGGTCCTCGACGCGCAGGGCCGGGTCGACAACGACGCCACCCTGGAGCGCTACGCCGAGATGGCGCAGGTCCAGGCCGACGCGGGCGCCCACGTGGTCGGGCCGAGCGGAATGATGGACGGGCAGATCGGCGTCATCCGCGACGCCCTCGACCAGATCGGCCGGGACGACGTCGCGATCCTCGCCTACACCGCCAAGTACGCGTCCGCCTTCTACGGGCCGTTCCGGGAGGCCGTCGGCTCCTCGCTGCAGGGTGACCGCCGCACCTACCAGCAGGACCCGGCCAACCTCCGCGAGTCGATGCGCGAGCTGGCGCTCGACCTGGAGGAGGGCGCCGACATGGTCATGGTCAAGCCGGCCGGCCCCTACCTGGACGTCCTCGCCAAGGTCGCGGACGCGGTGGACGTGCCCGTGGTCGCCTACCAGATCTCCGGCGAGTACTCGATGATCGAGGCCGCCGCCGAGAAGGGCTGGATCGACCGGGACCGGGCGATCCTCGAGTCGCTGACCGGCATCCGCCGGGCCGGCGCGCGCACCGTGCTCACCTACTGGGCCACCGAAGTGGCCCAGAAGCTGAACGCCGCACGGTGACGCCGGCCGTCGCTCAGTAGGCGAGGGCGTCGTCCATCGAGTACTGCCAGTACGTCACCGTCAGGCTGCTGTCGTAGTACACGCCCTTGGCCGGCAGGCCGGGGATCGCGGAGGGGCCGCCGCTGGAGTTCGGCGTGCGGCCCTGGAAGCCGACGGCGAGCTTCTTGCCGGTGGCACCGCCCGAGCCGCTGCCGTCGGCGGCCGACAGCAGGACCCCCGCGTACGCCGACTCGCCCGGCGCCAGGGTGACCACGGCCTGCGGCTTGGACTCCTCGATCGGCTGCGGCACCCACTGCATCTCGTCGAACCGCAGCACCGGGTAGTAGGTGAGGTTGCAGTTCTTCGAACCGGTGTTCTCCACCGTGATCAGCATGTGGTTGACGGGGCGGGAGACCGGCTGGGCGGAGACGGCGGTGTTCGAGCCGTTGCAGGAGGTGAAGGACGCGCTGGCGTCGCCGGAGCCCTTCTCCTCCTTCCTGCCCTGGCCGCTCTTGCCGCCGCCGGAGTCGCCCTTCCCGGACGTGTCCGCGCCGGCCTCGGAGCCGCCGTTCGCGGATGCCTCGTTCGCGGAGCCGCCGTTCGCGTCGGTGCCGGAGCCGTCCGAGGACGACCCGGCGGGCGACTGCGAGGAGGTGCCCGTGCTCGCGGCGGGCTGCGAGGCGGAGGCCCCTTCGTCGCGGGTGCCGGTGCTGTCCTGGCAGGCCGTCAGGGCGAGCGTGGCGACGGTGACTCCGGCCGCGGCGAGCAGGTGAAGGCGAGACGTGCGCATGGCGAATTCCTTGTCGTCGAAAGGGATCTGACGCGGCCGCTCGACCGGTCGGCGGGAGCGGCGTGCTTGGATGACAGAAGCGTGCGGCGTGATCCGTCCCGGCCGCCACAGTCGACGGGCAACGTGGGACGCTGGAATGCTCACAGCGCTGTGACCAGGGGAAACGGACCTGCCCTGGAACGGTGGAACGGGACACGGGGGATGGAGGAACGGTGGCGGAAGAGACGGCGGCGGGGGAGTTCGCGGCGCTTCTGCGGGAGTTGAAGGACCGGTCGGGGCTCAGTTACGGCGTCCTCGCCAAGCGGCTCCACATGAGTACGTCCACCCTGCACCGGTACTGCAACGGCGACGCGGTGCCGGCCGACTACGCGCCGGTGGAGCGGCTGGCCCGGCTGTGCAAGGCACGCCCCGAGGAACTGGTCGAGCTGCACCGGCGGTGGGTGCTGGCGGACGCGGCGCGGGGGCGGAAGGGGGCGTCGGGGGCGGCTGCCGCCGAGACGCCCCCGGGGGAGGCGGGCCCGGCACCTGGGGAGGCGCGTCCGGCACCTGGGGAGGCGGCTTCCGAGGCCGCGCCCCCGGCCGAGGCTGCTCCGGCTGAAGCCCCTCCGGCTGAGGCTCCTTCAGCCGGTACGCCTTCAGCCGTTACGCCTCCGGCCGATGCGCCCCCCGTTGCCCCGGTCGGCCCAACGCATACCAGCCCCTCCGGAGCAGGGGCGCCGTCGAGCGCCCCCACGGACGCCGATGCGCCCGGCACGGCGAGCCCGGCCCCCGCCCGGCGCCGCACCCGTACCGCCGTCCTCGCCGGGATCGCGGTGGCCGCCGTGGCCGCCGGGGTCACCTTCGCCGTCGGGCTGCCGGGCGGCGGCCAGGACGGGGACGGGGACGGTGGCCGCCACCGCCCGGTCGGCGCGGCCGGGGTGACCGCCGAGGAGACCGCCCCCGCGTCGTCCTCGCCGTCCTCCACCCCCAGTGCGACCACTTCCGTGTCCCCCTCGGGCCGGGACAAGGACCTGGCCAGGACGCCCGCCGGTTCCGCGCCCGCCGGGGTGCCGGACAAGGGTGAGGAGAGGAGCGGAGTGCCGGTCAGCGTGCGGGCGGACCCGTACGCCTGGGAGAGCCCCTGCTCGCAGCGGTACCTGGTCGACAAGCCGGCGGGCGAGATGAAGCCCCCGCCGGTCGAGGAGGGTGCCGCGGGCTGGGTGGCGGCGCACGGCGCGGTGTCCTCGGGACAGCAGTACCTGCGGCTCACCGTGCAGGGCACCGGCCCCGAGACGGTGGTCGTCGACGGCCTCACCGTGCGGGTGGCGGGCAAGCGGGCGCCGCTCGCCTGGAACGACTACACCATGGCCTATCCCGGCGTGGGCTGTGGAGGCGGCGTCCGGACGCGGGCGTTCGGCGTCTCGCTGGACTCGGCGCGGCCGTCCCTCACCCCGGAGCCGGGGAACGAGGACTTCCCGTTCAAGGTGAGCGAGTCCGACCCGGAGGTGTACCACATCACCGCCTCGGTCTCCGCGTACGACGTCGACTGGTACCTGGAGCTGAAGTGGTCCAGCGGCGACCGCAGCGGCACGCTGACCGTCGACGACGAAGGCCGCCCCTTCCGCACCAGCGGGAACAAGGGCCGCCCGGCGTACGAGTTCCCGGTCGGCGGCGACGGATGGGTGCCGGAGGGGACCACCAAGCTCGAGTAGCGCGACCGGCAGGGCGGCACGTCCGGATCGCGGAAAGGCGCATGTGTACCGCACGTTTTTTCCTAGGCTGCGGGCTCGCGCCGTCCCAGCCGAAGGAGCCGTGTCATGTCCCTCACCGAGCCCGCCCTCGCCCCCACCCCGAGGCTCGCCGCCCGGGCCTCCGCGGTCGGCGGCTCGCCCGTACGGGACATCCTGGCCGTCACCGCCCGCCCCGAGGTGATCAACTTCGCGGGCGGTCTCCCGGCACCGGAGCTGTTCGACGCCGACGGCATCGCGGCCGCGTACCGGGCGGTGCTCGCCGAGACACCCGAGCGGGCCCTGCAGTACTCCACGACCGAGGGCGAACCGGCGCTGCGGGCCGCCCTCGCCGGACGCACCACCGTGCGCGGGCTGCCCACCGACCCGGACGACCTGCTCGTCACCACCGGCTCCCAGCAGGCGCTGTCCCTGCTCGCCACCGCGCTGCTCGAACCCGGCGACACGGTCCTCGTCGAAGACCCCTGCTATCTCGCGGCACTTCAGGCGTTCGGGCTGGCCGGGGCACGGGTGGTCGCCGTCCCCGGCGACGAACACGGGCTGGACCCCGAGGCGTTGGAGGAGCTGGTGGTGCGGGAGCGGCCCAAGCTGCTCTACACCGTGCCCACCTTCCAGAACCCCACCGGCCGCACCATGCCCGCCGCCCGCCGGGCCGCCGTCGCCGAGGTCGCCGCCCGCCGCGGCCTGTGGATCGTCGAGGACGACCCCTACGGCGAACTGCGCTACGAGGGCGAACGGGTGCCGTGGATCGCCGCCCACCCGGGGGCCGGGGACCGCACGGTGCTTTTGAGCAGCCTCTCCAAGATCATGGCGCCCGGGCTGCGGCTGGGCTGGCTGCGCGCACCCGAGGGGCTGCGCCGCGCCTGCGCCGTCGCCAAGCAGGCCGCCGACCTGCACACCCCGACCGTCAACCAGCTCGCCGCGGCCCGCTACCTCGCGGACCGCGACCTGGACGCCCACGTCCGGCGGGTGGCGGCCGTGTACGGCGAGCGCCGGGACGCCATGCTGACCGGCCTCCCGGGCGCCCTCCCCGACGGCTCGTCCTGGACCCGCCCCGAGGGCGGCATGTTCCTCTGGGCGCGGCTCCCGGAGGCGTACGACACCACGGCCCTGCTCCCCGAGGTGGTCCGGCACGACGTGGCATACGTTCCCGGCGCCCCCTTCCACGCCGGCGAACCCGACCGCTCCACCCTCCGCCTGTGCTTCGTCACCCAGACCCCGGAGGAGATCGCGGAGGGACTGCGGAGGCTGGGGGCGGCGCTGCGGGAACGGACGGTGTAACCGCCTGCTGCTTCGGCCGGAGAGGTTCGGCGCCGACGGCGGGCGGCCTGGACGGCAAGGTCAGGAACCGCTGTCTGCTCCGCCGAGGAGTGGTGACTCGACGACCGCGGCCCGTCCGCTCCCCCCGAGGGAGTGGACGGGCCGCGGTCGCGTCGTGCCGTGCCGTCGTCAGAGGCGCTCGGGCGTCCTGATGCCCAGCAGGGCCATGCCCTTGGTGAGCGTGCGGGCCGTGAGGTCGCACAGGAACAGGCGGTTCTCCACCTGCGCCGGCGAATCCGCCTTCAGTACGGGGCACTTGTCGTAGAACGACGTGTACAGCGACGCCAGCTGGTACAGGTACGCCGTCAGCTTGTGCGGCGCGTACTCCGCGGCGGCCTCGAACACCGTGTCCCCGAACGCGTCCAGGTGCAGCCCCAGCGCCCGCTCCGCCTCGTGCAGTTCGAGTTCCTCGTGGGCCGCGGGCCGCACGTCCCCGGCCTTGCGCAGGATCGACTGGATACGGGCGTACGCGTACTGCAGGTACACCGAGGTGTCGCCGTTCAGCGAGACCATCTGGTCCAGGTCGAACTTGTAGTCGCGGTTCGGCGACGTCGACAGGTCCGCGTACTTCACGGCGCCGATGCCGACCTGCGCGGCCCGCTCCTGGATCTCGTCCTCGGTGAGGTCCCTGGCCTTCTCCCGCACGACCTCGGCCGCCCGCTGCACGGCCTCGTCCAGCAGGTCCTCCAGCCGTACGGTCTCGCCCTCACGGGTCTTGAACGGCTTGCCGTCCGCGCCCAGCACCGTGCCGTAGCCCATGTTGTGCGCGGTGACGTCGTCGCCCAGCCAGCCGGCCCGGCGGGCCGTCTCGAAGACCATCTTGAAGTGCAGGGACTGCCGCACGTCGACCACGTACAGCAGGGTCGTCGCGCGCAGGTCGAAGACCCGGTTTCGGATCGCGGTGAGGTCGGAGGCCGCGTAGCCGAAGCCGCCGTCGGCCTTCTGCACGATCAGCGGGACCGGCTGGTCGTCCTTGCCGCGGATGTCGTCGAAGAACACCACCAGCGCGCCCTCGGAGCGGACCGCGACGCCCATCTCCTCCAGCATCCGCGCGGTCTGAGGCATGCCCTCGTTGTACGCGGACTCGCCGACGATCTCGTCGTCGCGGATCTCCATGTCCAGCTTCTCGAAGACGGAGTAGAAATAGACCTTCGACTCGTCCACGAACTGCTGCCACAGCTCGAGGGTCTCCTTGTCGCCGGACTGCAGGGCGACGACCCGCTTGCGTGCCCGCTCCTTGAACTCCTCGTCGGCGTCGAACAGCGCCCGCGAGGACTTGTAGACCCGGTTGAGGTTCGACATGGCCTGCTCGCCGTCGACCTCGGACGCCGGCCGCAGCTCGCCCGGGTGCTCCAGCAGGTACTGGATGAGCATGCCGAACTGGGTGCCCCAGTCGCCGATGTGGTGCCGGCCGATCGTCTTCTCACCGGTGAAGTCGAGGATGCCGCGCAGGGCGTCGCCGATCACCGCGGAGCGCAGGTGGCCGACGTGCATCTCCTTGGCCACGTTCGGCTGGGCGTAGTCGATCACCGTGGTGCCCGGCTCGGCGGCGAGCGGCACGCCGAGGCGGTCCGTGTCGTCCGCGTACCGCGCGGCCAGGTTCCCGGTGATCGCCCGGTCGGCGATCGTGATGTTGAGGAAGCCGGGGCCGGAGACCTCGACGTCCTTGATCACGTCGCCGGTGGTGAGGTGCGAGACGACCTCGGTCGCCAGCTCCCGCGGGTTCGCCTTCGCCTTCTTCGCCAGCGCGAGGATGCCGTTGGCCTGGAAGTCCGCCCTGTCGCTGCGTCGCAGCAGCGGGTCCGCGGACGCCTCCGGCCGGGTGGCGGAGAGGGCGGACGTGAGCTGCTTGCTGACGAGATCGGTGAGCGATGTGACCGAGGCCATGGAGTGGGTGCCGTTCTCCTCGTGGGTTCAGATAGACACGGCCAGTATCCCATGGGGGGTAAAGCGGTTTTTCCGTGCGCGAGGGCGCCGACCGGGGGCGCCGCGTGGCGCGGTGCCCTGTGCGGGCGCCGCGCGGGCCGGTGAAAAGGCGCGTTTTCGCGGTGGCCGGGGGAGCTGGGAGAATGGCACGGTCAGCCGTGCGACCGTACCGGCTGCCCGAGCAGAAAGAAGGACGTGCCGATCGTGGCTCAGAGCACCGAGACCACCGACTGGGTCTCCCGTTTCGCGGATGAGGTCATCGAGGAGTCGGAGCGTCGGGCCCCGGGCGCGAAAACATCGGGCGCTGCCGCTCCGGTGGTCGTCGCGTCCGGGCTGTCCCCCTCCGGCCCCATCCACCTGGGCAACCTGCGTGAGGTCATGACCCCGCACCTGGTCGCCGACGAGATCCGCCGCCGCGGCCACCAGGTCCGCCATCTGATCTCCTGGGACGACTACGACCGCTACCGCAAGGTCCCGGCGGGCGTCCCCGGCGTGGACGAGTCGTGGGCCGAGCACATCGGCAAGCCGCTGACCTCCGTCCCCGCCCCGAAGGGCTCCCCGCACCCGAACTGGGCCGAGCACTTCAAGGCCGCGATGGTCGCGTCGCTGGCCGAGCTGGGCGTGGAGTTCGACGGGATCAGCCAGACCGAGCAGTACACCTCCGGCACCTATCGCGAGCAGATCCTGCACGCCATGCGGCACCGCGGCGACATCGACGCGATCCTCGCCCAGTACCGCACCAAGAAGGCCCCGGCGAAGAAGCAGCAGAAGCCGGCCGACGAGGCCGAGCTGGAGGCCGCCGAGGGCTCCGGCGCCGCCGCCGAGGACGACGGCAGCTCCGGCTCCGCCGGATACTTCCCGTACAAGCCGTACTGCGGCAACTGCGAGAAGGACCTCACCACCGTCACCTCCTACGACGACGACTCCACCGAGCTGACCTACTCCTGCACCGCCTGCGGCTTCTCGGAGACGGTCCGGCTGAGCGAGTTCAACCGCGGCAAGCTGGTCTGGAAGGTCGACTGGCCGATGCGCTGGGCCTACGAGGGCGTGATCTTCGAGCCCAGCGGCGTGGACCACTCCTCGCCGGGCTCGTCCTTCCAGGTGGGCGGGCAGATCGTCGGGATCTTCGGCGGCAAGCAGCCGATCGGCCCGATGTACGCCTTCGTCGGGATCAGCGGCATGGCGAAGATGTCGTCGTCCAAGGGCGGTGTGCCGACCCCGGCCGACGCCCTGAAGATCATGGAGCCGCAGCTGCTGCGCTGGCTGTACGCCCGCCGCCGGCCGAACCAGTCCTTCAAGATCGCCTTCGACCAGGAGATCCAGCGCCTCTACGACGAGTGGGACCGCCTGGACGCCAAGGTGGCCGACGGCTCCGTGCTGCCCGCCGACGCCGCCGCGCACTCCCGCGCGGTGCGCACGGCGAGCGGTGAGCTGCCGCGCACGCCCCGGCCGCTGCCGTACCGCACGCTGGCCTCGGTGGCCGACATCACCGCCGGCCACGAGGACCAGGCGCTGCGCATCCTCAGCGACCTCGACCCGGCGAACCCGCTCGGCACGCTCGACGAGGCCCGCCCGCGCTACGACAAGGCCGAGGCGTGGATCAACACCCACGTCCCCGCCGACCAGCGCACCATCGTCCGCGACGAGCCCGACGCGGAACTGCTGAAGTCGCTCGACGAGCAGGCGCGGCAGTCCCTGCGGCTGCTGCTCGAGGGCCTCGCCGCCAACTGGTCCCTGGACGGTCTGACCCACCTCGTCTACGGCGTCCCGAAGGTCCAGGCGGGCTTCCCCGCCGACGCCACGCCCAAGGAGCTGCCGCCGGAGATCAAGACCGCCCAGCGGTCCTTCTTCGCGCTGCTCTACCAGCTCCTGGTGAGCCGCGACACCGGCCCGCGTCTGCCCACGCTGCTCCTCGCCGTGGGCCAGGAGCGGGTGCGGACCCTCCTCGGGGACTGACGGGGACGCGCGGACGCGGACCACGCACCGACGACGAAGGGGGCGCCCGGCGACATGCCGGGCGCCCCCTTCGCGCTGCGAGCCGCCGGGCCGTACGGCCGGCCCGGCTCCTGACATCAGGCGATGTGGTCCTCCTCCAGCTCCGCCATGTGGCGCTTCTGGAAACGTTCCACCAGGTCCTTCAGGACGCCGGGGGCCAGCGACGTGCCGTAGGTCGTCTGGATGTTGTCACCGAGGACGCGGGGAGTGGGGTAACTGCCGTCTATGGACTGGCGGAACACCTGGTAGTACTCCTCCTCGTCCGGGTCGGCGGACGGGTTGCCGCCCTCCCCGAGCTCCCGGGTGCGGCCGCCCGGGATCACCGGGATCGGGAACGTGCCGGTCTCCTCCGGAGCGGGCTCCTGGAGCGGGGGCTCCTCCTGGAACTGGTCCGCGTACTGCTCGGCCTGCTGCTGCTCCGCCATCCAGCGGACGTACTCCTCGTCCGGGTCGTACGAGGGGTCGTAGCCGCCGTGGTACTCGACCGTCTGCGGGTCGCGGGCGTGCAGCCACGGGTTGTTGGGGGCCGCCTCCTCGTCCCCGGGGCGCTGGTTCCCCTCCAGCTCCAGGCGCTGCTCGCCGGGAGGTGTCGCCGCGCGGGCGGGCTCCGCGGGGACACCGGACCGGGCCTGCTCGGACCGCTCGGACCGCTCGGGCGCCGGAGGCAGCAGCGCCGGCTCGATGCCCGCCGCCGCCAGGCCCGCCGGGGCCGTCTCGGCCAGGGGGACGCCGTACTTGGCGAGGCGGAGCGGCATCAGGGACTCGACCGGGGCCTTGCGCCGCCAGGCGCGGCCGAAACGGGACCGCAGCCGGGCCTGATAGACCAGCCGCTCCTGCTCCAGCTTGATCACCTGCTCGTAGGAGCGCAGCTCCCACAGCTTCATACGGCGCCACAGCAGGAACGTCGGCACCGGCGAGAGCAGCCAGCGGGTCAGCCGGACGCCCTCCATGTGCTTGTCGGCGGTGATGTCGGCGATCCGGCCGATGGCGTGCCGGGCCGCCTCCACGGAGACCACGAACAGCACCGGGATCACGCCGTGCATGCCCACACCGAGCGGATCCGGCCAGGCGGCGGCACCGTTGAACGCGATCGTCGCGGCCGTCAGCAGCCACGCCGTCTGCCGCAGCAGCGGGAACGGGATACGGATCCACGTCAGCAGCAGATCCAGCGCCAGCAGCACGCAGATACCCGCGTCGATGCCGATCGGAAAGACGTAGCTGAAGTTGCCGAAGCCCTTTTGCAGGGCCAGTTCACGGACCGCCGCGTACGAACCGGCGAAGCCGATCCCGGCGATGACGACGGCACCGGTGACGACCACGCCGATGAGAACCCGGTGCATCCGTGTCAGCTGCAGTGGCGCGGCCACCCGTACTCCCCTCCCAGTGCATGTTGTTGCGCGCAACAGAGTGGCACATGTGTGCGGGGAACGGGTGGCCGGTTCCTGATGAGGCGGCTCAGCTCTTGCCGGCGGTCGACGCCGAGGCCGACCCGGAGGCCGGTGCGGACGGCTTCCCCGACGCCGGCGCGGACGGCGAACCACTCGCCGACGCCGAGCCGTTCGCCCTCGTCACCGAGAGGACGGCCTCCCTGGCCGCCTTCTTGGCGTCCGACAGCAGCGCCGCCGCGTCCGGCGTCTTGTCGCCGGCCAGACCCGCGCCGTTGTAGTCGAGGGTGACGACCACGTTCTCCACGCGCGCCACGACCGTCTGCTGCTTGAAGGTGCCTTCCTTCTTCTTCAGGTCGTAGCTCACCGAGGTCGCCTCGTCCCCGGTGCCGGCCACCGGCACCGCGCGGACGCCCTTCGCGCCCTCCACCACCCGGGCGGCACGCACCTGCTTGTCGTAGTACTCCTCGGCCAGCTTCTCGCCCGGGCCGCGCGTGGTGTCCGACTCGAAACGCATCAGCGACACGTTCAGCCAGCGGAACTGCGACCCCTTGACCCCGTTGTTGTCCAGGCTGCTCCAGGAGCAGCTGGCCCGCGAGGCCACGTCGTCGGAGCCGCCCTCCTTGCCCGACTTGGCCTTCGGCGCCAGATCCTTGAGGGTCTTCTTCGTCAGCACGCCGCACGCCTCGGGCAGCGTCCGGTACGCCGCCGCCTGCACGGTCGGGGACGGGCTCGCCGACGCGGAGGCGCTCGCGGCCTTGTCCCCGCCGCCTTCGGAGCCGGAGTCCGAGGAGCAGCCGGAGGCGACCAGCATCACGGGGACGGCTGCCGCGCAGACAAGGACGCGGGTCAGGCGCTTGGCTCGCTCGGGCTGCTCTCGCTGTGCTCGTCGCTGCATGGTTCCTTCACTCATGACGCTCGTGTTCCCTGCGGTCGGAACGGTGTCCGAGGGGTCACGGTACGCGCCCCGTCACCCGTACGGCCGTACTTCGGGGGCTTCGCGCAGAGGGTGAAGGGGCGGTGAACGAGGCTCAGCCGCCCAGCGAGTCGGACAGCTCGGCGGCCAGTTTCCGGGCTCTGTCCTGCATTTCCTTGCTGTCCGGCACCGCGCCGACGGTCACCGGCTGCTCCGCGTACTCGATGGTGACGATGACGTTGGACGTGCGGAACGCCACAGTCACGGTGCGCTCCTGAGCGGTCGAACCGGAGCTGTCGAGGGCGTCGTCGAGGAACGCCTCGTCGCCCAGGTCCTCCAGCACCCGCGGCTGGAGATCGGACGGCGCGACGGACGGCGAGGCGGTCGAGGAGGCCGGGGACGAACCGGGCGCCGCGGGCGTGCCGGTGGCGGCCGGGCCCGTCGGACCGGTCGCCGACGGGGAGGGCGAGCCCGACCCCGTCACCGTCGGCACGGGCAGCCGCGCCGCCGTCTGCATCCGCGCGAACAGCTCCTCGGCCTGGGCGTCGTCGCTCACCGCGTTGTCGTAGGACACGACCCGCTCCAGGTCGACCAGCAGCCGGTCGGTCGCCGCCGTCGACTCCACCTTCCAACGGCAGCCCACCTTGCGGTCGGTGTCGTAGGTGAGCGTCGCCTCGCCCCCGTACGCCTTCTCCCGCAGCTGCTCGTCCGTCAACTCCGTGAGGCCGGGCAGGAGTTCCTCCAGCGTCCGGGCGTCGACCGCGCCGCACGGCTCGGGAAGGGTGGCGTACCTGCCGGGCTGCGCCGCCTGCGACGCCGTACCGGCGCTGCCGGGGTTGGAGTTGTCCGACTGCCCTCCGCTGTCGGAACTTCCGGTGCAGCCGGCCAGTACGGCCATCAGGAGCGCGGCGACGCCGGGTACGTACGCCTTCCGCTGCACGGTCGGGTCCTCTCGACGGTGGGTGCGGGCCGCGGCCCGCCGGGTCTGTCCAGTGTCCCCGCTGGTTAATCGCTTGCCGCAGGGGGGCGCCGTTCGCAGACAATGTGTATCGCACGCACTGCCGTGGACGCCGGTCCGTCATCCCTTTTCGTCGACCTTGGCGCCGGTTTTGCGGTTTTCGACTTCTGTACATTTTCCGGGGGAATGGGGACCTCATGTCGTACGTGGAACTGCCGGGTGCGAAGGTGCCGATCCGCATGTGGACGGACCCGGCGACGGTGGAGGAGGGCGCGCTCCAGCAGCTGCGCAACGTCGCCACCCTGCCCTGGATCGAGGGCCTGGCCGTCATGCCGGACGTGCACTACGGCAAGGGTGCGACGGTCGGCTCGGTCATCGCGATGCGGGGCGCGGTGTGCCCGGCGGCGGTGGGCGTCGACATCGGCTGCGGCATGTCCGCGGTGAAGACCTCCCTGACGGCGAACGACCTGCCGGGCGACCTGTCCCGGCTGCGCTCGCGGATCGAGCAGGCCATCCCGGTCGGCCGGGGTATGCACGGCGACCCGGTCGACCCGGGCCGGCTGCACGGCTTCGCGACGGGCGGCTGGGACGACTTCTGGACCCGCTTCGGCGGGGTCGCGGACGCGGTGAAGTTCCGCGAGGAGCGGGCGACGAAGCAGATGGGAACACTGGGGTCCGGGAATCATTTCGTCGAGGTGTGCACCGATACGGTCGGTTCCGTCTGGCTGATGCTGCACTCCGGTTCCCGCAACATCGGCAAGGAACTGGCCGAGCACCACATAGGGGTCGCCCAGAATCTCCCGCACAACCAGAACCTCGTCGACCGCGACCTCGCGGTCTTCGTCGCGGACACCCCGCAGATGGCGGCGTACCGTAACGACCTGTTCTGGGCCCAGGAGTACGCGAAGTACAACCGCTCGATCATGATGGCGCTCCTGAAGGACGTGGTCCGCAAGGAGTTCAAGAAGGCGAAGCCGACCTTCGAGCAGGAGATCAGCGCGCACCACAACTACGTGGCCGAGGAGCGCTACGACGGCATGGACCTGCTCGTCACCCGCAAGGGCGCGATCCGCGCGGGGTCCGGCGAGTACGGGATCATCCCGGGCTCGATGGGCACCGGCTCGTACATCGTGAAGGGTCTGGGGAACACGGCGTCCTTCAACTCCGCGTCGCACGGCGCGGGTCGGCGCATGAGCCGCAACGCGGCGAAGCGGCGCTTCACGGCGAAGGACCTGGAGGAGCAGACGCGGGGCGTGGAGTGCCGTAAGGACTCCGGCGTGGTCGACGAGATCCCGGCCGCCTACAAGCCGATCGAGCAGGTCATCGACCAGCAGCGGGACCTCGTGGAGGTCGTCGCGAAGCTGAAGCAGGTTGTGTGCGTCAAGGGCTGAGCGTCCGCCGCGTGCGGGGTCACCTCCGCACGCGGTGGCGCGTGTACAGCACGTTCGGGGTGAGGGCGCGGGTCTCGACGAGGTCGAGGGTGACGCGGCGTTCGTCGTGGGGGAAGTAACGGGTGCCGCCGCCGACCAGGACCGGGTGGACCACCGTGCGGTACTCGTCGATCAGGTCCGCCGCGGCGGCCTCGGCGGCGAGGGTCGGTCCGCCGATCGCGATCTCGCCCTCGCCCGGCTCCTTCCGCAGTCGTGCGATCTCCTCGGCGACGCTGCCGGAGGCCAGGCGGGCGTTGCCCCTCACTTCTGTCAGCGTGCGGGAGAAGACCACCTTGGGCAGGGGGTTCCACACGTCGGTCCACTCGCGCTCCGCGTCACCGAGTGACGGGTCGTCGGCGGCGGTCTCCCAGTAGAGCATCGTCTCGTAGAGCCGCCGGCCGAGCAGATGGACGCCGAGCTTTCGGGTCTCGTCGATCCAGAAGCGGAAGACGTCCGGGTCGGGCGCCGACCAGTCGAGGCCGCCGTCCGGCCCGGTGATGTAGCCGTCGAGCGAGATGCTCATCGCGTAGGTCACGTCGCGCATGGCCCGTCCTCCTCGGTGTCGGGGTCCCCCGTACCCGTACAGGATGGGCCTACTTGGCGTGCTTCACCGCGTAGATCATCACGAACGCCACGATGTGGATGCCGAAGAGGAAGTAGCCGAGGTAGTACCAGACGTAGCGCTCACGCTTCTTCTCCAGGGCGAGGCGGCGGCGCTCGCCGTCCGTGGTCCCGCCGCCGTCCGGGGCGGCGCCCTCGGCCGTCCCGCCGTCCGTGGTCATCACGCCTCCCGGTGCACCTTGGTGTTGGACGCCTGGGCCCGCGGGCGGACGACCAGCAGGTCGATGTTGACGTGCGGCGGGCGGGTCACCGCCCAGGTGACGGTCTCGGCCACGTCGTCCGCGGTGAGGGGCTCGGCGACCCCCTGGTAGACCTTGGCGGCCTTCTCGGCGTCGCCGCCGAACCGGGTCAGGGCGAACTCCTCGGTCTTCACCATGCCGGGCGCGATCTCGATGACGCGCACCGGGCGGCCGACGATCTCCAGGCGCAGGGTCTCGGCGAGGACGTGCGCGCCGTGCTTGGCGGCGACGTAGCCCGCGCCGCCCTCGTAGGTGGCGTGGCCGGCGGTGGAGGAGACGACCACGACCGTGCCGTCGCCGCTCGCGTCCAGCTTGGGCAGCAGGGCCTGGGTGAGGTTGAGGGTGCCGATGACGTTGGTCTCGTACATCGTGCGCCAGTCCTGCGGGTCGCCGGTGGCGACCGGGTCCGCGCCGAGGGCGCCGCCCGCGTTGTTGACCAGCACGCCGACGGTCTTGAACGCGGTGGCGAACTCGTCCACGGCGGCGCGGTCGGTGACGTCGAGGGGGTACGCCGTCGCCGAGTGGCCGGCCGCGGTCAGCTCCTCGGCGAGCGCCTCGATGCGGTCCTTGCGGCGGGCGGTGAGGACGACGCGGTACCCGGCCTCGGCGAGCCGGCGCGCCGTGGCGGCACCGATCCCGCTGCTCGCTCCCGTGACGACGGCGATACGGGACGCGGCGGGCGGTACGGCGGTGGCCATGGGCTGCTCCTCGGGCGAGCGGTGGTGAGGGCGGACGGGCGGACGGCCGGCGCGGGCGCGCAGCGGGCGCGGGCGGGGCCGTCGCCCGGCCAGCATAAGCGGGGGCCGGGGAGTCCTCGGGGGCGGTGCGCGGAGCCCGTGCGCGAGCCGGTTCAGCCGCTCCGCGGGGCCCACATGATGACGGCCATCCCGGCGAGGCACACCAGGGCGCCGGTGATGTCCCAGCGGTCCGGGCGGTAGCCGTCGGCGACCACGCCCCACAGGATCGAGCCGGCGACGAAGATGCCGCCGTACGCGGCGAGCACCCGGCCGAACTGCCCGTCGGGCTGGAAGGTGGCCACGAAGCCGTAGGCGCCGAGGGCGAGGACCCCGCCGGCCGCCCACATCCACCCGCGGTGGTCGCGGACGCCCTGCCAGACCAGCCAGGCGCCGCCGATCTCCAGGATCGCGGCGAGGACGAACAGGGCGGCGGAGCGGAGGATCAGCATGGCCGCAGCCTCGCACGTCCGGACCGTGTCACCTGTTGGAGGGTGCCTGGGACCGGGTGCGCCGGGGATACATGCCCCGTGACGGACGGAGCGGACGGACGGGTGAGGGGTGTCATGGGGACGGGGTCGCCCACGGACGCGCGGTCGCGGCTGCTGGCGGAGCTCGGCGTGGTGGCCCGGCGGTACATGGCGTCGTACGCCCTGTTCAACCAGGCCCTCGCCGACCGTCTGGGGCTGCATCCGACGGACCTGCAGTGTCTGAACCTGCTCACCCTGGAGCGCGGCCCGGTGACCACGGGCCGGATCGCGGAGCTGACGGGTCTGACCACCGGGTCGGCGACGCGGCTGGTGGACCGGCTGGAGCGGGCGGGGTACGTGGTCCGGGAGCGGGACGCGGCCGACCGGCGGCTGGTGCTGGTCGCGCCGGTGCCGGAGCGGGCCGCCGAGGTGGGGCGGATGTGGGAGCGGGTCGGGGACGGCTGGTTCGCGCTGTTCGACGACCTGGACGACGGTGAGCTGGAGCTGTTCGTGGAGCACATGCGGCGCACGACGGAGTACGGCGCCGAGCAGGCGGCCCGGCTGCGGGCGGGGGAGCCGCGACGGATGGAATAGGACGGGCCGGGGTGTCGTTCCAGGGGTATAGTTGAAGCGTAAACAACCTGGAGGGTGAGCGGCCATGCAGTTCGGAATCTTCAGCGTCGGGGACGTCACCCCCGACCCGACGACGGGGCGCACGCCGACCGAGCGCGAGCGGATCAAGGCCATGGTCGCCATCGCGCTGAAGGCCGAGGAGGTGGGCCTGGACGTCTTCGCGACCGGTGAGCACCACAACCCGCCGTTCGTGCCGTCCTCACCGACCACCATGCTCGGCTACATCGCGGCCCGCACCGAGCGGCTGATCCTCTCCACCTCCACCACGCTGATCACCACCAACGACCCGGTGAAGATCGCCGAGGACTTCGCGATGCTCCAGCACCTGGCCGACGGCCGGGTGGACCTGATGATGGGCCGGGGCAACACCGGCCCGGTCTACCCCTGGTTCGGCCAGGACATCCGCCAGGGCATCAACCTCGCCGTCGAGAACTACGCCCTGCTGCACCGCCTGTGGCGCGAGGACGTCGTCGACTGGGAGGGGAAGTTCCGCACTCCGTTGCAGGGCTTCACCTCCACGCCCCGCCCGCTGGACGGCGTGCCGCCGTTCGTCTGGCACGGCTCCATCCGCTCGCCGGAGATCGCCGAGCAGGCCGCGTACTACGGCGACGGCTTCTTCCACAACAACATCTTCTGGCCGGCCGACCACACCAAGCGCATGGTCGAGCTGTACCGGGCCCGTTACGCCCACTACGGGCACGGCACCCCCGAGCAGGCGATCGTCGGCCTCGGCGGTCAGGTGTTCATGCGGAAGAACTCCCAGGACGCGGTGCGCGAGTTCCGCCCCTACTTCGACGTCGCCCCGGTCTACGGGCACGGGCCGTCGCTGGAGGAGTTCACCGCGCAGACCCCGCTGACCGTGGGCTCCCCGCAGCAGGTCATCGAGAAGACGCTGTCCTTCCGCGACTACGCCGGCGACTACCAGCGCCAGCTGTTCCTGATGGACCACGCCGGTCTGCCGCTGAAGACGGTGCTGGAGCAGCTCGACCTGCTGGGCGAGGAAGTCGTGCCGGTGCTGCGGAAGGAGTTCGCGAAGGACCGCCCGGCGGACGTGCCCGAGGCGCCCACCCACGCCTCGCTGCTCGCCGGCGGGAGGAACACCGCCGAGGACACCGCGAAGGACCGGGAAGGAGCGCGGACATGAGGATCGTCGTCGTGTCGGCCGGGCTGAGCGTGCCGTCCTCCACACGGCTGCTCGGCGACCGGCTCGCCGCGGTCGCCGCCCCGGCCGCGACCGCCCCCGAGCCGGGCCGCGCCGACGTCCGCGTGATCGAGCTGCGGGACCTCGCCGTGGAGATCGCGCACACCTTCACCAACGGCTTCCCCGGCCCGGCGCTCGCGGAGGCGTTCGACGCGGTGACCGGGGCCGACGGGCTGATCGTGGTCACCCCGGTGTTCTCCGCGTCGTACAGCGGGCTGTTCAAGTCCTTCTTCGACGCGCTGAGCTCCACCGACGCCGACGCCCTGGCGGGCACGCCGGTGCTGATCGCGGCGACCGGCGGCAGCGCACGGCACTCGCTGGTGCTGGACCACGCGCTGCGGCCGCTCTTCGCCTACCTGCGGGCCGTCGTCGTCCCGACCGGGGTCTACGCGGCCTCCGAGGACTGGGGCGCCGAGGGTCTCGACGGGCGGATCGAACGGGCGGCCGGTGAACTGGCCGCGCTGATGTCGGCCACCTCGGCGGCCCGTTCCTTCCCGCGCCAGACGCCTGCGGCGGGCCGTCCGTCGCCCGTCCCCGGCGGCCCGAGGTTCCCGCAGGCGCCGGTGGGCCGGGGCCCGGCTGGGTCGGGAACCGTTGACGGTCACCCGTCGGCGGGGGCCGGGTCGGAAACCGCCGAGGGTCAGCCGTCGGCGGGGGCGGCCGCCGGCCCCGGTGACGCGGGGTCCCGGCAGGGACCGCCCACCGGCCGGGGGCCGGGGCGGCAGGGGGGCGGGGCGGGTGCTCCGGTGCCCAGGAAGGACACGTTCGAGAGCGTGACCCCCTTCGAGGAGCGGCTCGCCGCGCTGCGTCCCGGCGGGTGAGACAGCGGTAAGAAGCACGCCACCCGGCCGCCGCCGGGGCCGCCCGGCCCCGGCGGCTTGGCACACTGTGCGGGTGCCGCACACCGTTCTGCTCGCCGAAGACGACCGCGCCATCCGCAACGCGCTGGAGCGCGCGCTGACCCTGGAGGGCTACCACGTCACGGCCGTCGCCGACGGCGTCGAGGCCCTCGCGCAGGCCCACCGCACCCGGCCCGACGTCCTGGTGCTCGACGTGATGATGCCGGGCATCGACGGCCTCCAGGTGTGCCGGGTGCTGCGCGCCGAGGGCGACCGCACCCCGGTGCTGATACTGACCGCGCTGGTGGAGACCGCCGACCGGATCGCCGGACTCGACGCGGGCGCCGACGACTACGTCGTCAAGCCCTTCGACGTCGAGGAGGTCTTCGCCCGGCTGCGCGCCCTGCTGCGCCGCGCGGCGCCCGTGACCGCGGAGCCCGAGCAGCCGGAGGCCCCCGGACCGGCACCCTCCGGGCGCTGCCTGGAGGCGGCCGGGCTGCGTATGGACCCGCAGGCGCGCCGGGTCTGGCGCGGCGACCGCGAGCTGGAGCTGACCCGCACCGAGTTCGAGCTGCTGGAGCTGCTGATCCGCAACGCCGGCGTCGTCCTCGAGCACTCCACCATCTACGACCGCATCTGGGGCTACGACTTCGGCCCCGGCTCCAAGAACCTCGCCGTCTACGTCGGCTACCTGCGCCGCAAGCTCGACGAGCCCGGCGCCCCCCAGCTGATCCACACGGTCCGCGGCGTGGGCTACGTCCTGCGGGAGGGCTGAGTGACCGCCGGCGGTGCGCGCGGACCGGCCGTCCCGCGCCACCGGCTGCGCCTGCTGTCGCTCGGCACCACCTTCGCGGTCGCGTTCGCCGCGGTGACCGCCACCGTCACGCTGCTCATCGGCTTCCTGTCGTACAACGCGGCCGCGCGGCTGGTGCGGGTGGACCAGCAGTCCGTGTTCGACGAGGTGGTGCGGGACCTGCGGGGCGAGGTCCGGACGAACCGGATGTCGCCGCACGACTTCTCCTCCGCCGCGCCCGGCCACGACCTGGTGCGCCCGGCGCGGACCGACGTGCAGGTGCTCGGGCCGGACGGCGGGATCGTCGACCCGGGCGACCCCGGGCTGCCGGTGGTCGACGCCGACCGCCGCATCGCGGGCTCCGCCGACGCCGGGGACGTGGTCGTGCACGCGGGTGTCGACGTCGGCGACGACGTCTACCGGGTCGCGACCGTCTCCCTGGGCGGCGGCAGGGGCGCGGTGCAGGTCGCGCAGGAGTTCAGCGACACCGAGGACCTGCTGCGGGCGCTGCAGCGGCGCACGCTGCTGCTGATGGCGGCCGTGGTGGTCGGCGCGGGCCTGTTCGGCTGGTGGCTGGCCCGGCGCATCACCCGCCGCCTGGTGGTGCTCACCCACACCGCCGAGGCCGTCGCCCGCACCCGCCGGCTCGGCATCCAGGTGCCGGTGGCCGGCTACGACGAGGTGGGGCGCCTCGGCCGCGCCTTCGACCGGATGCTGGGCCGGCTCGCCCAGTCCGAGGAGGACCAGCGCCGGCTGGTCCAGGACGCGGGGCACGAGCTGCGCACCCCGCTCACCTCGCTGCGCACCAACATCTCGCTGCTGCGCCGCATCGACGAACTCCCGCCGGACAGCCGCGAGGAACTCGTCACGGACCTCGCCGAGGAGGCCCGCGAGCTGACCGACCTGGTCAACGAGCTGGTCGACCTCGCCGCCGGGCAGTCCGACACCGAGCCGCCGCAGCGGGTCGACCTCACGGACGTCGCCGAGGACGTGGCGGGCACCGCGCGGCGGCGCACGGGCCGGGAGGTCGTGGTGCACGCCAGCGGCGACACCACGACCGACGGGCGGCCCGGGATGCTCACCCGGGCGCTGTCCAACCTGGTCGAGAACGCGGTGAAGTTCGACCGGGAGGGCCGCGCCCCGGTCGAGATCCGCATCGCGGGCCCGGCCCGCCCGGGCACGGTCCGGGTGGAGGTGCGCGACCGGGGGCCGGGCATCGCCGACGACGACCTGACCCGCGTCTTCGACCGCTTCTACCGCGCCGCCGACGCCCGTTCCCTGCCCGGCTCGGGTCTCGGCCTGTCCATCGTCCGCGAGGTCGCCCTCGCCCACGGCGGCGCGCCGTACGCCTTCCGGCGGGAGGGCGGCGGCACGGTCACCGGGTTCACGGTCGCCGGGGCGACGGCGGACCGGGTGCACTCGGAGGCGTAGCCGGTCCGCGCCCGGCGCAGGTATGGATGCGGGGGCGGTGACGGGTCGCCCCGGGGGAGGAAGGGGAGGGGCGCATGCTCACGGACGACGAGGCCGCGGCACTGTCGGCGGTCGACGAGGCGGCCACGGCGCGGACGCTGAAGGAACTGATCTCCGTACCGAGCGTCACGGGGAGCGCCGCCGAGTCCGAGCTGCAGCATCAGCTCGCCGGGCGGCTGGAGTGGCTGGGGATGGACGTCGACCTGTGGTCGATGGACCTGCCCGCGCTGCGCGCCGACCCGGAGTTCCCCGGCACGGAGGCGCCGCGCGAGGAGGCCTGGGGGCTGGTCGGCACCACGCCCGACGGGGGCGACGGGCCCACGCTGATCCTCCAGGGGCACGTCGACGTCGTACCGCCGGGAGACCTGGCCGCGTGGGCCGGGGACCCGTACGTGCCGCGGGTGACGGGGGACGTGGTGCACGGGCGCGGGGCGTGCGACATGAAGGCCGGGCTCGCGGCGCACCTCGCCGCGCTCGCCGCGATACGGGCGGCGGGGATCCGGCTGCGCGGCCGGGTCGCCGCGCACTTCGTGGTCGGCGAGGAGGACGGCGGCCTCGGCGCGTTCGGCACGCTGCGGCGCGGCCACGGCGGTGACGCCTGCGTCATCGCCGAACCCACCGCCGGCACCCTGATCACCGCCAACGCGGGCGCGCTGACGTTCCGGCTCGCCGTGCCCGGGAAGGCCGCGCACGGCAGCTCCCGGGAGCAGGGGGTGAGCGCCGTGGACGCCTACCTCCCGCTGCACCGGGCGCTGGCCGCGCTGGAGACCGAACGGAACCGGGACCCGGACCCGCTGCTCGCCGAGTACCCGATCCCGTACGGCCTGTCGGTGGGCACGCTGCGGGCCGGGGACTGGGCCAGCAGCGTGCCCGACCTGCTGGTCGCCGAGGGGAGGTTCGGCGTGCGGCTCGGCGAGCACCCCGCGCGGGCGCGGGCCGCGCTGGAGCGGTGCGTGGCCGAGGCGTGCGCCGCCGACCCCTGGCTGCGCGGACATCCGGCCACGGTGACCTGGCCGGGCGGGCAGTTCGCGAGCGGCATGCTGCCGGAGGGCCACCCGCTCGCCGACGCGGTCGCCGGCGCGCACACCGACGCGACGGGCGGCCCGGCACCCCGGCGGCGCGGGGCGACGTACGGCAGCGACCTCAGGCACTACACCGGCGCCGGGATACCGGCCCTGCAGTACGGTCCGGGCGACATCGCGGTGGCCCACAGCGAGCGGGAGCACGTGAGCGTGCGGGAGGTGGTGGAGGCCGCGCGGACCCTCGTGCTGACGGTGCTGCGGACGGTGGGGACGAAGTGATCCGCCCGGCTGCCCGCGCGGGGAGGGCGTGACACACTCGACCCGTGATCATCGAACGTGCGTACGCACATGTGGGCGTGTACGACGCGGGGGAGTGGCCCTGGTCCGTGCCCTGCGTCCGCGCGCTCCTCGACGGCGGCCTGCGCTTCACCGCGCCGGTGACCTTCGTCGTCGGTGAGAACGGCTCCGGCAAGTCGACCCTGGTCGAGGCGCTCGCCGAGGGCTTCGGCCTGGACTCGTGGGGCGGCTCCCACGAGTGGCGTTACGCGAGCCATCGCGCCAAGTCGGTGCTCGGCGAGCACATCCGCTTCGACGCGGCCCCCGGCGGCCGCCGGATGCTCGCCTCCTGGTCCGCCCGCCAGGGCTTCTTCCTGCGCGCCGAGACCGCCCTGGACGCCCTCGACCGGGAGGGGCTCGCCCCCGGCGAGCGCAGCCACGGCGAGGGCTTCCTCGCGGCGTTCCGCGACAAGTTCCTGCGGCCCGGCCTGTACGTCCTGGACGAGCCGGAGGCCGCCCTGTCCTTCTCCTCCTGCCTGGAACTCCTCGGTCACATCGACCAGTTGGCCCGGGCCGGCGCGCAGATCGTGTGCGCCACCCACTCCCCGCTGCTGACCGCCCTTCCCGGCGCGGACATCGTCGAGGTCGGCGACCACGGACTGCGGCGCACCGCCTGGCAGGACCTCGCCCTGGTCGACCACTGGCGCCGCTACCTCACCGACCCGGCCGCCTACCTCCGGCACGTCCTGGACTGACGTCCGGACCTTCCGTTATCCGGACCCGGGCGGTGGCTCTCCTGCCATGACGGGCGGACGGCCCGGACCGAGAAGGAGCGTGGACGAGCGTGGCCGCGAGCACAGCACCCGGCGGGGGACGGGGCGGCGACCCGAGCCGCGGGACGGTCGAGGCGGCACGGCGCGGTGACCGGCGGGTGCAGGACGAACTGGTCGCCGCCTGCCTGCCGTTGGTGTACAACGTCGTCGGCCGGGCCCTCGACGGACACCCCGACGTCGACGACGTGGTGCGGGAGACCATGCTGCGCGTCCTGGGCTCCCTCGGGTCGCTGGACGATCCGGCCCGCTTCAGGTCCTGGCTGGTCCGCAGCGGGCCCAGGCGGGCCGCGCTCCCGTGGAACTCGACGACCGGCTCGCCAGGGCGGCCCAGGCGCACAGCGAGGACATGTGGGCGAACGGCTGCTTCTCCCACACCGGGCGCGACGGCAGCACGTTCGTGGACCGCGCCCAGGCGCAGGGACATCGGAGCCCGGGTGCGGAGAACATCGCCCGGGGCCAGGGCTCCGCGGCGGGCGTCATGGAGGCCTGGATGAACTCGCCCGGTCACCGCGCCAACATCCTGAACTGCTCGCTGACCAGCCCGGGCGTCGGCGTGGTCAGCAAGGACTGGACCTGGACCCAGGTCTTCGGCTACCGACCGGGCGTGTCCCGTTCGGGTACTGACCGGGCGCCGTGTCCCCCTCGGCTACCGACCGGGCGCCTCCCAGACGAAGCCGTCCGGGTCGGTGAAGGGGCCGACGGGGCTGCTCAGGACGACGCGGTGGGAACCGGTGCCGTCGGCGGACACCCCCGCCACCTTCGCCAGCGCCCGGCGCTTGTACAGCGACAGCTTGACGGTGCCGGGGTCGGAGGCGAACTCGACGTACCGGCCGCCGAAGCTCTTGCCGACGGTGAGGCCGCGCTCGACGTAGAACCGCTTGGTCGCCTTCACGTCCTCGACGCCGATCAGCAGCACGATCTCGTCGACCGTCCGGGTGACGGGGCCGGTGTCCTTCTTCGACGACGTCGCGAGCTGCCAGACCGTGCCGTCGGGGGCCTGGACGACGCCCCCGTAGCCCCACAGCGACTTCTCGGCGGGCTTCAGCGGGGTGGCGCCCGCGTCGAGGGCGGCCCGGTGCAGCGCGTCCACGTCACCGGGCTGGGACGTGATCAGGGACAGGGTGAAACCGCGGAAGCCGCTCGTGGGCTCGGCGGACGCGCGCAGGCGCACCCGGTCCCCGCCGAGGCCGAAGGCGTCGGAGTAGAAGCGGGCGGCGGCCGTGGGGTCGTCCACTTCCAGCGTGACGGAGTCGATGGAGTTCATGCCGACGACGGTAGGGGCGCACGGGCCGCCCGCGCTTCTCGGAAACTGACCGGTGCCGGGGCGCGTCCCGCCGACCGGCACCGGGGCGGCCTGACAAGTCCGCCGGGGCGCCCCTCCGGCCGCCCCGGCGTCTCAGTGACCGCCGGTGAGTTCGCCGCTGAGCGTCTTGTGGATGCGGGCGCTGGGCTCGTTCAGCCCGACGATCTCGACGGTCGTGCCGCGCTGGGCGTACTTGGTCTCGATGGCGTCGAGCGCGGCCACCGAGGAGGCGTCCCAGATGTGGGCGGCGGACAGGTCGATCACCACCCGGCCGGGGTCGGTGGCGTAGGCGAACCGGCCGACCAGGTCGTTGGAGGAGGCGAAGAACAGCTCGCCGGTGACCCGGTAGACCACCGTGCCGCCGTCGGGGTCGGTGACCGCGGTGACCTCGGCCAGATGGGCGACGCGGCGGGCGAAGACGACCATCGCGGCGACCGAGCCGACGACGACACCGACGGCGAGGTTGTGGGTGGCGACCACGCAGGCGACCGTGACCAGCATGACGACGGTCTCCCCGAGCGGCATCCGCCGGAGCGTCCTCGGGGCGATCGAGTGCCAGTCGAACGTGGCCACCGACACCATCACCATGACCGCGACCAGCGCCGCCATCGGGATGTCCGAGACGACCGGCCCGAACACGATGCACAGCACCATCAGGAACGCGCCCGCCAGGAACGTCGACAGCCGCGTCCGGGCGCCCGACACCCGCACGTTGATCATCGTCTGGCCGATCATCGCGCAGCCGCCCATGCCGCCGAAGAAGCCGGTGACGATGTTGGCGACGCCCTGACCCAGCGACTCGCGGGTCTTGGAGGAGCGGGTGTCGGTGATGTCGTCGACCAGCTTGGCCGTCATCAGCGACTCCATCAGCCCGACCAGCGCCATGGCGAAGGCGTACGGCGCGACGGTGGTGAGCGTGTCCAGCGTGAACGGCACGTCCGGCAGTCCCGGCACCGGCAGCGAGGACGGCAGGTCGCCCTTGTCGCCCACGGTGGGCACGGCGATCCCGGCCGCGACCGTGATCACGGTGAGGATCACGATCGACACCAGCGGCGCCGGGACCACGGTGGTGAGCTTGGGGAAGAACACCATCAGCGCCAGCCCGGCGGCGATCATCGGGTAGACCGGCCAGGGCACGTCCGTCATCTCCGGCACCTGCGCCATGAAGATCAGGATCGCCAGCGAGTTCACGAACCCGACCATCACGCTGCGCGGCACGAACCGCATCAGCTTGGCCACGCCGATCGCGCCCAGCACGATCTGGAACACCCCGGCGAGGATCACCGCGGCGACCAGGTACCCGAAGCCGTGCTCCCGGTTGAGCGGCGCGATGACGAGCGCGACGGCGCCGGTCGCCGCGGAGATCATGGCGGGCCGGCCGCCGACGACCGCGATGGTCACCGCCATTGTGAACGAGGCGAAAAGACCGACCGCCGGGTCGACCCCGGCGATGATCGAGAAGGAGATCGCCTCGGGGATCAGCGCCAGCGCGACGACCAGGCCGCCGAGCACCTCGGTGCGCAGCACCTTCGGGTCGGACAGCCAGGACGGGCGCCGGGAGCCGCGCAGCCAGGCGGACGGGGACGGGACGGAGGGCGTGGACAAGAGAAGGGCAACCTGTCGTGCTCGGGCGCGCCCTGTTCGGGCGGGCTCGCGGAGGGGGCTGGGCGCGGCAGTCCCGTACGGGTCCGGTGGCCGCGGGTCCCGTGGACCACGGTGAGGCGGCGCGGACGTACGCCGGATGCCGCCCGGGGACGGAGGGTCACGGGGGGAAGGCGGCGGCGCCCGGCCTGACGGACATGCGCACGCTCTCTCCTGCGGACTGCGACTGCGGACAGGACTCCTGCCCGGACTCCGGTTCGGACTCCTGACCGGACTCCGGAAGGGACTGCTGACCGGATGCCGGAACGGACTGCGGATCGACTGCGGTCTTCGCCGGGGGCTTCGTCGGCCCCGACCCGGCAGACCCGCCCACTTTACCCTCGGCCTGCCCACGGCCGGCCGCCGTGCCCACCGGACGTCCGGTGGGCACGGACGGAAGCGGGCGCCCGGACGGGCAGGGGCGCCCGACGGCTCAGTGGTGGGCGTGGACCACCGCGTGGCCCTTGCCCCGGCCGATCATCCACTTGTTGACCGGGGTGGTGATCAGGAACGCCACGGCGAACCCGCCGAGCAGCGCGTACCAGAACAGCCCCTCGGACAGCTGCGCGTCCATCGCGCCCGGGGTGAGCGCGATGATCGCGTTGTCGACCAGCTCCATCACCGCGATGGAGACGGTGTCGGCGGCCAGCGCGATCTTGACCGCCGCCCTCGGCGACACCCCGGCGCGCACCACGGCGAAGAGGGTGAAGGAGTAACCGAAGACGAAGGCCAGGGCGATGGCCAGGACCATCGTCGGGACGTTCCCCCACATCAGCGATGTGCCGATGGCCATGCCGAGGATCTCGCCGAGGGCGCACCCGAGCAGGCAGTGCAGCGTGGCCCGCACCGCCATCGTCCAGGTGGCGCCGTGCGCGGTGCCGGAGTGGTGCCCCGGGTGGTGCATGGCGTGGTCCATGAACCTCATCCCCCTTCGAGGTGCTGCCACGGGGACCGTGTGCCCCCACGCGCCGCAACAATATACCCCCCAGGGGTATTCCGTCGTGGGGGCTTTCCGGTGGACTCAGCGGGCCAGCAGGTCCCGGATTGCCGCCGTGACCTCGTCGGGCGCCTCCTCCGCCATGAAGTGCCCCGCCCGGGTCAGCCGGTGGTCCAGGTCCGGTGCCCAGGCCCGCCACACCTCGGCCGCGTCGTAGCCCAGCTGCGCGCCCCAGTCCTGCTGGACGACCGTGACGGGCATGGCGAGCTGCGATCCCGCGTCCAGGTCGGCCCGGTCGTGCGCGATGTCGATGCCCGCCGAGGCCCGGTAGTCCGCGACGATCGACGGCACCGCCGCCGCGCTCGCCCGTAGATATTCGGCCCGCACCTCCGGCGGCAGAGCGGCGGGGTCGGCAGCCCAGGCGTCGAGGAACGAACCGAAGAACGCGTCCGCGCTGCCCGCGATCATCGCCTCCGGCAGACCGGGCGGCTGGGCCATGAGGAAGAGGTGGTAGCCGACCGCCGCCGAGACGCCGTGCAGGACGTTCCACATGTCGAGCGTCGGCACGACGTCGAGAATGCCCAGGTGGGTGATGGTGTCCGGGTGGTCGAGACCGGCCCGGAAGGCGACCAGGGCGCCCCGGTCGTGGCCGACGAGGGCGAAGCGGTCGTGACCGAGCGCCGCCGCCACGGCGACGACGTCCGCCGCCATGGTGCGCTTGGCGTAGACGTCGGAGGTGTCGGCGGCCGGTTTGCCGCTGGCGCCGTAGCCCCGCAGGTCGGGGCAGATCACCGTGTGCTCGGCGGCCAGCCGCTCGGCGACGTGCCGCCACATCAGGTGCGTCTGGGGGAAGCCGTGCAGGAGCACGACCGGGCCGCCGGCGCCGCCGACGGCGGCGGCCAGTTCCACGCCGTCCGCGCCGGGCAGGCGGACGTGGTCGAAGCCGGGGAGGGAGAGGGTCATGGCGGAGCCGTCTTTCCTGGTGGGGCACTGACCCGGGAAGCGTCGGCCACCGCGATCAGCAGCCGATCAGTACGGCTGGGCCGGACCGGCCCGGGCCGCGAGGATGGGGGCATGCGAATCGACGTGCTGGGTGCCGTACGGGCCTTCGGCGACGACGGCGCCCCGGCCGCCCTGGGCGGGCCCCGCCACCGCGAGGTCCTGGCCCGGCTCGTCGCCGCCGAGGGACGGATGGTCACTACCGGCACCCTCGTCGACGACCTGTGGGGCGACGAGCCGCCGGCCCGCGCCGTGGGCGCCCTGCGCACGTTCGTCGCCGCGCTGCGCCGGGCCCTCGAACCCGGCCGCACGCCCCGCACCCCGTCGCGCGTCCTGGTCACCGAAGGTCCCGGCTACGCCCTGCGCCTGCCGCGCGAGGACGTGGACGTCCACCGCTTCGAGGACGCCCTGGCCCGCGCCCGGCACACCCCCGGCGCGGTGACCGCACTCGGTGAGGCGCTCACGGCCTGGCGCGGACCCGCCTACGCCGACGTGACCGGCGCCGCGTGGGCGGAGCGCGAGCGCGTACGGCTGGAGGAGCTGCGGGCGGAGGCGGTGGAACTGCACGCCCGCGCCCTCCTCGACCACGGCGAGGGCGCCGGCCTCGTCGCCGAGCTGGGCGACCATGCCGCCGCGCACCCGTGGCGCGAGCCCGCCTGGACGCTCCTCGCCCGCGCCCTGCACCGCGCGGGCCGCCGGGCCGACGCCCTGGACACCCTGCGCCGCGCCCGCGTGATGCTCGCCGACCGGCTCGGACTCGACCCCGGCGACGAGCTCCGGCGCCTGGAGACGGACATCCTGGGCGGGGCCGCCCCGTCCGGCGCCACCGCCACCACCTGGACCGGCCCCGGCGTGCGGCTCGGCCCGCGCACCACCGTGGACCTGGCCCGCACCCTCGCCCTGGCGGGCGGCGACGCGCTGGTCCGCGCCCGGCACGACCGCCTCGCCGCCGTCCGCGCGGCGGAACGCACCGGTGACCTCACCCTCACCGCGCGGATCATCGGCGCCTACGACGTGCCCGCCCTGTGGAGCCGGGCCGACGACCCCGCGCAGTCCCGGGAGGTCGTCGCGGCCGCCGAGCGCATCCTTGCCGCGCTCGGCCCCGACGGCCCCGCCGACCTGACGGCCCGCCTCCTGGCCACGGTCGCGGTCGAGAGCCGCAGCGCCGACGTGTCCGGGCCGCAGCGGCAACGCGCGCGGGACGCGGCACGGCGGGCCGAGGCGCTGGCCCGTGACCTGGGCGACCCCGCCCTGCTGGTGTTCGCCCTCAACGGCGTGTTCCTGCAGTCCTTCACCCGCCCCGGAGGCGCGGCGGAACGCGACGGTGTCGGCGCCGAGATCCTCGACCTGTCCACCCGGCACGGGCTGCCGGCCTTCGCCGTGCTCGGCCGGCTCGTACGGCTGCAGTCCGCCTCCGCCCTCGGCGACCTGGACGCCGCGCTCGCGCACGCCGAGGAAGCCGAACGGCTCGCCGCCACCACCGAGGCGCCCCTCGTGCCCGTCCTCACCCGCTGGTACCGGGCCCGGGCCGCGGCCACCCGCAGCACCGAGCCGGGCGGACCGTCCGCCGCCACGGTCGCCGCGCGGTACCGGGACGCCGACGAGGTCCTGCGGACGGCCGGGATGCCGGGGCTGCACCGCGGCCTGCTCCCGCTCGCCCTGCTGGGCCTGCGCCTGCTGCACGGCCGGCCCGCGCCCGCCGACCCCCGCCTCGACTGGGGCCCGTACCGCCCCTGGGCGGAGCCCCTGCTCCTCCTCGACGCGGGCCGCGCCGACGAGGCCCGCGCCGCCCTCGCCGCGGCGCCCGCCCCACCGCCCGACCACCTCCAGGAAGCCCTGTGGTGCCTCACCGCCCGCGCCGCCGCCCGCCTGGGCGAGCGCACCACCGCGGCCCGCGTCGCCGAGGCCCTCGCGCACGCCCGCCCCGAACAGGCGGGCGGCGCCTCCGGTCTGCTCACCCTCGGCCCGGTGACGTCCTACCTGGCCGAGGCGCGGGACTGCGCGGGGCCACCAGCCTGACCCGCTCCACGACCGTTCACCCGACGGGAGTGTGGCCGGCCTGGCCCACGTCAGGGCGTACGTGTGGCCCGGACGGACTCCAGCACCGAGGTCAGGAAGCGGCGCACCGTGGCCAGTTCGCCCGCGTCGAAGTCGTCCGAGGCCGCCACCACCTCGTCGATCACCGGGCCGAAGAACGCCCACCCGAGCCGGGTGGCCTTCTCCTCCACCTCCAGCAGCACGCGCCGGCGATCGACGGTGTCCCTGCTGCGCCGGACCAGTTCCAGCCGCTCCAGACGGTCCACCAGCGCCGTGGTCCCCGCCGAGTTGAGGCGCAGCTGCTCGCCGAGCCGGCCGGGCGTGGCCCGGGTGCCGGACCGTGCCGCGTCCAGCAGGTGGATCAGCGCGCGCACATCGGTGGGATGCAGACCGTGGCGCGCGGCGAACTCGGCCCCCAGCAGGTCGAACTCCACGGTCACCGCCCGCAGCAGATGCACCAGTTCCATGGCCGGACCCCGCTCGTCCATGCGCACTCCCTCGAAACCGTCCTATTATCTCGCTGAACGAGAGTATCGCCGAGCGAGGGGTGTCTCCGTGTCCGTCCAGTCCGCACCGTCTTCGGCCTTCGACCGCGCCTACGAGGAACTCCGCGCCCGCTGGCCCGAGTCCACCGAGGAACGCGACGTGGAGACCCCCTACGGGCCCACCCGGGTCCACGTCCACGGTCCGGCGGGCGGCAGTCCTCTGGTGCTGCTGCCGGGCGGCTCCGCCACCGGCCTGGTCTGGTTCGCCAACGCCCCGGCCCTCGGCCGCCGCCACCGGCTGTACGCGGTGGACCTGCTGGGTGATGCCGGCCGCACCGAACGCCGGGGTACTCCCCTGAAGGGCGCCGACGACCTGACGGCCTGGCTGGACGCGCTGCTCGACGGGCTGGGGCTGGCCCGCGCGCACCTGTGCGGTCACTCCTACGGTGCCTGGCTGGCCGCCACGTACGCGGTGCGCGCGCCGCAGCGGGTCGACCGGCTCGCCCTCGTGGACCCCACCCAGGTGTTCGCCGGGTTCCGGCCCGGCTACCTGCTGCGCGCACTGCCCTCACTGATCCGCCCGACCGAGGCCCGGGCCCGCGCGTTCCTGTCCTGGGAAACGGCGGGCCACCACCCGGACGAGACCTGGCAGCGCCTCTATGCGCTGGCCACCACCGTCCCCGGCCGCAAGCTGATCGCCGGCCGCCGCCCCCGGACCGCCGGCCTCACCATGCCGGTCCTTGTCCTGCTCGCCGAGAACAGCCGCGCACACCGCGCCGCCAAGGTGGCGGACACGGCCCGCCGGGCCCTGCCTCGGGGCGAGGTGACGGTCCTCCCCGGAGCCACCCACCACTCGCTTCCCCTCGCCGGCCCGGAGGAGCTGGACGACCAGCTGACGCGCTTCCTGGGGGAAAATAATACAATTGGGCTATAAAGGGACACGTAGTCCTCTGGAGGAGGTATCTCCGATGGCCGAGAACACCGGTGTAAGGCACGGTGGCGCTCCCGCTGATCGTGGCAGGACGACGGTCGCCGACGTGGTGGTGGCGAAGATCGCGGGAATGGCGGCACGGGACGTGCCCGGGGTCCATGACCTGGGCAGTGGTTTCGCCCGTTCCATGGGATCCGTGAGGGAGCGGATGCCCGGTGCCGGCAGCGGCAAGTCCGTCACCCGCGGGGTCGACGTCGAGGTGGGAGAACTGCAGGCGGCCGTCGAACTGGGGATCGTGGTCGAGTACGGCTTCTCGATCACGGACGTCGCCGGTGAGGTAAGGGAAAGTGTGATCTCCGCGGTGGAGCGGATGGCGGGCAGGGAAGTCGTCGAAGTCAACATCACGGTCGGCGACGTGAAGCTCCCTGACGAGGAGGACGAAGGCGAGGACCAGCAGCGGATCCGGTAGCGGGGGCGCAAGGGGCCGAGTGGGCGAAGGGACGCGTGATGAGCAGGGCCGAGGTGGGTCTGATGGCCGGAATCGCGCTGGGCTTCGCCGCGTATTTCGGTAACGGCTGGGCATTTCTGCTGGTGCTCGCGCTGGGCATCGCCGGTCTCGTGATCGGGCGGTTCACGCAAGGTGATCTCGGGCCGGGCGACTTCGTCCGCCGCCGGGACCGGCAGGAATGGATCCGCGACGACCGCCGACGGGCTCGGGTTCGCGGGGACCGGATGCGGTGACCGGCGAAGCGGAGCGACGTCCGGGCATCGGCCGCCGAGAGCACGCAGCGACCACGGTCACCGCCGCCGGATGAGAGCCTCGGGCCGGCCTCCCGTCGGGACCGGGCCTGGTCGGAGGGAGGGAGAGAGGGGGGCCGCCATGGTCCTCTTCCTGGCGCTGCTCGTCGCCGGAATCGCTCTGATCGTCATCGGCACGACCGTCGGCGGAGCGCTTCCTTTGATGTCCGTCGGCGTGCCGCTCCTCCTCGCCGCTCTGCTCTACCTGGCAGCCCGCTCCCTGTGGCGCTCCCCTCGGCGCCACACCCGTTGAGGCCGCGCTCCTCCCGGCCTCGTCTCACGGAGCAGGCGGTCGAAGCCCGTGTCCGTGAGCAGGCGTTCGGTCTGCGCGGAGGGGTGGTGCAGCCGCAGGGTCGCGTGGTCGCGGGCCGCGTGCCGTGACGCGTCGAGGAAGACGCGCAGGCCGCTCCCGTCACAGCGGTCGACGGTGGTCAGATCGACGTCGATGACGGTGATGCCGTCGTGCAGACACCGCTCCAGAGCGGTGCGCACCTTGGGCGCGGTGGCGGGGTCGATCACACCGGCCAGGGTGACCAGCGCCCTCCCGCCCCGGTCGTGCCGGTAGATGGTCAGCCGCGGATGAGTCATGACGCCTCGATTCAGATGGTCGGGTCCTTGTCCTCGGACGCCTCGGTCCGCGCGCCTTCCGGCACGGCGTCCAAGGCGGTCACCTCGGCTACCGCGACCAGCCGGCTCGGTGGCTCTGGCGTACCGGCCTGCCGTGGTACGGCCGCGGACACCGCGGAGGCGCCGCCCTCGTACTCCCACGCCTCGTCCGGGTCCAGCGCCCGGTCGGTGGCGGAGACGGCGGGCCGGGCCGCGTCTGCGGCGATCAGCGCGCTCGCGGTCAGAGGCGGGCCGTCGGGGCGGGACGCGGCCGCCATCAGGCGGGCCGCCGACGTCGCCCCGGTCCCGGGCGGGACGACCAGGAGATCCCAGCGCCCGGTGCCGTACGAGAGCAGGAGGAGCTTGTGCGGGTCGATCTCCGGGGTGAACCAGCCGGCCTTGACGATGTGTCCGTCCACGGGGATCTTGCGGGGGACGACCGGCCAGTGCTCGGGGTTGACGGCGATACGGGTGATGCGGCCCCACAGGGGGTCCAACACCTCCATGAGCGCCGTCAGTTCGCCCGCCAAGTCCCGGGACCGGGGCCACCAGGCTCCGTCCAGGAGCCCGCGGGGGGCGCCGTCGGTCTTCAGGGCCACCCGCGCGTCCGGGGCTGCGACCGGTTCGGGGTGCGGCAAGGTGGGGTGCGAGGTCGCCGACATGATGCGGACCCGTCTCCGGGCCGCCTCTGCGGCGGGCCGGGTTTCGTCTCTCACCGGGGACGACCCGGCGTGGAAGCCGGTGTGCGAGATGCCCTCGGTACTCCCCACGCTACTCCGCGTTTCCCTGCGGCGAGGAGCGGCGGCCGGACGGATGTGGCCTTCCTGCCGCGCGACGGCGTCGGACGGGGGCCCGGGGCACGCCGGGTGGCGTCACTTCAGGGCCCGCGCCCGCCCGCTCCCGCGACAATCCCGTGTGTGCCGCACACCCGCTGCTGGCCCTGACGGATGCGCGTCCGTCCTGCTCCGGGAGGCTTCCAGTCGCGCGTGAGCTGCCATGAGCGTTCACCCGAGAGCGGCGCCGCGGGATCGGACAGGCCCAGTCGGTGGGCCAGGACCGGCAGGCCGGTGAAGGCGAAGTGTGCAGCCCCGGCAACCGCCAGCCAGCGTTTCCAGCCGTCCAGGCGGGGCCAGACATCCAGCCAGGCGCTCCCCGGACTCCCGGGACGACCGCACCACGGCCCTGGCGTTCCCGGCTGCGGGCAACAACTTCGAACTGGCCGTCGCGGTCGCCGTCGCCACCTTCGGCGTCACCTCCGGCCAGGCCCTGTCCGGGGTCGTCGGCCCGCTCATCGAGGTGCCCGTGTTGATCGGCCTGGTCCATGTCGCGCTCGCCCGGCGACGGAAGTTCGCCGCCGACACGGTGACGACGGCACCGTGACCCAGTAAGCGATCGTGGTGGTGGTCGGCGGCGGGCAGCCAGGGCTCGCCGCCGGCCACCTCCTGCGCCGCCGGGGCCCGCACTTCGTGGCCCGGCTCGCACGGCTGCCGGAGACCGGATGCCGGGCCCGCCGCCGTAGCCGCGGCGACGCGGGCGGCGGTCAGGCGCGCAGGTCGAGCATCGTGGCCATGGCCGCCACCACGGACGGGGCGACCTGGTAATAGACCCAGGTGCCACGCCGCTCGGAGGTCAGCAGACCGGCCTCGCGCAGCTTCTTCAGGTGGTGGGACACGGTCGGCTGGGACACGCCGACGTCGGCGATGTCGCACACGCACGCCTCCCCGCCCGGATGCGAGGCGATCTTGGAGAACAGGCGCAGGCGCACCGGGTCCGACAGCGCCTTGAACATGGCGGCCATCTTCTCCGCGTCCGCCTGGGACAGCTCCCCGGCGGTGATCGGCGGGCAGCACGGCACGGCGTCACCGTCCTGCACGACGGGGAGTTCCGCGACCTTCGATTTCGACATGCGTCTATGTTGACACTCGTCGATACGGGTGGCAAGCTCCGAGGCGTGGACGGACATCGACAGATGTCGAAGCAAGGAGTCGTTGTGGCCACCGCCCTCCGTTCCGCGCCCACCGCCGCTCGAGCCCGTCGCACGCCCGCCACCCGGCCCCTCAAGGAGACCGAGCATCATGAGCACCCAGCAGCTCCCTGTCGTCGTCGTCGGAGCCGGCCCCGTCGGGCTCGCCGCCGCCGCCCACCTCGTCGAGCGCGGCATCGAGCCCGTCGTGCTGGAGGCGGGCAGCCGTGCCGGTGCGGCCGTGCGTGAATGGAGTCACGTGCGCCTGTTCTCCACGTGGGGCGAGGTCGTCGACCCGGCCGCCGAGAAGCTCCTCGCCCCCACCGGCTGGACGCGCCCCGACCCGGCGACGTATCCGTCCGGCGGGGACTGGGCGGAGCGTTATCTGCAGCCCCTCGCGGACGCCCTCGGCGACCGGGTCCGCACCGGGGTCACCGTCACCGGTGTCTCCCGCGCCGGCCGTGACCGGATCGTCGACGCCGACCGGGACCAGCAGCCTTTCGTCGTGCACGTCGAGGACGCCGGTGGGCATGAGGAGCGCATCCTCGCCCGCGCCGTGATCGACGCATCCGGCACCTGGACCACCCCGTCCCCGGCCGGCGGCAGCGGCCTGCCCGCACTCGGCGAGAAGGCGGCGGCCGGCCGGATCACCTACCGCGTGCCGGACCTGAAGAACCCGGCCGTCCGCACCCGGTACGCGGGCAGGCGCACGGCCGTCATCGGCTCGGGTGCCTCCGCCTTCACCGCACTCGCGTACCTCGCCGAGCTGGCCGAGTCCGAGGAGGGCGCGAGCACGCACGCGGTGTGGATCCTGCGCCGCGGCATCTCCGGCTCCACCTTCGGCGGCGGCACCGCCGACCAACTGCCCGCGCGCGGCGCCCTCGGCCTCGCCGCGAAGGCCGCCGTCGACAAGGGGCACGCGGACGCGGTCACCGGCTTCCGCACCGAGGTGATCGAACGCGCCGCCGACGGCCGCCTCGTCCTGGTGGGCGAGGACGGGCGCCGCCTCGACCCGGTGGACGAGGTGATCGTACTGACCGGCTTCCGCCCCGACCTGTCCTTCCTGGACGAACTGCGCCTGGGCCTGGACGAGCGTCTTCGGGCCCCGGTGGAACTGGCCCCGCTGATCGACCCGAACCAGCACTCCTGCGGCACCGTCTACCCGCACGGTCACCGTGAGCTCTCCCACCCCGAGCAGGGCGTCTACCTGGTCGGCATGAAGTCCTACGGCCGCGCCCCCACCTTTCTGGCCATGACCGGGTACGAGCAGGTCCGCTCCGTCGTCGCCGCGATCGCCGGGGACGTCGACTCCGCCGACCGCGTGGAACTCACCCTCCCCGAGACCGGAGTCTGCGGCGGCGCGGGCCTGTTCGACACTCCCGCCACCCGGCGGACCGACGGTGGCGGATGCTGCGCGGCCCCGGAACCGCAGCTCGTGCAGCTCGTCTCGCCCACGACGGTGGGCGCGGATGCCGATGCGGCACCGGCGGGCGGCTGCTGCGGCTCGCGACCGGGCTCACCACTCGCGACAGCGGGGCCGCGACCGGAACAGGGGACCGGTCGCGGCCCCGCTGTCGCCCTGCCCGCGTGTGCCTGACGCCCCGCTCAGGGCCAGACCAGGCAATAAGGCTGATGCCCCGCCTCGTGCAGCCGGTGTGAGAAGTCCTGCCACTCGTGGAGCGAGTGGGTGGGGTGGGGGGCTGACCTGGGGCTTCTTGGCCATATGTGCGTTGAGTTCCCGCCGGTCGGAGTCACGCTGCCCCGGGCCAGGCCCGACGGTGGGTCGAAGACCGTGCGCCTGCTCTTCGTCGACGAGGACGGGGCCTGCAGCCGCAGTGTCTTCACCATGGGTTCCTGGGAACTCGCCCTGGCCGCCGCCGGTGTGATCCCTCCACGCGAGCGCGGGGCCCCATGCAGTCGGTGGCTGAAGCCCCGCGCCCCGTGCGGCGGCGGGCGGAAGGTCACCTCGGCCCGTGCGCGTGCCGGTTCGACCGTCGACGCACGCTGAAGACACAGGCCAGGACGCCGAGGCCCCAGGCGATCAGCAGGGCACCCCACAGGGGCATGGTCACCATCGGAACGAAAAGGCGGATCTCGACACTCGTCCGGTTCTCGAAGATGAAGACCAGAGCGATCGCGGTGATGAGAGCGAACGGCATGAGGCGGCGGACGCCGGGGCGGGAGAAGAACGGCGTGTGCGCCTTGTCCGTGCTGGTCCGAGTCATGAGGTGTCTCTCCCTTGCCTTGCCCCCGCGTCCAGCGTCCTCTTCCGGTACGCGGCGTGCCACCGAAGGGGCCGCGCCGGCTCGGCGGCTCTTCGTCCCCGTTCCGGGTGTGGTCGCACCTTCGACGGCACGGGGGTGCGGTGTCGCGTGCACCACCGCGTGCCCTTCGAGGTCCTGTCCGCGCCACGGCGTCCCGGGCCTCGCCCGAGCGGTCGTCCTGTGTCGTTCCACGACAGGGGCGAACGCGCGGTGGAGGCCCGAGTGCCGATCCTCCCGGGCCCGGACCGTCATCCCGGCGGCCCCTTCGCGCCGTCGACCGGGTTCGCGCGCCGGTGACCGGTCCGTGCGTCCGGTCCCGTGCCCCCGGTCGGAGACGGGCGGCCCAGTGCCAACCGGGCCACACGCGGCCAGTCGGCCGCCGCCCTGCTCGTCCCGGGTGTGCCGGTGCGTCGGCGTGGCACGCGGACCCGCAGTGCCCCGGGCGCGCTGCGGCACACGACGGGGGAGGGGAGGACGACGTGTTCCCCGTCGATGCCGGCCGGGAGGGTGTCCGCGCCGGCCTCGACGACGACTTCGCCGGCGTTCAGCCGGACCAGTCCTCCCGAGCGGGAACCGCGCACCACGCGCGCCGCCTCGGCGGTGTTGCCGACCCGCACGCACACCACGCCGAGCAGCCCCGAGTCCAGCCGCTCCCTGCGTCCCGGACGGGCCGCGTCGACGGCGCGCCCGTAGGGGTTGTTGCTGACGAGCAGCGCCTGGAGCCCGTCGACGTACCTTGCGTCGGCCCGTGCCCGGAGCCTGGGTGCGTTCTCGCCGGCGAGGAGGCCGGGCAGCGTGCGCAGGGTCGTACGTGCCTTGGCGTCCCGGTACGCGGGGTCGGTGACGACGGAGGCGTACGTTCCGAAGGAGGCGTTGTTGACGAAGACGCGGTCCGCGGCGTACCCGAGGTCGACGCGGAGTTCTGCACCGTCGGTCAGGGCCCGCAGGGCCGTGGCCGGATCGTCGCGGTCGAGCCCCAGGTCGAGGGCGAAGTGGTTGCGGGTGCCCGCGGGGATCACCACGAACGGCAGGTCGTGGCGCGACGCGACCTCGGCCACCAGCGCCTGGGTGCCGTCTCCGCCCGCAACCGCCAGCAGGTCGGCCCCCTCGGCGACGGCCCGCCGGGCCAGCTCGGCGACGTCCTGTCCCGCATCGAGCAGGACCACCCGGCAACCCGCCGCCCGGGCCTTCTCCGCCAGCTGGAAACGGCCCACCTTGCCGCCGCCGGAGCGCGGGTTCATGAGGACCCAGGGGGCGCGGGGCGCCGTGACGACAACCTGTCCGGAGGTGGTGCGGCCGGGTGCCAGGGCGGTGCGTGCCGTCATGACGGCCAGTGCCCACAGGGCCAGGGACACCAGGGCCGGCCCCAGCATGCCGGACGCGGCGAACACGACGAGTACGGTGACCGGCGCGGCCAGCGACAGGGCTGCTCCGAGGATGCGGAGCACACCGGTGTGCGCCAGGGCCCTCCACACGCCGACGGCGGCGAGCGCGAGCCCCCCGACACCGACCGGTACCCACAGCACACTCCGCAGACCGGCGGTGACGAGCGGCACCAGAACACTTCCGAGGAGGGCGAGCAGGGCGAGGCGGGCCCGCCCGGCACCGCCCTCGCGTGCCGTCGTGGCACCCGCCTCGCCCGTGATGACCCGGAGGATGGCGAGCAGTCCGACGAGGAAGAGCATCACTGCTCCGAAGACGGTCAGGCCGGTCGCCCGTCCATGCTTCGCGGTGTACGCCGGCCGGGTCTGTGTCGCGGTCATCCTGCGCCTGGTTTCGTGGTGTGACGGGTGCTCAGCGACCGGGTGTGCGGGCGGTGGAGTCCGAGTGCTCCACTGGGCCGTGGACGGCCAGGACCAATTCCTTCGCCCTGCGGAACTCGTCGTCCGTGATGGCTCCCCGGTCGCGGATCTCGGACAGCCTGGCGAGCTCGTCGACGCTGCTGGACCGGTCGTCGGCCGCGGTCTGCCTGATGTAGGCGTTGAACTCGTCCTGCCGCGCACGCGCCTGCGCGATCTCGCGGCGGCCCATGTTCTTGCCGCGGGCGATCACGTAGACGAACACGCCCAGGAAGGGCAGGACGATGCAGAACACCAGCCAGCCGGCCTTCGCCCAGCCGCTCAGCCGGTCGTCGCGGAAGATGTCGCCGATGATCCGGATGAGCAGGACGAACCACATGATCCACAGGAAGAAGACCAGCATGCTCCAGAAGGCGCCCAACAACGGGTAGTCGTACGCCAGGTAGGTCTGTGAGCTCATGTCCGACCTCCGTCCCGGACGCTTTCGCCCGGCTCCGGTCTGTACCGCCCTCAGCGTGCCCACGGCGAGCGCCGGGCGGCCTCACCCGGCGCGGGTGAGTGTGCGCACCGGGTGAGGTTCAGCGCGTCGGGCCGGGCGCCCCGTCCTCGGCGCCCGGCTGCCGCGGACGGCTGTCCCGAGCGGTCGGAAGGTGCGGGGTGACCAGGAAGCTGGCGAGAGCGACGCCGCCGGTGGCCAGGATCGCCGCCTTCAGGCCGTCCAGCTGCGCGGAGGCGTAGGAGTCCACGACCGCGTCGACCTCGGACGGCGGCAGTCCGGTGCGCTCGGCCGCCGAGCGCACCTGATCGGTGGGGACGAAGGTGACTCCCGCCTCGAGGGACACACCGACCTGCGCGCGGGCCTCCTCCGACAGCCGCGGGTCGTCGTCCACCTGTGTGGTGAAGGCGTGGGCCAGCGCGCCGATGAGGATCGACCCGATGAGCGCGGTGCCCAGCGCCGAGCCCAGGTTCTGCGCCGTGAACTGCAGTCCTCCGGCCTCGCTGCGTTCCTCCTCCCCGACGCCGGACTGCACGACGTTGCCCAGCTGCGACGCGAGCAGACCGACGCCCACACCCAGCAGGGCCATGGCTCCGGCGAACTGCGCGTCGTCGATGACCGGGTCGACGGTGGCCAGCAGCCACACGATGGCCGCCGTCAGGATCAGCAGGGCCAGCCGGACCACCCGGCGCGGCCCCAGCACCCGCCCCAGCGAGGACCCGCACAGCGAGGTCACCAGCATGGTGGCGGACACCGGGAGCAGCCGCAGCCCCGTCTGGAAGGCGTCGAACCCCTGCACCACCTGCAGGTACAGCGGGATGGTGAAGAACAGCCCCAGCAGGATGAGGTTCTGGCTCAGCAGGGTCATCAGGCCGGACCGCAGCACGGGCCTGCGCAGCAGGGACAGGTGCACGAGGGGGGCGACGTCCCGGTTCTCCCGCCGTCGCTCCCAGTGCCGGAAGACGGCCAGGACGGCCGCCCCGGCGCCGACGACGAACAGTGTCGGGGCGAACCCCAGGACGGTGAAGGGCGGATTGCGGGGCTGCACCCATCCCCAGGTGCTGCTCTGCAGCACGCCGAGCACGCCCAGCCCCAGTCCGGCCGCCGAGAGCACCGCGCCGACCCCGTCCAGCCGGGGACGGGGGCCGGTCCGGGGGGCCTTCGCGATCACCCGGCGGCACAGCAGGACGGCCACGACGACCACGACCTCGCCGGCGAAGACCAGCCGCCAGGTCAGGTACGTCGTCACCCAGCCGCCCAGCAGCGGGCCGACCGCGATCCCGGCGCCGGCGAGGCCGCCGACGACCGCGTAGGCGACGGCCCGGTCCCGCCCGCGGTACGACTCCGCGACGAGGGCGGCCATGGCCGGCAGCACCATGGCGGCTCCGAGTCCCTCGATGACGGACCAGCCCAGCGTGAGGACCCACAGCGTGGGCGCCACGGCGGTCAGGGCCGAACCCGCGCCGTAGACGACCAGCCCCAGGAGGAACATGCGGCGGCGCCCCAGGATGTCCCCGAACCTGCCGCCGATGAGCATGAACGCCGCCATGACCAGCGCGTACAGGGTGATGACGGCCTGGATGGCGGTGACCTCGGTGTCGAAGTCCTCGACCAGCTGGCTGATGGACACGTTCATGACCGAGGTGTCCAGGACCATGAGGAACTGAGCCGTACCGAGGACGGCCAGAGCCCGCCAGTGCTTCACGCGTCCACCTCACCGGGTCGGCCCGGCACGCCGGTGGCGCCGGCCGGGCGGCGGCCGGCGCACGCCCGCCGCTTCGTCCATCACATCCGAGGTACGCGCCCCGTGCCTCACCCGCCACGGGGGAAGGACCGTGACCCGGGCCGGTTGAACTCCGGGAGAGAGCGGGCGCCGAGCCCTTCCACCCGTACGCGTTCACAGCGGTCCAAGGTGGCACCGCGTCACCCCGCCGGCCCACCGCCGGCTTCCGGTACCCGCTGTTGAGGCGGGTTTTCACCGTGTCACGACACGTAGAGGCCGACGGCGCCGTCCTCCGCCTCCGCTGCGGTCCGAGCCCTCACCAGTGCCGGGCGCACGGACACCGCCGGACCGGTCAGGCTCTCGGCGCGGATGCTGTCGAGCGGGTCGAGGGCAGCCCCGGGACGCCCTGCCGCGAGCTGGACCGCCCGATGGGCTGCGCCGTGTGCGGTATCGAGCAGCGGGGCCACGGCCACCGGCACACCTAAGCGGCCGGCCGGGGCCCCCACGCACACCGGCTGGTCGCCGGAGACCCTTGGAACACCTCGACGGCTTCGTCCGGCCGTCCTTCGGCCAGGTGAGTGGTGGACGCGAACAGCGCTTCATGGCCTGCCCGCCCAGGGGGAGGCCACGACGGTGGGGACGGCCGGGCCCGCCGCCTCGACGGCGGCTCGTGCCGTGCCCCTGACCAGCTGACCAGCAGGAGGCGGGCCGTGGCCAGGGCGCGCCCCGCCGCCGTCACCGGATCACGCGTTCCTGATGGGAGATGGGCCGTCTCGTCGAGGAGCGCCTGTGCCCGGCCCAGCTCATGGCGGTCGACGGCCACGGCGGCCGGGGCCGGCTGCCCGATGCCGGAGCCGGACGGTCGGGGCGGGCCGGCCCGCCCCGCCTCGGACGCCGCCGCCAGGGCCTTGTGCTCCGCCCGGCCGAGCCGGCCGTTCAGGTGGTGGAGCAGGGCCAGGTGTCCCATCGGCTTCTCCCGCGGCAGCGCGGTGGAGGTCCCGCCGGAGTGCCGGTCACGGTGGTCAGGGCGGCGGCGCGTCCTCGAAGCGGCCGGCCCACAGGCGTGCGATCCCAGAGGGGTCAGCAGCGAGGCGGGACCCGGAAGCCCCGCCCGAACACCACGAAATCCCCGCTCAGGGCCACACCAGGCAGTAGGGCTGATGCCCCGCCTCATGCAGCCGGTGCGAGAAGTCCTGCCACTCGTGGAGCGATTGAACGCGGCGGTGCGCTGACCTGGAAATTCTGGGGAAAGTGTGCGTTGACCTGCGAAAACTACCCTTCGGTACTTCTAACGGGTCAACGCCGTTTCCCAGGCTCGTGTGCCCTGGATGTGCCCTCGGGCTGGACCGGCTGGCCCGTGTGCTCGCCGTGGATCGAGGTCCCCGACGACCTTGTGGGGCTGGATGGCTGCGTCGACGGGATCCTGTTGCACCGGCTGCTGCGCCGACAGGACGTGCTGCCCGGCACGAACGCCGATCGACCGCCTCCCGGCCGCCGGACAGGGAGAGGTCAGAGGGCGGCCAGGGCGTTGAGCGCGGCGTCGAGTCGGGCAGTGGCTTCGTCGGCGACGGGCTTGAGGGTGTCCAGACCGGTGAGGGTGACCATGGTGCCCGGGTCGAGAGCCTGGACGAGCATCTGGTCACCGTCGCGGCGTACGACGACGTTGCAGGGAAGCAGTAGGCCGATGGAGCGGTCGGCCTCCAGGGCCCGGTGCGCGAGCGGCGGGTTGCAGGCGCCCAGGATCAGGTAGTCCTCCATGTCGTGGCCGAGCTTCGCCTTGAGGGTGGCCGCCACGTCGATCTCAGTGAGGATGCCGAATCCCTGGTCGGCCAGGGCCTTGCGTACGGCAGTGACGGCGGTGTCGAAGTCGGTGGCGGCCAGGCGAACGGTGCGGTCGTAGGACACGGACACTCCCGGATAGTGCGGAACGATTGATTCCTCTATACCCCGCCGGGTACCCGCAGGGCGCGAGGCGACGCCTTGAGCGGGGTGGTTTGCACGCATGGAATACCCCCCCAGGTATACCTGTTATGGTGGGCGTCAGATACCCCCCGGGGTAAGCCGTCCGAGAGGAGTCGTGAGCCGTGTTCTTCGTTGACACCCTGGAGTTCGAGGGTCTGGGCAACCGCAGCTACCTGGCCGGCGGGCCCCATGCCGCGGTGGTCGTCGACCCGCCGCGCGACATCGACCAGGTCATCGCCGCGGCGGCCCGCCGCGGGGTGCGTATCGCCTTCGTGGCCGAGACCCACGTACACAACGACTACGTCACCGGCGGCCTGGAGCTGGCCCGCGTCACCGGCGCCCAGTACCTGGTTCCGGCCGGGGCACAGGTGTCCTTCGACCGCACCCCTGTCGCCGACGGCGACACCGTGACGGTGGACGAGGGCTTGGTGCTGAGGGCGATCGCCACTCCCGGGCACACCCCGCACCACACCTCCTACGCCCTCGCGGAGGACGGACGCGGTGTGGCGGCGTTCACCGGCGGGTCGCTGCTCATCGGCACCGTCGGTCGCCCCGACCTGGTCGAGCCGCGACTGACCGAGCGACTGGCCCGAGCCCAGTACGCCTCCGCCCACCGCCTGGCCGACGAGTTGGACGACGAGGTGCCGGTGCTGCCCACCCACGGGTTCGGCAGCTTCTGTTCCTCATCCCAGGCCGAGGGGGACGCGACCACGATCGGCAAGGAGCGCGAGACCAACGACGCGCTGACCCTGGACGTGGACACCTTCGTCGCCCGGATGCTCGACGGCCTGGACGATGTGCCCGCCTACTACGCGCACATGGGCCCGGCCAACGCCGCGGGCCCCGCACCGGTCGACCTCACCCCGCCCGCGCGTGCGGACGCGGAGGAGATCGCCTCCAGGCTGGCCGCGGGTGAGTGGGTGGTTGATCTGCGCAGCCGTATGGCCTTCGCCGCGGGGCACGTGGCCGGATCGTTCAACTTCGAGGGCGAGGGCAAGCTCGCCACCTACCTGGCCTGGCTGATCCCGTGGGGCAAGCCGGTCACCCTGCTGGCCGACACCCGGGAGCAGATCGCCGATGCGCAGCGGGAGCTGGCGCGGGTGGGTGTCGACCGTCCGGCCGCCGCCGCCACCGGCGACCCGGCCGGCTGGGTCCGTGAGGGTGAGCAGCTCGCTTCCTTCCCGCGTGCCCGTTTCGCCGATCTCGCCGAGGTCCGTGCGCGCGGCGACGAGATTGTCGTGCTGGATGTGCGCCGGGATTCGGAGCGCGTGGGCGGCTACATCGAGGGCTCGGTCCACATCCCGATCCACGAGCTGCACGGCCGTATCGGCGAGGTGCCGGAGGGGACGGTGTGGGTGCACTGCGCCGGCGGGATGCGCGCGGCGATCGCCGCCTCCCTGCTGGATGCCGCCGGCCGCGAGGTAGTCGCCGTCGACGACGGCTTCGACGCCGCGACGGATGCCGGTCTGTCCCTGGCCTCCGGCTGATTCCGACCGTTCCCCCGCAAGGAAGGAAGCGCGTGATGTTCCTCTTTCGCCGAAACGGGCCCCGCGTCACGGTCGACGAGGCACGCAGTCGCACCAGCGGCGATCAGCCCGAGGCCGTCATGCTGGATGTGCGTGAGAAGCCCGAATGGACCACGGGCCACGCTCCGGGCGCCGTGCACGTACCGCTGACGAAACTGGTCGCAGGCGCCACCCTGCCCGCCCAGGCGCAGGGGCGACCGCTGGTGGTGATCTGCCGCAGCGGGCACCGCTCCCAGCAGGCGGCCAAGCTCCTCGCCGAACGCGGAGCCCAGGTGGTGGACGTCGAAGGCGGCATGAACGCGTGGGCCGCTGCCGGGCACCCGGTCGTCGACGAACGCGGGAACAGCGGCCGGATAGCGTGACCGTACTTGTTCTCGCCCTCATCGCCGGGGCCGTCGTCGGTCTCGCCCTCGGAGCCCTCGGCGGCGGTGGCAGCGTCCTAGCCGTACCGGCACTGATCTACCTGCTCGGCTTCACACCGGCCGCCGCCACCACCGCCAGCCTGATCATCGTCACCGCCACCTCCGTCACGGCCCTGTACGCCCACACCCGCGACGGGAACGTGGCATGGAAGACAGGGGCGCTGTTCGCCGCGGCGGGCATCGTCCCCGCCTTCCTCGCGGGGGCCGTCGCCGGGAGCCTGCCCGAAGCCGTCCTGACGTCGGCGTTCGCGGTCATCGCCGCGCTGGCGGCCCTGCGTATGCTGCGTCCGTCCGCGTCCGAGCCGCCAGACCGGATCCGTCCCGGCAAGGCGGCCGGCGCCGGTGCCGGACTCGGCGCCGTGACGGGCTTCCTGGGCGTCGGCGGGGGGTTCCTCGCCGTGCCCGCCCTGGTGAGCGTCCTGGGACTGACCATGCGGCGGGCGGTGGGCACCAGCCTGCTCGTCATCACGGTCAACTCACTCGCCGCGCTCGCCGCTCGCACCGGCACCGGTGGCGGGCTCCACTGGGAGATCATCGGCCCCTTCACCGGAGCTGCGATCCTCGGAGCCTGGGACGGCAAACGGCTGGCGACGAAGATCTCCGGCACCACCCTTCAGAAAATCTTCGCCGGCGTACTGCTGGCGGTGGCGGCCTTCATGCTCGTCGACGTGATCGTCTGAACACGAAGGCCGTCAACAGCCCAGAAGCAGGGACCGGGAGAGCTTCTCCGGCCGACGCGCATCTCAGGACCGCCTGCTGCCCGGCTCCCGTCAGATCAAGTTCCACCACAACTTCCGCACCTGTAAGGACATCTGCCATGACCACACCCACGGCCCTCGCCACCGACGAGGCGCGCACCCGCCTGCACGAACTGACCGTCATCGACGTGCGTACCCCCGGCGAATACGCCGGCGGTCACCTCCCCGGCGCGCTCAACATCCCCCTCGACCAGATCCAGCGCGCGCTGCCCGACATCCGGCACGCCGCCGACCGCGGTGACGTCCTGGTCGTCTGCGCCTCGGGCGCCCGCTCCGAGAACGCCGGCAGGATCCTCGCGGAGAACGGCGTCACGGCGGCCACCCTGTCGGGGGGCACCGGCGCCTGGGCGGCCGACGGCCACGAGCTGCACCGCCCGCAGGGCGCCTCACGTGCCACCTGGGGCATGGAACGGCAGGTGAGGCTCACTGCAGGAGTGATCGTGCTGCTCGGCCTGCTGCTCGGGCTCGTCATCCACCCGGCCTTCCAGTTGCTCTCCGCCGGCATCGCGGGTGGTCTGGTCTTCTCCGCCCTGACCAATACCTGCGGCATGGCCGCCCTGCTCGCCAAGTTGCCCCACAACCGTCCCCGCGCCGCCGACCTCGACAACACGCTTGCCGCGCTGCGCAACCGTTGAGCCACGCGAAGGGATGGGAGGGATCCTGAACCGGACCCCTCCCTTTTCGCCTGCCAGGCATGCGGCCAAGGCGCGCTACCCGTGCGCAGACGTCTCCTCTTCCGGTGACGGCTGCGGATCCCTCCTTCTCAACGTGCGAAGCAGCACCAGCAGTGCCGCCAGCGTCGCCACAGCGGCCGTGATCAGCACGATCAGCCGGTCGGACACCGCTACGCCGAGGTCGGACAACCGCTCTTCCAGGGCGAACTCGGTATCGGTGCGCAACACCGACGGCAGCGCGGACGTGCCGTCGAAGGCGAGGAAAGCCGCACCGAGCGCGATGAACAGCACGCCGCCGACGACCGAGGTGCTGCGCGCTGTGATCGGCGAGCACCTTCTTGCCGCATGGCGCCGCCGTCCCGCCGGACCCCTCAGAGGCGGTAGGGGCATGCACATGCTGCGCGGCGGACGGGGGCGTGCCGGGCCCGCCACGCTCCGCGTGTCCAAAGACGCACAACAGCGCCACCGCGGCTACGAGCAGAGCCGGCACACCGCGGAAGCCGACGTGTGTCGGCCTCTGTGCCACTGCTCGCTTCATCATCGATCCTGCGTCCGCTCGGAGACTCAGGCGGGTGAGCCGGATGTCGGGGTACCCAAGCTCAGGCCAGAGAGAGGAACAGCTTCTCCAGTCGGGTACGCATCTGCTCCCGGTCGCCGGAAGCGGCCATGTCCGCGTCGGTCAGGCAGTGCTGCAGGCCGGTGGCGATGATTGCGAAACCGGCCTTGTCCAGAGCCCGGGACGCCGCGGCGAGCTGGGTGACGATGTCCTCGCAGTCCCGTCCCTCCTCGATCATCTTGATCACACCGGCGATCTGGCCCTGTGCCCGGCGCAGCCGGTTGACCACCGTCTTCAGTTCCTCAGCCGCCATCGCCAGTTCCACAACCCACACTCCTTCGAGATACCCCCTTGGGTATCTTACAGACGGGACAACCCCGACCGGGCAAGGAAAAATCCCCGCGGCACCCACTGCCGTCACCGCTGATCAGGCCAACGCCCGCCTGTACGGCCACACCATCATCGACGAGCGGCCTCGGCGAATACGCCGCAGGCCACCTGCCCGGCGCCCGCAACATTCCCCTCGGACCCGCCCCGCTCACCGGCTTCCTGTCCTTCGGTTGGCCGGCCGGTGAGGCCGCGGGGTCTACGAGGCAGTGGCCAGATCGTTGAGTAACTCGTCGAGGCCCACGACGCGGAACGACTGGAGTCGGCGAATCAACTGCGAGGCGAGGAACGTCCCGGTGTTCGGATGGCCGTACGGCAACGGCGCATCCGGCTGTGCGATGACCTTCACACCGCCCTCGTCCCGGCCGTACAGAGTGCCGTGCACGCCGGTCCTCGGCGTCCCGCAGCACGTGCCCGGTGTCCTGCAGAGCGACACGGGCGGTCAGCGCGTTTGCCAGGGTGCGGGCCCGCCCATGCGGCAAGAAGGAGATGCATGAGGTCAGGCCGACGGGCACATCATGCCGGTCGGAGAGCTCCAGCGCCCGTCCGATGGCCCGCTCGGCCTGGTTCCGGTCACCGAGCTTGCCGAGCGCCCGGTCCACCGCGGCGGCGGCCCGCGCGTGGCGAAGCCCGACGGCGAGCCCAAGACCTTCCGGCTGCTTTTCGTCGACGAGAAGGGCCGAGCGTACAACCGCAGCGTCTTCAACATGGGCGCCTGGAAGCGAGCCCTGGTCGCCGCCGGCGTGATCCCTCCCCGCGAGCGCGGGGCGAGGTACCTCCAGGCGGCTCCTGAGGACGGCATGCACGCCCTCCGTCACGCGTATGCCTCCGTGCTCTTGGACGCGGGGGAGAGCATCAAGGCGCTCTCCGAGTACCTCGGCCACTCGGACCCGGGCTTCACGCTGCGGACGTACACGCACCTGCTGCCGTCCAGCGAGAGCCGGACCCGCAAGGCGATAGACGACGCCTTCACCGGCGCGGAGCCGTTGGAAACCGGAGAGCCCCAGGGCACATCACCACCCCCAGCGATACCAATGTGCCCTGGCCGCCTGACGGCCCCTCCCCGGCACGCAAAAGGGCGAGGCCCGAAGGCCCCGCCCGACCCCTACGAAACCCCAGCTCAAGGCCACACAAGGCAATAAGGCTGATGCCCCGCCTCATGCAGCCGGTGCGAGAAGTCCTGCCACTCGTGGAGCAGTTGGTAGACGTTGAACGCGTCGCGCGGGCCGCCGCGGTCCGGGACCGTCGACCAGATGAAGGCCGCCGCGCCGACCGCTTCCTCGCCTATGTCCCGCAGCGGGTCCACCACCGTCATGGGCAGCTTCACGACCGCGTAGTCGGGGTGCAGGACGACCAGCTCCAGCGGCGGCACCTTGTGCAGGGGAACGCCCTCGATGCCCGTGAGGACCATCGCGGCCATGGTCTCCGGCTTGATCTTGGTGAACATGCCGCCCATGCCCAGCTCGTCCCCGCCGAGCTCCTCGGGGCGCATGGAGATCGGGACGCGGGCCGCGGTGGCGCCGTCCGGCGCACCGAAGTACTTGTACGTCACCCCCACCCGACCACCATTCCTGCTCCCCGCCCCGCCCAGTGGGCCGATCCGCTCCGGCTCGCCGTGTGAACGACGCGTCTGTTCCGTCTCCTCAGCCTCGCGTCGGTGCCTTCCCCGCCGGGCACGTCGAGGACCCAGGTCGTCGGTCCCCTCGCCCAGTCCGCCACCGCGATGCATATCTCCACCCGACTGCTGTTCTAGGACGCGTGGCCCCCGCCGCGCAACCCGATCATCGTGACAGTGACCTCCCCCACGGCCGCCCGCCGAAACGTGCGGTGAAACATCCGACCGCTCGATCTGCGCGGGCCGCGCCCGCCCCGGCCGTGCGGGGTGTGTGCACCAGGGGCCAGTTTCGCAGATCACAGCGGATCCGGGACCCCGATCACCGCCCTGATCGGGGCGGGGAGGCCGTGGAGCGCCCCTGGCCTACCCTGAAACGAGTCACAGCAGCCGCAGCCCGGCGAGATACCCGGGACGTCGGAAAAGGTCGGAGAAGTCGCAGGTCATGAGCGAACTGCCATATTCGTACGAAGCCCCAGCCTCGCAGGCGCTGTTCGATCGTGCCGCGGCCGTCACTCCCGGTGGTGTGAACTCACCGGTGCGTGCCTTCCGCGCCGTCGGCGGCACGCCCCGGTTCATGGTCTCCGGCAGCGGGCCGTATCTGACCGACGCCGACGGGCGGGAGTACGTCGACCTCGTGTGCTCCTGGGGGCCGATGATCCTCGGGCACGCGCACCCCGAGGTGATCGCCGCCGTGCAGGAGGCCGTCGCGCGCGGCACCTCCTTCGGCACCCCCGGTGAGGGCGAGGTCGCGCTCGCCGAGGAGATGGTCGCCCGGATCGAGCCGCTGGAGGAGGTGCGGCTGGTGTCCAGCGGCACCGAGGCCACCATGTCGGCGATCCGGCTCGCCCGCGGTTTCACGCGGCGCAGCAAGGTGGTCAAGTTCGCCGGCTGCTACCACGGCCACGTCGACTCGCTGCTCGCCTCGGCCGGCTCCGGTGTGGCGACCTTCGCGCTGCCCGACACCCCCGGGGTGACCGGCGCCCAGGCCGGCGACACGATCGTGCTGCCGTACAACGACCTCGACGCCGTGCGCGCCGCGTTCGCCGCGCACCCCGGTGAGATCGCCTGCGTGATCACCGAGGCGTCCCCGGGCAACATGGGCGTCGTCCCGCCGCTGCCCGGCTTCAACCAGGGGCTCAGGGACGCGTGCGCCGAGAACGGCGCGCTGTACATCTCCGACGAGGTGATGACCGGCTTCCGTACCAGCCGCGCCGGCTGGTACGGCGTGGACGGCGTGCGGCCCGACCTGATGACCTTCGGCAAGGTCATGGGCGGCGGCTTCCCGGCCGCGGCCTTCGGCGGACGCGCCGACGTGATGGCTCACCTCGCCCCGGCCGGCCCCGTCTACCAGGCCGGCACCCTCTCCGGGAACCCGGTCGCCACCGCCGCCGGGCTCGCGCAGTTGCGGCTGCTCGACGACGCCGCATACGAGAAGGTGGACGCGGTCTCCGCGCGGATCCAGTCGCTCGTCACCGAGGCGCTGAGCAAGGAGGGCGTGGCGCACACCCTGCAGAACGCCTCCAACATGTTCTCCGTGTTCTTCACGGAGAACCCGGTGCGCACCTACGAGGACGCCAAGAAGCAGGAGTCGTTCCGCTTCACCGCGTTCTTCCACTCGCTGCTGGCGAACGGCGTCTACCTGCCGCCGTCGTCCTTCGAGTCCTGGTTCGTGTCCACGGCCCACGACGAGCGGGCCGTCCAGCGCATCGCCGACGCCCTCCCGGCGGCGGCCCGAGCAGCGGCGGAGGCCACCGCGTGAGCTCCGAGAAGATCTTCGAGACCCTCGGGAACGAGGACCTCACCGTCGTCCACCTGATGCGGCACGGCGAGGTCGAGAACCCGGACGGCGTCCTCTACGGCCGCCTGCCCGGGTACCACCTCTCCGAGCTGGGCCGGCGCATGGCCGACCGGGTCGCCGAGCACCTGGCCCCCCGGGACGTCGTGCACGTCTGCGCGTCCCCGCTGGAGCGGGCGCAGGAGACGGCCGAACCCATCGCCAAGGCGCACGGCCTGGACATCGCCACCGACCGGCGGCTGATCGAGGCGGAGAATGTCTTCCAGGGCAAGACCTTCGGCATCGGCGACGGCGCGCTGCGCCGCCCGGCCAACTGGAAGCACGTCGTCAACCCGTTCAAGCCGTCCTGGGGCGAGCCGTACGTGGACCAGGTGGTCCGCATGATGGGCGCGCTGGACGCGGCGAAGGACGCGGCGCGCGGTCACGAGGCGGTGCTGGTCAGCCACCAGCTGCCGATCTGGATCGTGCGGTCCTACGTGGAGAAGCGCCGGCTGTGGCACGACCCGCGCCGCCGCCAGTGCACCCTGGCCTCGCTGACCACGTTCACTTACCGCGGCGACCGGATCGTGTCCGTCGGTTACAGCGAACCGGCCCGTGACCTGGTGCCCGCGCACCTGCGGGCGGGCGCCAGGCCGGTGAAGGGGCAGGGCAAGGCCTTCGGCGCGTGACGCCGGTGTGTCCGCCGTGCGCGGCCCCGGCCGGGGTTTCGTTGCGAAACCTCCGCATCTGACGGGAACCTCCCCCTTCGTCAAGTCCTCTGACTGGGTGACCACTCACGGACGTGACGAAGGGGGATGCCATGCGCACTCTCTCCCGCAGGGGAATGCTCGGGCTCGGCGCGGGGGCCGCTGCCGCCGTCTCCCTGGCCGGATGCGGCGGCCACACCGACTCCGACGGATCCACCCCCGGCGGCGGTTCCCGCACCGGCCACGGCGACGGCCCGACGACGCCGAAGCCGAAACCCACCGCGACGGCCCGTCCGATCGGCGACGGCTCCACCTCCTTCACCGGCAGGCAGCCCCACCAGCCGGACGCGCCCGTGCCGCTGGAGCCGGGTCAGACGCCCCCGCAGTTCGTCGTGTTCTCCTGGGACGGCGCCGGCGAGGTCGGCAACGGGCTGTTCCCGCGCTTCCTCGACCTGGCCAAGGAGCACGGCGCGTCCATGACCTTCTTCCTCTCGGGGCTGTATCTGCTGCCCGAGTCGAAGAAGCGGCTCTACGACCCGCCGAACAACCCGCGCGGCGCCTCCGACATCGGCTACCTCACCGACGCCCACATCAAGGACACCCTGCGCAACGTCCGCCGCGCCTGGCTGGAGGGCCACGAGATAGGCACCCACTTCAACGGCCACTTCTGCGGCGGCTCGGGCAGCGTCGGCAACTGGACGCCGAAGCAGTGGCGTGACGAGATCGAGCAGGCGAAGTCGTTCGTGAAGGAGTGGCGGACCAACTCCGGGTGGACCGACGTGGAGTCCCTGCCGTTCGACTACGACAAGGAACTGGTCGGCGGCCGGACGCCCTGCCTGCTGGGCCAGGACCAGCTGCTGCCCACCGCCCGTGAGCTCGGCTGGCGCTACGACGCCTCCTCGCCCGGCGGGCGGCAGACCTGGCCGTCCAGGAAAAAGGGCATCTGGGACCTTCCGCTCCAGCAGATACCTTTCCCCGGACACTCTTTCGAGGTCCTCTCGATGGACTACAACATGCTCGCCAACCAGTCGGTCAACTCGACCAACGCCCCGGCCCACAACTACCCGGGCTGGCGACGGCAGTCGGCACAGGCGTACATATCAGGCTTCAAGCGGGCATATGAGACGAACCGGGCGCCCTTCTTTGTCGGCAACCATTTCGAGCAGTGGAACGGCGGCATCTACATGGACGCCGTCGAGGAGGCCCTGCGGCACATCGCGCGGGAGAAGGAGAAGGGCGAGGACGTGAGGCTCGTCTCCTTCCGGCAGTTCACCGACTGGCTGGACGTGCAGAAGCCCGCGATGCTCGACCGACTGCGCACCCTGGACGTCGGCCAGGAACCCGCAGGTGGCTGGCAGGCGTTCACCCGTGACCTCGCAGGCGCCACCGCGACCGGAGCCGCCGACCCCGCCTGAGATGCGGGTTTCCACCCGCACCGGGGCGCGCAGGGGGGTGCGCAAGATCCCCAGAACGGGCATGCGAAACTTTTCACATGAGTGCCGCCAGCCGCGCCCCCCAGCGCTCGAACCGAGCCCTCCAGCGCTCGAACCGAGCCGCGCAGAGCTCGAACCGCGCCGCACGCGCCGTGCGCGTCCGCCGTCGCGCCACACTGGCCGCCGGTGCCGCCGCGGCCGCACTGCTGCTGACCGCGTGCGGTTCCGGGGGCACTTCGGGCGGGGGCGGCAACACGGGCTTCGTCACCGGCACCGACGGCATCTCCACCGTCGCCGCCGGCAACCGGGTCGCCGCGCCGGAGCTGTCCGGCCAGACCCTGGAGGGCAAGAAGCTCGACGTCGGCGACTACAAGGGCAAGGTCGTCGTCCTCAACGTCTGGGGCTCCTGGTGCAACCCGTGCCGCGCGGAGGCCAAGTACTTCGCGAAGGTGTCGAAGGAGTACGAGGGCAAGGACGTCCAGTTCGTCGGCATCAACACCCGGGACGGCAGCACCACGGCCGCGCTGGCCTTCGAGAAGGACTTCGGCATCAGCTACCCGAGCCTGTACGACCCGACGGGCAAGCTGATGCTCCGCTTCGAGAAGGGCACCCTCAACCCGCAGGCCATTCCCTCGACCCTGGTGCTGGACCGGGAGGGCCGGATCGCCGCCCGCTCGCTGACCGCCCTCGACGAGGAACGGCTGCGGAAGATGCTCGAACCGGTCGTCACGGAGAAATGACGTGACGGCCCTGCACACGCTCGCCGCGGAGACGGGCTACAACGGCACGGTGCTCAACGGCGCCCTGCTGGTGGCCCTGCCCATCGCCGTGCTCGGCGGGCTGGTCTCCTTCTTCTCGCCCTGCGTCCTGCCGCTGGTCCCCGGCTACCTCTCCTACGTCACCGGCGTCTCCGGCACCGACCTGGCCGAGGCCCGGCGCGGCCGGATGGTCGCCGGCGCCTCCCTGTTCGTGCTCGGCTTCACCGTCGTGTTCGTCTCGGGCGGCGCCTTCTTCGGCTACTTCGGGCAGACCCTCCAGGAGCAGTCGGGCGTCCTGTCCAAGATCCTCGGCGTCTTCATGATCCTCATGGGCGTCTTCTTCATGGGCCTGATGCCCTGGCTCACCCAGCGGGAGTTCCGCTTCCACAGGCGGCCGGCCACCGGACTGGTCGGCGCGCCCGTCCTCGGCGCCCTGTTCGGCATCGGCTGGACCCCCTGCATCGGGCCCACCCTCGCCTCCGTCCTCACGCTCTCCGCCCAGCAGGAGAGCGCCGGACGCGGCGCGGTGCTGACCGTCGCGTACTGTCTGGGGCTGGGCGTGCCCTTCGTGCTGGCCGCCGTGGCCTTCCGCAAGGCGCTCGGTGCCTTCGGCTGGGTCAAGCGGCACTACGCCTGGGTGATGCGCATCGGCGGCACGATGATGATCGCGACCGGTGTGCTGCTGCTCACCGGCGCGTGGGACAGCCTCGTGGCGGAGATGCAGACCTGGTCCAACGGCTTCACGGTGGGGATCTGACCCATGAGCGACACCACGACGGACAACACCACGAAGGCCGGTGACGACCAGGACCTGGGCGCCGCCGGCTCCCAGATGTCCACCGCACCCGTGGAGGACGCGCCCTCGCCCAACCTGCCCGCGCTCGGCGTGATCGGCTGGGCCCGCTGGTTCTGGCGGCAGCTCACCTCCATGCGGGTGGCGCTGCTGCTCCTGCTGCTGCTGTCGCTGGCCGCGATCCCCGGCTCGCTCATCCCGCAGACCGGCGTCGACGAGACCCGCGTCGCCGACTTCCGCGAGCGGCACGACATCCTCGCGCCCGTCTACGACAAGCTCGGCCTGTTCCACGTCTACAGCTCGGTGTGGTTCTCCGCGATCTACATCCTGCTGTTCATCTCGCTCATCGGCTGCATCGTGCCCCGCACCTGGCAGTTCGTCGGCCAGCTGCGCGGCCGCCCGCCGGGCGCGCCCCGCCGGCTGACACGGCTGCCCGCGCACACCACCTGGCGGACCCGGACCGACGCCGGGGAGGTGCGCGAGGCCGCCCTCGCGCTGCTGAAGAAGCGCCGCTTCCGCGCCCATGTCGTCGGGGACGCCGTCGCCGCCGAGAAGGGCTACCTGCGCGAGGTCGGCAATCTGGCGTTCCATCTCGCGCTCATCGTCATGCTGATCGCGTTCGCCTGGGGCCAGCTGTTCAAGTCCGAGGGCAACAAGATCGTCGTCGAGGGCGACGGCTTCTCCAACACGCTCACCCAGTACGACGACTTCAAGTCCGGCAACCTCTTCACCAACGACGACCTGGTGCCGTTCAGCTTCGACGTCAAGGAGTTCACCGGCACCTACGAGCGCACCGGCCCCAACAAGGGCACCCCGCGCACGTACGAGACCGAGGTGACGTACACCGACGGGCCGGACGGCGACGAGAAGCGCGCCGTGATCAAGGTGAACAAGCCGCTGGAGATCGGCGACGCCAAGGTCTACCTCGTCAGCCACGGCTACGCGCCCGTCGTGACCGTCCGCGACGGCAAGGGCCAGGTCGTCTACCGGGACGCCGTGCCGCTGCTGCCGCTCGACAACAACGTCACCTCCAACGGCGTCGTCAAGGTCCTCGACGGCTACCGCAACCCGCAGGGCGAGAAGGAGCAGCTCGGCTTCCAGGCGTTCTTCGTGCCCACCTTCGGCGGGTCCGCGAGCGGCACGATGCTCTCCCAGTTCCCGGCGCTGGACTACCCGGTGCTCGCGCTCAACGCCTACCACGGCGACCTGAAGGCCGACTCCGGCATTCCGCAGAGCGTGTACCAGATGGACAAGACCAAGATGAAGGAGTTCAAGGACGCCGACGGGGAGCTGTTCAAGCAGCTGCTCACCCCCGGCGAGACCATGACGCTCCCCGGCGGCGCCGGTTCGATCACCTTGGAGAAGGACATCAAGGAGTGGGCCGGCTTCCAGGTCGTCCAGGAGCCGGGCGGCGGCTGGGCGCTCGGCGGCGCCGTGGCCGCGATCGGCGGACTGGCCGCCTCGCTGTTCGTCCAGCGCCGCCGCGTGTGGGTGCGCGCGGTGCGCGGTGACGACGGCGTGACCGTCGTCGAGATGGCGGGCCTCGGCCGCAGCGAGTCCGCGAAGGTGCCCGAGGAGCTCGGTGAGCTCGCCGGGATCCTCTACGACCTGGCCCCCGGCGCGCCCGACCCCGAGCCGGACGCCGCACCCTCCGAAGACCCCGGAACGCCCAGCGGATCCGGACCCGCCAAGTCCACCGACCCCGACCCTCAAGCCGTGCCTGCCGAAGGGGCTGAGCAGCAGTGACTCTCGCCGCCGCGACCAACGAGAACCTCGCGGAGATCAGCAATGTGCTGATCTACTCCGCGATGGCGGTCTACACCCTCGCTTTCTTCGCGTACATCGCCGAGTGGCTCCTCGGCAGCCGCAGCAAGGTCGCCCGCACGGCGGCCGCGCTCACCCCGAAGGCGACGGCGGCGACGGCCCCTGCCGTCACCGTCAAGCAGGGCGGCGGCACCGCCGTGCTGGAGCGGCCGAAGGTCGTGGTGCGCGCCGCGTCCGGCTCGCGTGACGTGCCCGACGGGCCCGGGGCGCACGGCGGCGACGAGAAGGGCGACCTCTACGGACGCGTCGCCATCTCCCTCACCGTGCTCGCCTTCCTGCTCTCCGTCGGCGGTGTGCTCACCCGCGCGCTGTCCGTGGAGCGGGCGCCGTGGGGCAACATGTACGAGTTCAACATCACCTTCTCCACGACCGCGGTGGGCGTCTACCTCCTGCTGCTGGCGCTGAAGAAGAACGTCCGCTGGCTCGGCCTGTTCCTGACCGCGTCGGTCCTCCTCGACCTCGGTCTCGCCGTCACCGTCCTGTACACCGCGAGCGACCAGTTGGTCCCCGCGCTCCACTCGTACTGGCTGTACATCCACGTCTCGACGGCGATCCTGTGCGGCGCGGTCTTCTACGTCGGCGCCTTCACGACGATCATGTACCTGTTCAAGGACTCGTACGAGAACAAGCTGGCGAACGGCGGCAAGCCGGGCAGCTTCGCGACGTCGTTCCTGGAGCGGCTGCCCGCCTCGGCCTCCCTGGACAAGTTCGCCTACCGCGTCAACGCCGCCGTGTTCCCGCTGTGGACGTTCACGATCATCGCGGGCGCCATCTGGGCCGGTGACGCCTGGGGCCGCTACTGGGGCTGGGACCCCAAGGAGACCTGGTCCTTCATCACCTGGGTCGCCTACGCCGGCTACCTGCACGCCCGCGCCACCGCCGGCTGGAAGGGCCGCAAGGCCGCCTACCTGGCCCTGCTCGCCTTCGGCTGCTGGCTGTTCAACTACTACGGCGTCAACATCTTCGTCTCCGGCAAGCACTCCTACGCCGACGTCGGCCTGGGCGCGCTCCAGGCGGTCGGTTTCTGACCGGACCCGCACCGCACCACACGGAGGCCGCCCCGGACGACAGTCCCGGGGCGGCCTCCGTCGCGTTCACTCCCCGATGTCCTCGCCCCACAGCTGCGGGTTCCGGGCGACGAAGTCCCGCATCGTCGCCACGCACTCCGGGTCGTCGAGCAGCACGACCTCCACGCCGTGTTCCGCCAGCCAGTCGTGCCCGCCGTGGAAGGTGTCGGCCTCCCCGATCACCACCCGCGAGATCCCGAACTGCCGCACCAGCCCCGAGCAGTACCAGCAGGGCGACAGCGTGGTCACCATCGTCGTCCCCCGGTACGACCGCTGCCGTCCCGCCGCCCGGAAGGCCGCCGTCTCCGCGTGCGCCGACGGGTCCCCGTCCTGCACCCGGCGGTTGTGCCCCCGCCCGAGCAGCGTCCCGTCCGCGCCGTACAACGCGGCCCCGATCGGGACGCCTCCCTCGGCCAGCCCGGCCCGCGCTTCTTCCAGCGCTGTGGCCAGCCAGGCGCGGTCGAGCTGCCTCTCCACGGTGTCCGGACCTCTCGTTCGACTGACGGCGTTTCACCATACGTATACACAACGTCACTTGGGGCTGCGGGGCGTGAAGATGTAGCGTCCCGTCAGTGGTCGAAGGGGGGCCACGGGCACTCGGGGTGACAGGTGGAACGGGGACAGGGTTGAGCGGGGAAGACGTGACCGGCCTCACGGGAAGCGGGGCCGAGCCGCTGCGGGACGAGGACCCGCGGCGGATCGGGCCGATCCCGCTGCTGGGGCGGCTCGGGGCGGGCGGCATGGGCCGGGTGTACCTCGGCGTCCACGAGGGCCGCTACGCGGCCGTCAAGCAGGTGCTGCCCTCGGTCGCCGGCGAGGACCAGGACTTCCTGCGCCGCTTCGGGCACGAGCTGGACAACCTCTCGCGGCTCCCCGACGAGGCCACCGCCCCGCTGCTCGCCGGGGACCGGAACGCCCGGCCGCCGTGGTTCGCCACCGCGTACGTGCCCGGCATCACCCTGCGCGAGGCCGTCGACCTGCACGGCCCCCTGCCCGCCGCGTCGCTGTGGCTCCTGCTGCGGGAGGCCGCCACCGGGCTGGCCGCCGTGCACGCGCTGGACATGGTGCACCGCGACCTCAAGCCGTCCAACGTCATGCTCACCCAGGACGGCCTCACCCTCATCGACTTCGGCGTGGCCCGCGCCGCCGACCAGAGCCAGCTGACCCGGACCGGCATGGTGGTGGGCACCCCCGCCTACATGTCGCCCGAACAGGCCTCGGGGAAGCGGGCGTCCGGCGGCGTGGTCGACGTCTTCGCACTGGGCTCCGTGATCGCGTACGCCGCCTCCGGCCGGCCTCCCTTCGGTGACGAGTCCGGGCACGCCGTGCTGTACCGCATCGTGCACGAGGAGCCCGACCTGGGGCCGCTGCGGGAGCTGGACCCCGAGCTGGCCGACGTGGTCGCGTCCTGCCTCGACAAGGACCACGAGGGCCGGCCCACCGCCGCCGAACTGGCCGCACGCGCCTCCGCGCACGGGCCGTCGGGCACGCCCCCGTGGCCCGCCGTCATCGGCGAGCGGCTGGCCGAGCGCGCCGCCTTCGCCGCCCGCCCGCCCGACCCGCAGGACCTCCCTCCGACCCTCGGCCCGACGGAGGCGGCGGGGGAGGAGGCCGAGGAACCCGCCGGTGAGAAACGGGAGAAGGAGAAGAAGGAGGAGCCGCCCGCGCGGAAGGAACGCCGGCGGCGCATGCTGCCCGTCGTGGTGCCGGTCGTGGTCGTCGTCACCGGCGGCACGCTCGCCTTCCAGCTCCTGCCGTACGTCACGGACTCCGGGAACGCCGCGGGCGGCCCCACGCCTTCCGCGTCCGTGAGCGTCTCCGCCGACGTCACACCGTCGGCGACCGCCGGGTCCGCGAAGCCGTCCCCGTCGGGCAGCCCGTCCGCGTCGAAGAAGCCGAAGGACGACGACGCGAAGGGGCGGGAGAAGGACTCCGACTCCGGGGACACCGGTTCGGGTGCGGGCGCCGGTTCCGGCGACGGGGGCGGCACGGGCGACGGCGGCTCGGACACCCGGCCCGGCTCGGGCGGCGGTGACACCGACACCGGCGACGGCGGCGGGGCCAGCGGTTCCGACGGCTCCGACGGGGGAGGCGGCGGCGGGGCCCCGGGAGGCGGCGGAACCCTGCGCAACGCATCGAGCGGACGGTGCCTCACCGGTTCCGGGGGCCAGGGCTACGGCAACGTCTCCACGGGCGACTGTTCCTCCGCTGCGGCTCAGTGGAGCCTTCAGGGCGCCTCCGGCGGCACGTACCGGATCGTCCACGCCTCGACCGGCGCCTGCCTGTCCGCCTACGGCTCCATGCACATGGTCAGGTGCGGCGTGGACGACGCCCAGGAGTGGCGTCTCGGCTCGGGCGGCACCGTGGTGCTGCAGAAGACCGGCAGGTGCCTGGAGCACTCCAGGCCGAGCGGCATGATCATGGTCCGGGTCTGCGAGGGCACGGTGACCCAGAGCTGGACGCGGACGTGAGCCCGTTCACCGGGTGAGCACCGGCCTCGTCCGCACGATGTGCCACAGCTGCTCCTGGTAGGCGTCGGGCCGGGACGCGCAGGTGCCGTCGGGCTTTTCCTCCAGAACGGTGAGCTCCACCTGCTCCAGCTCCGGGTACTCCGGGCCGGTCTCCCAGACCACGAACCCGAGGAGGACCAACAGCAGTCCGGCGGCCACGACCCACCGGAAAATCGGCTTGTGCCGCATCGCCGCCCCCTGCACGCCGTCCACCACGTCGTGGCTCAGTGTGTCGGGGGGTGGACGCCCGGTGCAGCGGCCGGAACCGGCAATCGGCGGGCCCGGATCCTTCCGGGGCCCGGCAGCGTCAGTCGGTCCGGGGATCCTCGTCCGCGTCCCGGTCCTTCTCCGGCTTCTTGTCCTCGTCGAGGGACTTCAGGAAGTCCGGGTTGTCGTCCGGGGCGACCCACTGGCGGCGGCCGCCGCTTCCGCCCCAGGCGGAACCGCCCGCACCGGCGGGCTGGCGCTTCTTGCCGGCGATGAGCCAGGAGATCGACCCGACCATCGGGAACAGCAGCACGAGGATCGCCCACAGCGGCTTGGGCATGTGACGGATGTCCTCGTCCTTCGTGCTGATGCAGTCGATGAACGCGTAGACGCTCAGGGCCAGTGGCACGAGGAACATCAGCACCCGAAGCATGGGGCCTCTCCAGCGAAAGAGGTGGGCGGTACCAGTCCAGCGTAGCCGCTCGGGGATACTGGACCCCATGGCTTACGACGATCTTCGCTCCCTGCTCAGGGCGCTGGAGCGCGAGGGCGACCTCAAGCGCATCAAGGCCGAGGTCGACCCGCATCTGGAGGTCGGTGAGATCGTCGACCGGGTGAACAAGGCCGGCGGTCCCGCCCTGCTCTTCGAGAACGTGCGCGGCTCCTCGATGCCCCTCGCCATGAACGTCTACGGCACCGACCGCCGGCTGCTGAAGGCGCTCGGCCTGAAGTCGTACGCGGAGATCGGGGAGAAGATCGCCGGGCTGCTCAAGCCCGAGCTGCCGCACGGCTTCGTCGGGGTGCGCGAGGCGTTCGGGAAGCTCGGCGCGATGACGCACGTACCGCCGAAGAAGGTGAAGTCGTCCGACGCGCCCGTGCACGAGGTCGTCCTCACCGGCGACGACGTGGACCTGGAGCAGCTCCCGGCGCTCTTCACCTGGCCCAAGGACGGCGGCTCCTTCTTCAACCTGGGCCTCACCCACACCAAGGACCCGGAGTCGGGCGTCCGCAACCTCGGGCTGTACCGCCTCCAGCGCCACGACAAGCGCACCATCGGCATGCACTGGCAGATCCACAAGGACAGCCGCAACCACTACCAGGTGGCCGCGCGGCGTGGTGAGCGGCTGCCGGTCGCCATCGCCTTCGGCTGCCCGCCGGCCGTGACGTACGCCTCCACCGCCCCGCTGCCCGGCGACATCGACGAGTACCTGTTCGCCGGGTTCCTCCAGGGCAGGCGGATCGAGATGGTGGACTGCAAGACGGTCCCGCTGCAGGTGCCCGCGCAGGCGGAGGTCGTGATCGAGGGCTGGCTGGAGCCCGGGGAGATGCTGCCCGAGGGACCGTTCGGCGACCACACCGGCTTCTACACCCCGCAGGAGCCCTTCCCCGCGCTGACGATCGACTGCGTGACGATGCGGAAGCGTCCGCTGCTGCAGTCGATCGTGGTCGGCCGGCCCCCGACCGAGGACGGACCGCTGGGACGGGCGACGGAGCGCTTCTTCCTGCCCCTCCTCAAGATCATCGTGCCGGACATCGTGGACTACCACCTCCCCGAGTCGGGTGGCTTCCACAACTGCGCGATCGTCTCGATCGACAAGAAGTACCCGAAGCACGCGCAGAAGGTGATGCACGCCATCTGGGGCGCGCACATGATGTCGCTGACCAAGCTGATCGTGGTCGTCGACTCCGACTGCGACGTCCACGACCTGCACGAGGTGTCCTGGCGGGCCCTCGGCAACACCGACTACGCCCGCGACCTCACCGTCGTCGAAGGCCCCGTCGACCATCTCGACCACGCCTCCTACCAGCAGTTCTGGGGCGGCAAGGCGGGCATCGACGCGACGCGGAAGTGGCCCGAGGAGGGGTACACCCGGGACGGGGGCTGGCCCGAGATGGTGGAGTCCGACCCGGAGACGGCGTCGAAGGTCGACCGCCGCTGGAAGGAGTACGGACTGTGACCTCGGCCTCCGCCGCGCTTCCCCAGCAGCCGGGACGCACCAAGGCGTTCCTGCGGCTGGTGATGATCGAGCACTCGGTGTTCGCGCTGCCCTTCGCCTACATCGCCGCCCTCACGGCGATGTACGAGTGGGACGAGAACATCCACTGGGGCCGGCTGCTGCTGGTCACCGTCGCCATGGTCGGCCTGCGCACCTTCGCGATGGCCGCCAACCGCGTCATCGACCGCGAGATCGACGCCCGTAACCCGCGCACCGCGCAGCGCGAACTGGTCACCGGCGCCATGTCGGTCAAGCACGCCTGGACCGGCGCGCTGATCGCCCTCGCCGTCTTCCTGGGCGCGGCGGCCCTGCTCAACCCGCTGTGCCTCGCGCTCGCCCCCGTCGCGGTGATCCCGATGGTGGTCTATCCGTACGGCAAGCGGTTCACCAACTTCCCGCAGGCCATCCTCGGTCTCGCGCAGGCCATGGGCCCGGTCGGCGGCTGGCTGGCGATCTCCGGCTCCTGGTCCTGGGAGGCGGTCGTCCTCGGGCTCGCGGTCGGCATCTGGATCGGCGGCTTCGACCTGATCTACGCCTGCCAGGACGTCGACACCGACCGGGAGATCGGCGTGAGGTCCGTCCCGGCCCGCTTCGGCATTCCCGCGGCGATCTGGGGCGCCCGGGCCTGCCACACCGTGACGACGGCGCTGTTCGCCTGGTACGCGGTGCTCACCGACGCCGGCGCCTTCTTCTGGCTCGGCCTGCTGATCGTGGCCGGCGCCTTCGTCTACGAGCACACCATCGTCCGCCCGCACGACCTGACCCGCCTCAACCGCGCGTTCTTCAGCGTCAACGGCTTCATCGGCATCGCCCTCTTCGTCTGTGCCCTCCTCGACCTGCTGGTGCGCGGGCTGACGGTGTGAACGAGGGGGGCGCAGGACCGGGTAGCCGGGGGATCAGAGGACCGGTTCGAGGGGCTTGGACGGGCGGCGGCGGAGGAGGAAGGCCGCCGCGATGCCCGCCGCCAGGCCGATCAGGTGGCCCTGCCAGCTGATGCCGGACTGGGTGGGGGCGAGGCCCGCGAGGATCGAGCCGCCCCAGACCGCTCCGACCAGCACCCCGGCCAGGATGCCCAGCGGCCGCCGCTCGACGAAGCCGCTGACCAGCAGGAAGCCGAACAGGCCGAAGATCAGGCCGGACGCGCCCGCGGTGTTGGTGCCCTCCGGGGATATCAGCCATACGCCCATGCCGTCCGCGACGACGATCAGCGCGCACACGGCGAGGAACCGGCGTATCCCGCCGAGCGCGGCGAGGAAGCCCAGCACCAGCAGCGGCACGCTGTTCGCCGCCACATGGGAGAAGCCGAAGTGGATGAACGCCGACGGGACCACGTCCACCAGCTCGGACGGGGTGCGCGGCACAATGCCGTAGCCGTCCAGCGCGTGCCCGGTCGCGACGTCGACGACCTCGAGCACCCACAGCAGCGCCACCCAGCCGGCCATCAGCACGGCGGCGGCCCGCACCCGCTCGCCCCGTGACCACGCAGGACGCGTGTCCGTCATCGTCCACCCCCCGTCGCCGGGCCGTTGTGAGGGAGAACGCCCGGGCACCCTGGCCCGGTTCCCGCCCTGCGACTTTGGATAGGCTCGGTCCCGTGAACCCAGCCAAGCCAGGAGAGACGCGGCGTACGCCTTGGATCGTAGGGGTCTCGGGCGCCTCCGGCACTCCCTACGCCGCCGCGGTGCTGCGGGGGCTGCTCGCCGCGGGGGAGAGCGTCGACCTCGTCGTGAGCCGGGCCTCCCGGCTCACCCTGCTGGACGAGACCAAGATCGCCTTCCGGGACGCCCATTGGCGCGCCGACCTGCGGGAATGGCTGTCCCGGGGGGCGGACGGCAAGCCGGACACCTTCTCCGTCGACCTCGACGGCGTACGGTACTGGGCCGCCGGTGACCTCGCGGCCGGACCGTCCTCGGGGTCGTATCCGAGCAAGGGCATGCTGATCGTGCCCGCCTCCACGGCGAGCGTCGCCGGGGTGGCGCTCGGGCTGTCCAAGGACCTGCTGCAGCGGGCGGCGAGCGTGACCCTCAAGGAGGGACGCCCGCTGGTCGTGGCCGTACGGGAGACCCCGCTGAACGGCCAGACGCTGCGGCACCTGGTGACGCTGGACGACGCGGGCGCGACCGTACTGCCCGCCTCACCGGCCTTCTACGCGGGCGCGACGCACATCCAGGACCTGGTGGACTTCGTCGCCGGACGCGTACTCGACGCGGCGGGCGTCCCCCACACCCTGTACCGCCGCTGGAAGGGCGGACTCGGCGGCGGAACCCGCGAGGACGACTGACCCACCCGACCGCGGCCCGGCACGCCCGCCGGCCGCGACGGCACCACACGGCACCACCTCTCGGAAACTTCGTACCTCTTCAGTGGAAGGCATCGATTCGATGGACGCGGTGGACAGGCAGCTCATCCAGGCCCTGCGGGAGAACGGCCGGGCCTCCTACGCGGAGCTGGGGCGCCTCGTCGGTCTGTCGGGACCCAGCGTCACCGACCGCATCAACCGGCTGGAGGCGGCCGGAGTCATCACCGGCTACCGCGCCACGGTGGACGCCCCCTCGCTCGGCCTCGGCGTGACCGCCCTGATCGGCATCTCGCTGTCCGACGCCGCCGACCACGAGGACGTGGCGCAGCGGCTGAAGGACCTGCAGGAGATCGAGGACTGCTGGTTCATCGCCGGCGACGACTCGTTCATGCTCAAGGTGCGCGCCACCGACGTGGACGGCCTGGAGCGGATCATCCGCCGGCTGTCCGGCACCAAGGGAGTCTCCCGCACCCGCACCACCATCGTGCTCTCCACCAAGTGGGAGAACCGCGTCGGTGAGCTGCCCGAGGAGGTCGACTGACCGGGGCGTACGGTGGTGCGGGTCTGTCTTCTGGGAAAGAGGTAACGGCATGGACGTCGGGCTCAAGCGCGAGCTGGAGGAGAAGGTCCGCTCCGGTGAGCGGCTGACCCGCGAGGACGGCATCGCGCTCTACGAGTCGGACGACCTGGCCTGGCTCGGCGGGCTGGCGCACGAGGTGCGGACGCGGAAGAACGGCGACGTCGTGCACTTCAACGTCAACCGCCACCTCAACATGACGAACGTGTGCACGGCGTCGTGCGCGTACTGCTCCTTCCAGCGCAAGCCGGGGGAGAAGGACGCGTACACGATGCGCATCGAGGAGGCGGTGAAGCTCGCCGAGGAGATGCGGTCGGAGAACCTCACCGAGCTGCACATCGTCAACGGCCTGCACCCGAACCTGCCGTGGCGCTACTACCCGCGTTCGCTGCGGGAGCTGAAGGCGGCGCTGCCGGAGGTCTCGCTGAAGGCGTTCACCGCCACCGAGATCCACCACTTCGAGACGATCTCGGGGCTGAGCGCGAGCGAGATCCTCGACGAACTCATCGACGCGGGGCTGGAGTCGCTCACCGGCGGCGGGGCCGAGATCTTCGACTGGGAGGTCCGGCAGCACATCGTGGACCACAAGACCCACTGGGAGGACTGGTCCCGCATCCACCGGCTGGCGCACGAGAAGGGTCTGAAGACCCCGAGCACCATGCTGTACGGCCACATCGAGGAGCCCCGGCACCGGGTCGACCACGTGCTGCGGCTGCGTGAGCTGCAGGACGAGACCGGCGGCTTCCAGGTGTTCATCCCGCTGCGGTACCAGCACGACTTCGTGGACATGAAGGACGGCAAGATCCGCAACCGGCTCCAGGCGCGGACGCAGATGGCGACGGGGGCGGAGGCGCTGAAGACGTTCGCGGTGTCGCGGCTGCTGTTCGACAACGTGCCGCACGTCAAGGTGTTCTGGGTGATGCACGGCGTGCAGACGGCGCAGCTGGCGCTGCAGCACGGGGCGGACGACATGGACGGGTCGGTCGTCGAGTACAAGATCACGCATGACGCGGACAACTTCGGGACGCCGAACAAGCTGACGCGTGAGGATCTGCTGGATCTGATCCGGGACGCGGGCTTCCGGCCCGTGGAGCGGAACACGCGGTACGAGATCATCCGCGAGTACGACGGGCCGGACCCGGCGCGCCGGGAGTCGCCTCAGCCGATGCGGGTCTGACTCGTCGGGGGTTGGGGGCCGGGGGGTCTGGTCCGACGCCGGCCGCGCAGTTCCCCGCGCCCCCCAAGGGAGCGGGGGCCTGGTGCGCTGCCGTCCGCGGCGGGGTGGTGGGTCGGCCGCGCAGTTCCCCGCGCCCCTAGGGACGCGCCGGCGCGCCCTCGCTTCACAGCCGGCGGCACAGCGGCCCCCTCAGGGGCGCGGGGAACTGCGCGACCGGCCTCCCGGAGGTGACTGCGCGAGCGCTGAGGTAATAGGTAGGCTCCCCTCATGCCCCTTACCTTCACCCTGGACCCCGAGGTCACGCCCCCACTCCGCGACGGCATCCTCGACCTCTGGGCCGACGTCACCCGCGCGGGCGGCGCCGTCGGCTTCGTACCGCCGGTGACGCGGGAGGACATCCGCCCCGCCCTGCTGCGGCAGTTCGCCGACATGGCGGAGGGCCGCTCCCGGCTGCTCGTGGGGCACGACGAGAAGGGCGAGGTGGCCGCCACGGCGTTCCTCACCCGCAACACCCACCCCCTGATGACCCACTGGATCTGGCTGTACACGGTGATGGTCCGCCCCCGCCACCAGGGCAAGGGGTACGGCCGCGACCTGCTCGCCGCCGCCGAGCGGTCCGCCCGCACCCTCGACGGGGTGGAGGCGATCCGCCTCGCCTGCCGCGGCGGCCTCGGCCTGGAGCGTTTCTACGCCGCCTGCGGCTACAAGGAGGTCGGCCGGGTCCCGGGCGCGATCCGCGTGGCGCCCGGCGACGACCGGGACGACGTGATCATGCTGCTGCCGCTGACCTGAGCCCGTGGTGCGGATCCGCCGGGGCGCCGTACCCCGCTGAAAGGTCGGCCGCCGGACGTGCTTCACTGGACGTCGTCCCCTCGGGGACGTTTCTGACCGTACGCACGGAAGAGTGGATGAGATGCTCCGCTACACGCTGATGCGCCTCGGGGTCTTCGCGGGCTGCCTCCTGGTCGTCTGGGGCCTTGTCTACTCCGGTGCGGCGCCGCGCGGTCTCGGCGACTCCAACGGCCTGTGGGTCGTGCTGCTCGCGCTGCTGATCTCCGCCCCGATCAGCTTCGTCGTGCTCCGCAAGGAGCGGGACCGGGCCTCCGAGCGGATCGTGCGGCGGGTGGAGCGCGCCAAGGCCAACCTGGACGCCAACCGCACCCAGGAGGACGCGGCCGACGACACGGCCCGCGCCCAGGGGCAGGCGCAGACCTCGTAACGTCCCTCACACCCGCGCACCGCATCGTCGGCGCCCCGGGCTCCCCCCATCGGCGGGAACCCGGGGCGCTTTGCGTTCTCTGTGCGTGTTTGCCCTCACGCCTTCCAAAGCAAGGCTTTGAGGATCCCAAAGTTCAGGTGTTACGGTCTCCTGGTGAAGTCAGCAGCCGTGTTCCCCACGCCCCGGAGTGTTCCGCTCGTGGCGCGCCTGCACGTGGACCTCTGCCGGGTCACCGCCGCGAACTGTCGTCCCTGACGTTCCGCCCCACCCGAGTCCCGTCACATCCCCACGCCTTCCCCCCTTCCGGAGCATGTCCGTGTCCTCGAACACGCAGTCGAAGCTGCCTGTCCGCGTGCCCTTCTGGGCCCAGATACTCGCCGGCCTCGTCCTGGGCGTCCTGCTCGGCTGGCTCGCCCGCAGCCAGGACCTCTCCTGGCTGGTCACCACCCTGGAGAAGGTCGGCGGCACCTTCATCGGCCTGCTGAAGCTCGCCGTCGCGCCGCTGGTCTTCTTCGCGATCCTGGTCTCCATCACCAACCTGCGGAAGGTCAACAACGCGGCCCGGCTGGCCTCGCGGACCCTCCTGTGGTTCATGGTCACCTCGCTGATCGCGGTGGCGATCGGCCTGGTCATCGGCCTGGTCACCAACCCCGGCGCGGGCACGGGCCTCGACCCGGCAGACGGCTCCGGGGCCCCGGAGAAGACCGGCTCCTGGATCGACTTCCTGACCGGCATCGTGCCGACCGACGTGATCACGCCGTTCACCGAACTGAACGTGCTGCAGATCGTGTTCATGGCCGCCGTCGCCGGCATCGCCGCCCTCCAGCTCGGTGAGAAGGCCCAGCCCGTCCTCACCCTGAGCGAGTCCGTCCTGGAGCTGCTGCAGAAGGCGCTGTGGTGGGTCATCCGCCTGGCCCCGCTCGGCACCGTCGGCCTCATCGGCAACGCCATCGCCACCTACGGCTGGAACCTGATCGGCAAGTACGCCACCTTCACCGCCGACATCTACGTCGGCTGCCTGATCGTCCTCTTCGGCGTCTACCCGGCGCTGCTGGCGACCGCCGCCAAGGTCAGCCCGGTGCAGTTCTTCAAGGGCGCCTGGCCCGCGATCCAGCTCGCGTTCGTCTCCCGCTCCTCCGTCGGCACCATGCCGCTGACCCAGAAGGTCACCGAGCGCCTGGGCGTGCCCAAGGAGTACGCCTCCTTCGCCGTGCCGTTCGGCGCGACCACGAAGATGGACGGCTGCGCCGCCATCTACCCGGCCATCGCCGCGATCTTCGTCGCGCAGATCTTCGACGTGCCGCTCGGCGTGGGCGACTACCTGCTGATCGCGTTCGTCTCGGTGGTGGGTTCCGCCGCCACGGCCGGCCTCACCGGCGCGACCGTGATGCTGACCCTCACCCTGTCCACCCTCGGCCTGCCGATGGAGGGCGTGGGCCTGCTGCTCGCCATCGACCCGATCCTGGACATGATCCGCACCGCGACGAACGTCGCCGGGCAGGCCCTGGTGCCGGTCGTCGTCTCCGCCCGCGAGGGACTGCTCGACCGCGCGAAGTACGACAACGTGGCGTCGGCGCCCATCGACGCGGACGAACCGCGGGTGGCGGCCGCCGCCTGACCGCCGCGCCTCGCCATGCGTCCCCGGTCCCGTTCGCGGTCCCGGGGACGCTCTCTGTCGCCCCGGCCCCTGCGAAGCCCGCCGCCCGGCCCCGGGAAAACCCGACGGCTCCACCGAGGCGGACGCCACCGCCCACGTTGAGGACGGCTGGACGAGCACCGGTCCGCTCCAGGTGGGCCGTGCCCGCACGGCCGACGGCTGGGGCGAACACCTGCAGGGCCAGGTGGACGAGGTCCAGGCGTACGCGGGCGCTCCGACGGACGACGACGTGCGCCGGCTGGGCCGGGAGACCGATCCCTGTCTCTGCTGACGATCCCTGTCTCTGCTGACGCCGCACCGGCGCACAAGGGGGCGCTTTCCGGCAATGAGTGAGTGGTGACCGTTGCTGGGGAGCGCCCCTTACGCAGGGTGCCGTGGTGGTGTGTGATCACAGGACCACACACATGTCCCGCAGCGAACCGCGGGAACAGCACCACAGGCGAAGGGGGACCCCGTGGCACGTACGCGGGCGCAAAGCCTACGCAACGTCGCTCAGTCGGTCGTCGGCGGCGCGGACCCGCGCGCCGCGGCCCGTGACGAACTGCGCCGCCGCACCGGCGGCGGCACGTCACAGAGCGCGTCGCGCCGGGACACCGGTGACGAGCACGAGGAGTGGCCCGCCGAGGGCGACGGCATGGATCCGGCCGACTTCCCGGCCGCCCGGGAGCAGGGCGGCAGCTCCGTCGACACGGTGATGCGGCAGAAGACCGTGTCGCTGGACGAGGCCGGCGAGGCGCTGAGCCGCAGCGAGCAGCTGCGGGAGGACGGCGAGACCGTGCACGCCATCTACCCGATGGTGATGCCCAAGGGCCGCTCCCTGATGTCCATGCTGCCGGTGCTGTCGCTGCTGGTGATCGGGATCGTGGGCACGTCGGTCTCCTCGGCGGCCGGCGGCTGGAGCGTGACCCAGCCGGTGTTCGGACTGCACTACTGGGTGATCGCGGTGGCCGCCGTCGCCTTCGTGTGGTGGCGGCAGGGCCTGGTCATGGTGCCGGACGGCTGCCAGGCGATGCTCACCCGGTTCGGCAAGCTGGAGAAGGTCGTCGGCCCCGGCCGGGTCACCCTGCTCAGCCCCTGGAAGCGGGTGTCGTACATCGTCAACACCACCCGCGAGTACCCGTTCAACGCGCCCGTGCGGGAGGCCCCCACCAAGGGTGGCGTGAAGGCGTCCATCGACCTGTTCATCCAGTTCCGGATCAGCGACCCGGTGGAGTTCGTCTACACGCTCGGCGCGGTGCGCGGCTTCGAGGAGAAGCTCGGCAACGCGGTCAGCGAGACCATCCGCAGCCTGATCTACGAGCAGGAGGCGGCCGGCATCTACGACATGGTCGGCGAGGACAGCGGCCGGCTGCTGGAGCAGCTCAACCAGCAGTTCCGTCCCGCGGTGGAGCTGACCAACGCCAACATCACGCACGCCGAGCCCTCCGACCGCCGCTACCGGATGGACCTGGCCGCGCCCGAGATGGTCCGCATGGCCAAGGAGGCGTACACGCACGAGTACGCGCTCCAGCTGCGCAAGGAACAGGACGAGGGCGACCTGAACCGCGAGCTCGCGTCCAGCCAGGAGACGCTGTCCGCGATCCAGGCCGACATCGCCCAGTACCAGGCGCAGATGGACACCGCCGTGGAGCGGGAGACCAACCGCGCCGAGGCGCTGGCCCGCCAGCGCTACGTGCAGGCCGAGTCGGAGGCCAAGGCCAACGCGGCGCTGCTGGAGGCGCAGGCCCTCGACATCCGCGCGGTGACCGCCGCGGAGGCGCCCGAGATCCTGGAGTACCGCTACCAGCAGCAGGTGCTCGACACCCTGGAGCAGGTCGCCGACCACCTGCCGCGCCTGGTGCGCATCGGCGGCGCCGACGGCACCGGGGCCGCCGGGATCGACTTCCTGGAGCTGGCGCGCGAGCTGGTCGGCGAGCGCGGCGGGGAACTGTTCGGCGAGGGCGAGATGGCCGCCGTCCGGGAGCGACTGGCGGAGGTGTCCGCGCGGATCGCCGCCCGTCAGGAGGAGATCGGCGCGCTGCTGGCGGCCGAGCGGCCGACGGTGCCCGAGGTGCCGGAGGCGGGCGTGACGAGCGCTGCCCCCGAGGGCGCCGAAGCAGCCGATGTGTCCGGGTCCGCCGAGGAGGTCCAGCCGTGAGTTCCGCCCGCATTCACCGTCGTTCGGTCATCTCCGAAGCCGTCGCGCCCTGGGGTGACATCGCCCGGCTGCTGCGCGGCGGCGAGGCCGGCACCCTGCTGCCGGTCATCATCCCCAAGCACCGCCGCAGGCTGTGGTGGATGCTGCCGTTCTGGGCCGGCGCCTACGCCCTGCTGTCGGGCGTGACGCTCACCCTGAAGGAGTCCGGCTCCGACGGGCTCGGCGGCATGGCCGCCGGCGCCCTGGCCACGTTCTCCTACACCGTCGGCGTGCTGCTGCTGGTGGCCGGCAGTCTGTGGTGGTGGCGCTCCTCCATCGTCGAGATCGAGCAGGGCACCAACGGCGTGCTCACCCGGTACGGCGCCGTCGTGCGCACCCTGGACGCGGGCCGGCACTACCTGTGGCACCCCTGGTCGCGGGTCGACTTCGTCGTCGACACGGCCACCGAGATCCCGTACTCGGCGCCCGTCATGGCCTGCCCCACGCAGGAGAACGTGCCGTTGCGCTCGATCGAGTTCTTCCTGAAGTTCCGCATCACCGACGCGGTGCTGTTCGTCCGGACCATCGGCGCGGGCAACTTCGACCTGGTGCTGTCCAGCGCCGTGCAGGACGCGATCCGGCAGCGGGCCCGCCGGGTGCGTACCGAGCGCGCCTACGACCTGCGCGGCTCCGACGTCGCCGACATGCAGGACCTGCTGAACCACCAGCTGTCCCGCTACGGCGTGCGCATCACCGGCTGCAACATCCCCGACGTGCAGCTGCCGGCGCAGTACCAGCAGCACCTGGCCACCCGGGAGCAGGTCGCCAAGGAGAGCACCGCCTACGAGCAGGAGTGGGGCCTGATCCGCAAGCGCCGCATCGACAGCCTGGGCATGGACATCGAGCGGGCCAAGAAGATCCGCGACGCCCGGATCGTCGAGGTGCGGGCCGCGCTGAACCGCGCCCGTGAGGAGGTCGCCCAGCTGCTGGAGCGGCAGGAGACCGAGGCCCAGCGGGTGCGCTTCGAGATCGAGACGCGGGGCCGCAGCGGTCTCATCGCCGCCGAGAACGAGGCCCGCGCCCAGCAGGCCCTCGCCAAGGCCTACCGCGACAACCGGGCGGTGCTCCAGTACGAACTGGCCCGCAGGCGGCTCGAAGTGGGCGCCGGACTGGCCGGCAAGGCCCCGCGTCCGGTCGTGGTGCGCACCGACGGCGGCACCGACACCTCGGCGCTGTCCACGCTGTTCACCGCGCAGCTGCTGCCGCGGCTGACGGCGGGCGAGCTGCCGGTGACCGGCGGCGCGCTCCGGCCGGCGGAGGACGGTGGCCACGACCCGCGGTAGCGGCGGACCGTACGCTGTGTCCCATGGGTGCCGTGAAGACGAAGCGCATGCCGCGTGCGGTCCGTGAACAGCAGATGCTGGACGCGGCCGTACGGACCTTCGGTCACCGGGGGTACATGGCCGCGTCGATGGACGAGATCGCCGAACTGGCGGGCGTGTCCAAGCCGTTGGTGTACCTGTACCTCAACTCCAAGGAGGACCTGTTCACCGCGTGCATCCGCCGTGAGGCCAGGGCGCTGACCGAGGCGGTCCGCGCCGGGGCCCGGCCCGAACTGCCGGCCGACCGGCAGCTCTGGTCGGGCCTGACCGCGTTCTTCACGCACACCGCCCTGCACCCCGACGGCTGGGCGGTGCTGCACCTCCAGGCGCGCACGCACGGCGAGGTGTTCGCCGCCGAGGTCGCGGCGATGCGCGCGGAGATCGTCGCGTTCGTGACGCAGCTCATCCTGGCCGCCGCGCGGGAGGCCCACCGGGACCCGGACCTGCGCGAGGCGGAGGTGTCCGGGCTGGCCGAGGCGCTGGTCGGGGCCGCCGAGTCGCTGGCCGACTGGGCCAACGTCACCCCCGGGGTCACCGCCCGGCAGGCGGCGACCACGCTGATGAACTTCGCGTGGGCCGGCCTGGGCGACCTGATGGCGGGCCGGCACTGGTCGCCGCCCGACGACACCGGGGACGCGGACGCCCCCGGGCCTCAGAGCGGGCTGACCTCACCGGTGAGGTGAACCCGGCCGCCGCCCCCGCGCAGGGCGAACCGCCCGCCGTGCGCCGCGTAGGTCACCGTGCCGGGCAGCAGCACCGGGGCGCGGAAGTCCGCCCGCACGGTCGCCGCGTCCGGGGTGCCGTGCGTGGCGAGGCAGCGGGCGACGGTCCACATGCCGTGGGCGATGGCGCGGGGGAAGCCGAAGAGGCGCGCGGTGAGCGGATGCAGGTGGATGGGGTTGCGGTCCCCGGACGCGGCGCCGTAGCGGCGGCCCAGGTCCCCGGCGAGCTGCCACTCCGCGACGGCGGGAAGCCCTTGGGCGTCCTCCCGGGTCTCCGCGGGGTCCTTGGGGGGCGTGACGGTGGTCCGGTGCCGGGCCAGGTAGGTGCTGCGTGACTCCCACACGACCTCGCCGCCCGCCCGCAGCTCCGTGACCACGGCGGCCTCGGTGCCGCGCCGGTGCGGGACCAGCCCGTCGACGTGCACACTCAGGTCGTAGGTGTCGGCGGACGGCGTCGCGCGGTGCCGGGTGACGCCGATCGACGTGTGGACGAGCCCGAGCAGCGGGAGCGGGAAGTCCCGGGCGCTCATCAGCCGCATGGCGAGCGGGAAGCCCAGCACGTGCGGATACGTCACCGGCAGTGTGCCCGTGCCGTCCGGGAAGCCGCACACCCTCTCGTACGCGGTGAGCCGGGCGGGGTCGGCGCGCAGGCCCGGGAGCACCAGCCGGGTGCGCGGGTGCGCGGCGGCGGGGTCCGGGCGGCGGAACGGCGACAGCACCGCGCCGCGGGCGAGCAGCGGGGTGAGGGCGGGGGCGCGGGTGAGGACGGCCTCGGCGCGGTCCGAGGGGGGCGGTGTCATGGCGTTCACGCCCCCAGCAGGCTCTGGCCGCAGACGCGCACGACCTGGCCGTTGACCGCGCCCGAGCCGGGGTGGGCGAGCCAGGCGGTGGTCTCGGCGACGTCGACGGGCAGCCCGCCCTGGGCCAGGGAGTTCATCCGGCGGCCGGCCTCCCGGATGAACAGGGGGACGGCGGCCGTCATCTTGGTCTCGATGAAGCCGGGCGCGACCGCGTTCACCGTCACCCCGTGCTCGGCGAGCGCGCGGGGCGCGAGGGCGCGGACCAGCCCGGTGACGCCGGCCTTGCTCGCGCCGTAGTTGGTCTGGCCGGCGTTCCCGGCGATGCCCGCGATGGAGGCGGTGGCGACGATCCGGCCGTCGCGCCGGAGCGCCCCGGCCTCCAGCAGCGCGTCGGTGGTGCGCAGCACGCTCGCCAGGTTCACCTCCAGCACCGGACTCCAGCGGTCCTTGGGCATGTTGACCAGGCGCCGGTCGCGGGTGATGCCGGCGTTGTGGACCAGCACGTCCAGCCCGCCGGGGAGCGCCTCGGCGATCCGGGCGCCCGCGTCGGCGGCGGTCATGTCGAGCAGCAGCACGCTGCCGCCGATGCGTTCGGCCACCCGGCGGGCGTCCTGCTCGGCCTGCGGGACGTCGAGGACGACGACCTCGGCGCCGTCCCGGGCCAGGGTCTCGGCGACGGCCTCACCGATGCCCCGCGCGGCGCCCGTCACCAGGGCGGTGCGTCCGGTCAGCGGGCGGTCGGCGTCCTCGGCGGCGGGGCTCTCCTGGTCGCCGACGGTGACGACCTGGCCGCTGACGTAGGCGGACTTGGGGGAGAGCAGGAAGCGCAGGGTGGACTCGGCCGCGTCCGCGTCGGTGAGGCGGACCAGGTTCACGGTCCTGCCGCCGCCGGTCTCCTTGCCGAGCGAGCGGGTGAAGCCCTCCAACGCCTGCTGGGCGGCGGCCTGATGGTGGTCAGCGAGGTCGAGCGGGGCGCCGAGCACCACGATCCGGCCGCTCTCGGCGACCGAGCGCACGACGGGGTGCAGGGCGGCGTGCACCTCGGCGAGGTCCTCGACCGTCCGCACCCCGGTGGCGTCCAGGACGACGGCGGCGGGCTTCCCCGCGGCCTCGTCCGTGGGGAGCCCGGTGCGGGCGAGGACGGGGGCGAGGCCGAGGCGGGAGGTGCCCGCGGTGAGGTGGAGCAGCCCGCCGTCCAGGGCCGGTCGCTCCGCCGACCAGCGGCGCAGCGGGGCGGGCCGGGGCAGTCCCAGCCGGCGCGTGAGGAAGCGGCCCGGCGCGGTGCCGGTGAAGCTCAGATAGCGGTCGGCCATCGGGGACTCCCAGGTGTGCGTGCGAGAGGGCTCACTCAGTGCTTACTCTGGAGTAAGGTTACCGGAGGTAAGCCTATGTCACGGTTGAGGAGCAGGTCGAGATGAGCACCTTGAAACCGGCCGCGGCGCGGCGCGTCGCGGTCATCGGCGGCAGCCGCGTCCCGTTCGCCCGCTCCGACGGGCCCTACTCCACCGCCTCCAACCAGGAGATGCTCACCACCGCCCTGGACGGCCTCGTCGAGCGGTACGCGCTCGAACAGCCGGGAGCTGTGGGTGAGTTCGTCGCCGGGGCGGTCCTCAAGCACAGCCGCGACTTCAACCTCGCCCGGGAGACGGTCCTCGGCTCACGCCTGGACCCCCGCACCCCCGCCTACGACATCCAGCAGGCCTGCGGCACCGGACTCCAGGCGGTGATCGCCGCCGCCAACAAGATCGCCCTCGGTCAGACCGAGGCCGCGGTCGCCGGCGGCTCCGACACCGCGAGCGACGCGCCGCTCGGCGTCAACGACGACCTGCGCAAGGTGCTGCTGGAGGCGCGCCGCGCCAAGTCGTTCGGCGCCCGCCTCAAGGCGCTCGCCAAGGTGCGCCCCGGCCACCTCGTCCCCGACATCCCGCGCAACGCCGAGCCGCGCACCGGACTGTCCATGGGCGAGCACGCCGCCGTGACGGCACACGCCTGGGGCATCAGCCGGGAGGCGCAGGACGAGCTGGCGGCGACCAGCCACCAGCGGCTGGCGGCGGCGTACGAACGCGGACTGTTCCAGGACCTGGTGGTGCCCTTCCGAGGCCTGGCCAGGGACCAGAACCTGCGCCCCGGCTCCACGGTGGAGAAACTCGCCACGCTCAAGCCGGTCTTCGGCCTCGACCGGCCCGAACCCACCATGACGGCGGGCAACTCCACCCCGCTCACCGACGGCGCCGCCGTCGTGCTGCTGGCGAGCGAGGAGTGGGCCGAGCAGCGCGGCCTGGAACCGCTGGCCTACCTCACCGCCCACGAGACCGCGGCAGTGGACTTCGTGCACGGCGACGTCGCGGACGGCGAGGACGGCCTGCTGATGGCACCGGCATACGCGCTCCCGCGCATGCTGGAGCGGGCCGGGCTGGGCCTGGACGACTTCGACCTGATCGAGGTCCACGAGGCGTTCGCCTCCCAGGTGCTGGCCACCCTGGCCGCCTGGGAGAAACGCGGTCTGCCGCCCGTCGACCGGACCCGGCTGAACGTGGCCGGGTCGTCCCTGGCCACCGGACACCCCTTCGCCGCCACCGGCGCCCGCATCGCGGCGACCCTCGCCAAGCTGCTGGCCGAACGGAACGCCCCCGGCCGCGGGCTCATCTCGGTCTGCGCGGCCGGCGGGCAGGGCGTCACGGCGATCCTGGAGCGGCCCTGAGCAGGACCGCTGCGGCCCCGTTCGGGGGCATACCTGAGTGACCCTCACGTAACCCCCGACACTGCACACGCTTGATCCCGGACCCTTGCCGGACCCGCACGTACCCCTCACGCCAGGGCCGTACGATCCCCGCACCGACCGGTGGCGGACCGAGCCGTGGACGCCACCGGTGAGCGCCTCGGCGTGCGAGGCACGTACGTCGTGGCGCCCCCGCAGTTCGCCTGCACGCCCCAGGAGCCGCCCGTGTCCACCCCGCACCAAGCCACCGCTCTCGACGACGACGTCCACGGGGCGCCCGTCCTGGTCAGGCCGGCCATCCGGAGGCTGGACGGGGCCGTCCGGGAGGCGTCCGTACCGCCGTTCGCGCAGCCGGTGCGGCACGGGTCCCTGGCCGACCTGCCCTTCGACAACGCGAGCGTGGCGCCCGGGGACGTCGTCCTCAGCCGCAAGACGGCCGACGGCTCCTGGCGCGACGTCACGGCGGAAGGCTTCGCCGCCGAGGTCCTCGCCGCCGCGAAGGGACTCGTCGCCGAGGGGCTGATGCCGGGCGACCGCATCGCCGTCATGGCCCGCACCGTCTACGAGTGGACGGTCCTCGACTTCGCCGCGTGGGCCGCCGGCCTCGTCACGGTGCCCGTCTACCCCACCTCGTCCGCCTACCAGGCCCGCTGGATCCTCCAGGACTCCGGCGCCGTCGCCGTGATCACCGAGACCTCCGCCCAGGCCGCCGCGCTCGGCCCGGAACTCCCGCACCTGCCCGACCTGCGGCACGTGTGGGTCATGGAGAAGGGCCACGTCGACGCCCTCGCGGACGCCGGCAGTCACATACCCGACCATGAGGTGGAGGTGCGCCGGGGCATGCTCGGTCCCGACACCCTCGCCACCCTCGTCTACACCTCCGGCACCACCGGCCGCCCCAAGGGCTGCGCCCTCACCCACGGCAACTTCTTCGCCGAGGTCGACAACGCCGTCGAACTGCTCTACCCCGTCTTCCGTGACCGGACGGACGATGAGGCCTCGGTACTGCTGTTCCTGCCCATGTCCCACGTGTTCGGGCGGATGGTCGCCATCGCCTGCGTACGGGCCCGGGTGCGCCTCGGACACGCGCCCAGCCTCGCCGCCGAGGACCTGCTGCCGGACCTGGCGAGCTTCCGCCCCACCTGCCTGCTCACCATCCCGTACATGCTGGAGAAGGTCTTCAACAGCGCCCGCGCCAAGGCCGAGTCGGGCGGCCGGCAGTCCACCTTCGACCGTGCGGCGACGGTGGCCCGCCGCTACGGCGAGGCCCTGGAGGCCCGCCAGTCCGGCACCGGCGGCGGCCCCTCCCGCTCCCTGAGGACGGCCCGCGCCTTCTACGACCCGCTGGTCTACCGGAAGATCCGCAACGCCATGGGCGGCAAGGTCCGCTACGCCATCTGCGGCGGCTCCCCGCTGGGCCGCCGCCTGGGCGCCTTCTACGCCGGGGCCGGCATCGAGATCTTCGAGGGCTACGGACTCACCGAGACCACCGGCGCCTCGACCGTGACGCCCCCGCTGCAGCCCCGCCTGGGCACGGTGGGCTGGCCGCTGCCCGGCACGAGGATCCGCATCGCGGCGGACGGCGAGGTCCTGGTGGCGGGCGAACACGTGCTGCGCGGCTACTGGGACCCGCAGGCGGGCGGAGTCGTGCCCGCCACCCGGGACGGCTGGTTCGCCACGGGCGACCTGGGCGAGCTGGACGACGACGGCTACCTGACCATCACCGGCCGCAAGAAGGAGCTGATCATCACCGCGGGCGGCAAGAGCGTCGCTCCGGCCCCGCTGGAGAACTGGCTCCGCTCCCACCCCCTGATCTCCCAGGTCATGATCCTCGGCGACGACCGCCCCTACGTGTCCGCCCTGATCACCCTCGACCTCGACGGCGTCACCCACTGGCGCCGCATGAACGGCAAGCACCCGGTCCCGGCGAAGCTCCTCGTCGACGACGAGGAACTGCTGGCGATCCTGCAGCGCGCCGTCGACGAGGCCAACAAGATGCTCTCCCGCCCGGAGTCCATCCGGCGCTTCGCCGTCCTGCCGGAGGACTTCACCGAGGAGGCCGGCCATCTGACGCCCTCGATGAAGCTGCGGCGCGCGGAGATCCTGCGGGACTTCGCGGACGACGTGGAGGCGCTGTACGCGCGGTGACGGTCAGGAGGCGGGTCCGCCCGGCGCGCGGGCGACCAGGAAGGCCTGCGGGGTGGGCTCGCCCTGCCGGGTGTCGGCCTCCCGGACGGTCCGCTGTACGAGGGCGAAGCCGGCCGCCTCCATCAGCTCCGCGATCCGCTCCGGTCTCATCCGGCGGAAGTCCAAGGTGACCGGGTGCCCCCACGGCCGCTCGTGCCGGCGCGGCTCGTCACCCATCTGGAACGCCACCAGCAGATGGCCCCCGGGCGCCAGCACCCGGCGGAACTCGGTGTACACGGCGGGCAGGTGCTCCGGCGGGGTGTGGATCGTCGAGTACCAGGAGACGAGGCCGGCGAGGGCGCCGTCGGGCAGGTCGAGGCCGAGCATCGAGCCCTGCTCGAAGCGCAGTCCGGGGTTCTCCCGGCGGGCGATCGCCAGCATCGACGAGGACAGGTCGACGCCCTGGACGTCCAGACCGAGCGAGGCGAGGTACCCGGTCACCCGGCCGGGACCGCATCCCACGTCGGCCACCCGGGCGCCCTTCCCGACCAGCTCGGCGAACCCGGCCAGCAGGGCCCGGTCCAGCGGTGTGGCGGCGGGGAGGTCCCGCAACATCACGGCGTAGTCCTCGGCGATCGCGTCGTAGAAGGCGCGGGTGGCGAGGACGTGCTCCGGCTGATCGGTGTCCGCGGGTCGGCTGGTGGTCATGGGTCCGGACCCTACCGGCCCCCACTGACAACCCTCAGGGCGTGCGTGGCGCCCCCATGCCGAGGTCGCGTCCCCTCCCGCTACGCCACCCCCACGGCCCGCAGCACCGCCGTCGTCGCCGCCGCGCCGAGGACGACCAGGACGAACGGCGCCCGGCGCTGACTACATGGTGTATCGCGGGGATGTGCCGCACCGCTATGAGGCGCTGGAGTCCGGGACGAAATACGTGCTGATCATGCAGCACGTCTGAAGGGGGCGCGCTGGGGCGAATGGGGCCGGCCTCGGGGGCGTACGGCGAGAACCTCGGGGGCGTGCGGCGAGAATGCGCCGGGCATTCACCGGGCCGTATCCCAGGCGTTCCCGGGGGACCAAGGGTGATCGGGGGCGATCGGGCGGGGATGATCAGCCGGGGGTGATCAGACGGCGGTGATCAGATGGAAGTGATCAGGGACGCCCCTGACCGGCTCCGGAGAAAAGGCAGGAGCCCCTTTCGCCTCGCGGCGTGGGGCTCCTTGGGTACTGCTAGTCGTTCCCGGATCGGAGGATCAGGGTCAGGCCGGGGTGACGTTCTCCGCCTGCGGGCCCTTCGGGCCCTGCGTGACGTCGAAGGTGACCTGCTGGTTCTCCTCGAGGGACCGGAAGCCGGTCGCGTTGATCGCGGAGTAGTGGACGAAGACGTCGGGGCCGCCGCCCTCCTGGGCGATGAATCCGAAGCCCTTTTCGGCGTTGAACCACTTCACGGTTCCGGTAGCCATAAGCCCTCCTTGGGCCCAAAGGGTTGCCCTGCTCCAGAACCAGCAAGTGTGAAGACTATTCCGCACAACTGCATCCGTCTGAGAACGACGAGAGCCCGCGGTCACATGCTCCGCAGGCTCTGTACTGCAAGGGAAACCAAACTGCAACTTGCGAGGAGCCTAGCACGCAGGGGCCTGATCGCAATAGAGGCCAAGATCACGTCACCCGAATGTTTGCAGGCCCCGTTCGTCACGCCAGTGCGTTCGATCCGGCCGGAATTGCGGCGTCCGGATGGCGCGCTACTGGGCGGGGGCGACGGCCGCGCCGACCGGGACAAGGTCTAGCCTCACGATGTGGACAATCCTCGCACCCGGCCGCGCGTCGGCCACATCCAGTTCCTGAACTGCCTGCCCCTGTACTGGGGGCTCGCGAGAACGGGCACGCTCCTCGACTTCGAGCTGACGAAGGACACCCCGGAGAAGCTCAGCGAGCAGCTGGTGCAGGGCGACCTCGACATCGGGCCCATCACCCTGGTCGAGTACCTCAAGCACGCGGACCAGCTCGTCGCCTTCCCCGACATCGCCGTCGGCTGCGACGGCCCGGTGATGTCCTGCGTGATCGTCTCGCAGGTCCCGCTGGACCGGCTGGACGGAGCGCGGGTCGCCCTCGGGTCGACCTCCCGCACCTCCGTACGGCTCGCCCAGCTCCTCCTCGCCGAACGGTACGGAGTGCGGCCCGACTACTACACCTGCCCGCCCGACCTGAGCCTGATGATGCAGGAGGCGGACGCGGCCGTCCTCATCGGTGACGCGGCCCTGCGCGCCAACATGGTCGACGGCCCCCGCTACGGCCTCGACGTGCACGACCTGGGCGCGCTGTGGAAGGAATGGACGGGCCTGCCGTTCGTCTTCGCCGTCTGGGCGGCCCGCAAGGAGTACGTGGAGCGCGAGCCCGCGCTCACCCGCAAGGTGCACGAGGCCTTCCTCGCCTCCCGCAACCTCTCCCTGGACGAGGTCGACAAGGTGGCCGAGCAGGCGGCCCGCTGGGAGGCCTTCGACCAGAAGACCCTCGCCCAGTACTTCACCACCCTCGACTTCCGCTTCGGCGCCCCGCAGCTGGCGGCGGTCGCGGAGTTCGCCCGCAGGGTCGGCCCGACGACGGGCTTCCCGGCGGACGTACGGGTGGAACTGCTGCGCCCGTGACGTGACGGTTCCGACGGCCGCCCGCCCGCGGCCGTCGGACGCCGCTCGGTCGGTCCGGTTCCTCCGCCGGGGCCGGCCACTACGCTGCGGGGTGACAACGGCGTAGGGGCGTGACGACGGGGGAGGGGTGGCGCCATGCGGCCGCTCGATGCTGACGAACCCACGGTCGTGGGGCCCTACCGGCTGCTCGGCCGGCTCGGCTCGGGCGGCATGGGCCGGGTCTACCTGGGCCGCAGCGCCGGGGGCCGCACCGTCGCGGTGAAGATCGTGCACCCCCACTTCGCACTCGACGAGGAGTTCCGCGCCCGCTTCCGGCGCGAGGTGGACGCGGCGCGCCGGGTGGGCGGCGCCTGGACCGCGCCCGTCCTGGACGCCGACCCCGACGCCCGGGTCCCCTGGGTCGCCACCGCCTACGCGGCCGGGCCCTCCCTCACGGCGGCCGTCACGGACGTCGGCCCGCTGCCCGAGCACACCGTACGGGCCCTGGGCGCCGGGCTGGCCGAGGCGCTGACGGCGGTGCACGGCCTGGGCCTGGTGCACCGGGACGTGAAGCCCTCCAACGTGCTCCTCACCCTCGACGGCCCGTTGCTGATCGACTTCGGCATCGCGCGCGCCACTGGGGGCACCTCCCGGACGAAGTCCGGGGGAGGAACGGCGTCCCTGACCTCGACCGGCGTGTCGATCGGCTCGCCCGGCTACATGTCACCCGAGCAGATCCTCGGCAAGGGCGTGACCGGCGCGGCGGACGTCTTCTCCCTCGGCGCGGTCCTCGCGTACGCGGCGACGGGAGCACCGCCCTTCCCCGGCGACTCCTCGGCGGCGCTGCTCTACCGGGTGGTGCACGAGCCGCCCGAGCTGGACGGGCTCACCGGCGACCTGCGCGAGCTGACCGAGGCCTGCCTCGGCAAGGACCCCGCCGCCCGTCCGTCACCGGCCGAGATCACCCGGCGCCTCGTCCCCGAGGGCGGCGCCGCCCGTCTGGTGTCGGGCGGCTGGCTGCCGGGCGCCCTGGTGGAACAGGTGAGCCGGTCCGCGGTGAGCCTGCTCAACCTGGAGGCGACGGGCGCACCGGCGGACGGTGCGGCGTCGGGCCCGGTGGGCTTCAGCAGCCCGTCGGTCGGCGAACACACGGTTCCGGGCGGGGCGCAGGGGGCGGCGGTCGGAGGGCCGCCGGCCGGAGGAGGGTCCGTCCCGGCCTCCGGGGCTTCGCCGGGCGGGGCTGCGGCGGCTTCCGGCCCTTCCGCGGGTGGGCCGGCGGCCGGGGACGGAGCCGCGGCGGGTGTGTCCGTCCCGGCTCCCGGAACACCGGCGGGCGGGCCGTCGTGGTCCGGGGCCGGCACCGGCACCTTCGGGCCGCCGCCCGTCATGCCACCCGTCATGCCACCCGTCATGCCACCCGTCATGCCACCCCCGGACGGGGCGAAGACGGACGCCGGAGTGCCGGAGCCGCGCCACGCCCCGGATCACGGACCCGCCGGGGCCGGTGCCCCGCACCCGCCCACCCAGCCGGGGGACCGGCGCGGCGGCGAGCCGGGCAGGCTGTCCGTCTCCGTATCGGCGGCCTCCACCCCCGGCGCCGGAGGCCGGGGCAGACGGGTCAGCTGCACGGTCGCCCTCGCGGTGGCGGGCGCGCTGGCGGCGGTGACCGTCGGCTCCGTGTTCGTGTTCGACCTGCTGCCGGGCCCCCCCGGGCGCGGGGGAGCCGATCAGGGCCCGAGCGGCGCCCGGCCCTCCCCCTCCGCCTCCGCGCCCTCCGGCACCGTGCCCGCCGCCTACGTCGGCACCTGGGAGGGACAGGCCAGCTCCCGGGAAAGCATCACCATCCCGCTCGGCACGTTCCGCGTCACCCTCCGGGAGGCGCGGGTCGGCGAGCGGGTGGGCACCCTGCGGCACACGGACATCTTCGGCGGGATCTGCGACGACGTTCTGACCCTGAAGGAGGTCACCGCCCGGCGCATCGTCACGACCTCCGTGGGCGCGCCCACCAACCGCGACGTCTGCAACCAGGCGCGCCACACGGTCCTGCTCACCCCGGTCGGCGACGACCTGGTCTACGAGTCGGACAGCAAGGACTCGGGACGGCCGAAGGCCCGGCTCTCGAAGATCGAGTAGCCGGGCCTCCGGGTCACGCGGGGAAGTCGCTCACCCCGGGACGACGACCGTCCGCAGCTCGCCGTCACCGAGGTGCAGCATGCCCTTGCCCGGGGCGATCTGCCCGCCGACCGTCCCGCGGGACAGCCGGACGCCGATGAGGTCCCCGCTGGAGGTCTCCTGCGGGGAGAGCAGGATGCCCCGCCGCGCCTTCTTCGCGTCGACCTGCCAGCCGGAGAAGCCGCTGCACACGTCCTCCTCGTCACCGGCGATGACGAGGGCGAGCCCGCGTTCGGAGCCCCGGGAGACCAACTTCTTCAACTGGCTCTCGGCGTCGCAGTCCTCGAGGATCTCGCCGTCGTCGACGAGCACGGCGATCGGCTCCTCCAGGGACGCCTCGTCGACCAGCTCCTCGAACTCGTCCTCGTCGATGTCGTCGCCGGTGAACACCTTCAGCACACCCTCCGCACCGTCCAGCTGCCGCAGCGGCGACTGGCGCGGGGCGGCGATCACCAGCCGCGTCCCCTGCGCCAGGAACGACTGGGCGAAGTTCATCAGCACCGTGGAGCGGCCCGACTTGGCCGGACCCGCGATCACGAACGCCGGTACGCCGTCGGCGAGATCGGGCCCGAAGCCGACGATCTCGTCACCGCCGATGCCGGCCAGGCCGTACAACTTGGACCGCGACGCCTCCGGGTCGCGCATCTCCCACGCCTCGGGGAAGGCGATCCGGCTCGGCAGGCTGTCCACCCGGAACGGCCGCCGCGTGCGCGGCACTTCGGCGTCCCGCGCGGCCGCCGCCTCGCCGATGGCGGTCAGCGCCGCCGCCTGCCCCTGACCGGTGGTGTCCTCGGCGAGCAGCGCGAACTGCGTCTCCGTACCGGCCTCGTTGCGGAAGGCGCGGCCCGGCGGGATCTCCTCCGGCACCTTGCGGGTGGGGATGCCCAGCGAGGAGAAGTCGCTGCGGTCGGCCAGCCGCAGACCGTACTTGTCCTCCGTGAGGCTCGCGATCCGGCCCACCAGGAGCGTCCGGTCGCCGGTCAGCACCAGGTGGATGCCGACGCTCGCGCCCTCCCGCATCATCGTCTGCAGTTCGTCGGTCAGCGAGCCGTGGTCGATCTCGCCGAGCGTGGGCACCCAGCCCTCCCAGCGGTCCAGCAGCACCACGATGTGCGGCAGGCGCTCGTCCTCGGCGACCGCGGCCCGCTGCTCGCCGATGTCCGCGAAGCCGGCGTCCGCCAACAGGTCCTGGCGGCGCGACAGTTCGCCTTTGAGGCGGTTGACGAGCCGGATCACCCGCTCGGTCTGGTTACGCCCGACGACCGCCCCGCAGTGCGGCAGCCGGGTCAGCGCGTTGAGCGCGCCGTTGCCGCAGTCGATGCCGTACAGGTGGACGTCCGCCACGGAGTGGGTGCGGGCCAGGGAGCCCGCGATGGTGCGCAGCACCTGCGACCGGCCGCTGCGCGGGGCACCGCCGATCATCAGGTGACCGAAGGAGGAGAAGTCGACGACGACCGGACGGCGGGCCTGGTCGGACGGCAGGTCCTCGACACCGAACGGCGCCGGCGGCAGCGTTCCCGGCGCGGGCGCGTACACCGGCACCTCGACGTCGTCGAGCAGCAGCGTCTCGTCCAGGGCGGGCAGCCACGGGCTGTGCTGGGCGGGGATGCCGAGCGTGCGGTTCGCGTCGCGGACCGCGTCGACCAGCACCTTCAGGTCGGTGATCTCCTCGTCCTCACGCGCCTCGGACTTCGGCTTGGTGAGCGCCGCCCGGCCCAGGTCCTCCCAGGTGAGCGGACCCACCCAGGGTGCGAGGGCGGCCGGGTCCGCGGCGCCGGGCCGCCGGCCGCCGACCCGTCCCGACTGGAACGGCACGAGCGAGGCGTGCCCCAGCCGGGCGTAGGCACGGCCGGGCGTGCTCTTGGAGATGTGCCCGGCCTCCGGGGAGTCGATGACGTCCGTCGACTCACCGGCGTCCGTCACCCGCAGCGCGATGCGCAGGTTGGTGTTGGCGCGGATCTCGGGGGAGACGACACCGCTCGGCCGCTGGGTGGCGAGCAGCAGGTGGATGCCGAGGGAACGTCCTCGCTGGGCGATGTTCACCAGGCCGGTGACGAAGTCCGGCAGGTCACGCACCATCGAGGCGAACTCGTCGATCACGATGAGCAGCCGTGGCACCGGCGGGTGCGAGGGGTCGCGCCGCACCAGGTCCTGGTAGTCCTCGATGTCCTTGGCGTCGGCGGCGGCCAGGATGTGCTCGCGCCGCTTCAGCTCGGCGCCCAGCGACTCCAGGGCGCGCTCCACGAGATGGGCGTCAAGGTCGGTCACCATGCCGACGGTGTGCGGGAGTTTGACGCAGTCCTTGAACGCCGAGCCGCCCTTGTAGTCGACGAGGACGAACGTCATGTTCTCGGGGGTGTTGGCGACGGCCAGGGCCGCGACGATCGTCTGCAGCAGCTCGGACTTACCCGAACCGGTCGTACCGGCGATGAGGCCGTGCGGTCCGTCCTTGCGCATGTCGATGCCGAACGGCCCGTCGTACGACTCACCGATGACCGCGAGCGTCGACTGCCCGCCCATGCGCCAGCGTGCGGCGATCGCGTCGCTCGTCGGCGGCTCCAGCTGGAGGACGTCCAGCAGCCGGCTGGACCCGGGCAGCGCCGAGTCCTCGGTCTCCCCGCTGATGTCGCGCAGCGGGGACAGGGAGCGGGCGAGGCGCAGACACCATGCGGGGGTGACGAAGTCCGGCCGTACGTCCTTGATGCGCTCGGCGCCTGCCTCCTCGACGCGCAGCCGCAGCTTGTCGGGCGTCTGCTGGGCGCGGCCGGGCTCCGGGGAGCTGCTGTGCCAGGCCTGGAAGGAGGGGAAACCACCGGCCACGGCCGGCTGGGCCGCGCGGTCGGCCTGCTGCTGCTCCAGCTCCTCCGGGCGGGGCTCGGCGACGACGAAGGCCTGGCACTCGCCGGGCAGGAACCGCTCCTCGGCGTCCAGGCACAGGGCGTACATGGACACCGAGGGGCCCTCGCGGAGCAGCCGCACCACGCCGGGCAGCGACCGCAGCCGCCGCGAGCCGTCCCACACGACCACGATGTCGGGGTCGCTGAACGTCGTGCCCTGGGAACGGTTCTGCTCGGCGGCCTTCTTACGGGCGTCGAGGATCTGCGTCAGCTCGCCGATGCGGGCGCCGACCGTCTCGGCGTCGGTGCCTATGAGGACGTTCACGTCGTGGCCGCCGGAGGGGCGGGCGTGCGGCAGCCACCGCACCCAGTCCCAGGACGGCTGCGCGGAGTTCTCGCTCAGCACGTAGAACTGCACGTCCATCGGGCTGTGCAGCGCGGCGGCCTGGCCGACGGCCCACCGCCCCAGAGCCCGCGCCGAGTCGCCAGGGCCGGCCACGCCGATGACGCCGAGCCCCCGCAGGTTCAGTGCGACCGGGGCGTCCTCGATCTTCCAGGTGACTTGGCGCCGGTGGTCGTCCTGCTCGGGGTCGTCGAGCACCACCTCGGACGGCAGGCGTCCGGTGCCGAACCGCAGCAGCAGATGGTCGCGGTCGGTGCGCCGCCGCTCCCACAGCCGGGTACGTGGCCCGGTGCCCATCGACAGCACGGTCGCCGGGTCGGGGATGGCGTGCCGGCGGTCGTTGCGCTCCTGGACCAGCGCATCCTGGGCGTCCTTCTCGATCCGCTCCTTCTGCTCCTTGTACTCCTCGACCTGCTTGGCGTGGGACTTGCGCCCGTGCTTCTTGTCGTTGAAGTAGTTGGCGAAAAGGAGGATGGGGCTGAGCCCCGCCATGATCAGGTAGTACCAGCGCTGGAAGATCGTCACCATGACGACCGCGCCGACGAGGGGCGTCAGCGCCATGAGCCAGGGCAGCGGCCGGGCTTCGTACTCGCGGGGCTTGGAGGGCAGCCGGAAGTTCGTCTGCCGCTCCGGCCGGCGAAGGCGGGGCGGCCGGTTGTAGTCGAGGCCGACGCCGTCGTCGGACCACTTCAGGGCGGCGTTGGGCGGGGTGTAACGGGTCAGCTCCAGCAGGGTGTTGCCGAGGCCGATCTGACCACCGAGCGGCCAGTCGAAGCGCTCACCGCGACGCGCCGGGGTCTCGCCGCCGTCCGCGCGCGCCTTCTTCCTCTTCTTGGCTTTCCTGGCCTTCTTCCTGCGCTTGCCGTCCTTGGTCTCGCCCGTCTCGTCGTCGCCGCCGTCCGCGGCGTCCTCCTGGGCCTCGGCGATGGGCCTGCCGTCGAGGGTCACGTCGGCGTCGTCGCCGTGCACGACGACCTGGCAGGTGCCGTCGGTCGCGACGGAAAGGGTCAGCGCGCGGGCCTCGACCTCGGGGTCGTCGATCCGGACGTACGAGGCGTTGCCGCTGCCGATGTCGTAGCGTCCGACGCCGAGCCGGTGTACGAACCCGGCGGCCGGCCCGCCGACGATGCCCAGCTCGACGAGCCCGGTGGGCTCACCGGGGAGACATCCGGAGGGGTCCTGGAGGGACACGACGGCCCCGTCGCGCAGGGGCGACCCGACGACGGTGGCGGTGGAGTCGACGGCGTACCCGTCGACGTACACCAGTGGCGCGTTCCCGGCGGGCGCCTGCCCCTGGTGCCCGATCGGGATGACCTGGGCGCCGCCGGCCCCGACCTGCGAGGCGAGCTCGCGCGCGATGTCCCCGACGGTCGACTCGGGATCGGCATCGAGTACGACATCGGCGGCGTCCCCGCCGTACGGATCGACGACGGTCAGAGTCAGGCGCACGCTTGTCCTCCCCAGGCCCTGTGGCCGCTTCCACCCCGCGGCTCACAGTCCCGCCGACGATATCGGCTCCACCGCCGTCGAAGGCAGTCGGGGAGCGGGCCGCATTCCCGGCAGCAACGGCACACACGACTTGTGAACGTTGCCTTCACAAGGTGGGGATGTGGCAGCCGAGTTCACCCCCGTAAGCTTCTGCCGCAAGAGCGGACGGACACACCGGTGGGCCACGGCGGCCCCTGAGCCGCAGGGGGCGCGACGGCAGGCCGGCAGTTCCGCAAACAAGGGAGCCACGGGGGTTGGCCCTGCGGCGTTGCGAGAGGAAGCGGCTTCATGGCCAAAGACCTTGACATCACATACCAGGACATGCGGGAGGCTGCCAAGCATGTCGTGAAGGAGAAGGAAAAGCTTCAGGAGAAGCTGGACGGCCTCCGCAAGTACATCAACAACCTGGTCAACTCCGGTTACGTCACGAAGAGCTCCTCCAAGGCCTTCGACGAGAACTTCGACGAGTTCACCAACGGCGCGAAGACCACGCTGGACGGTCTGGACGGCATGGGCGACTACCTGACCATGGCGGCGGACAAGTTCGAGCAGATCGACGACGAGCTGGCGAAGGCGGCGCGGAAGTAACGCGTCCCGACAAACAGCTCTTCACGGTGCGGCGGTCCCACGGGCCGCCGCACCGCCGTGAGCGAAACGCAATCTCAACAACGGGGACACTATGAGTGACTTGTCTGCCGATTACGCGACTTTGAACCGCGTCCGGCACAACCTGGACCACATAGCCGAGCTGATGAAGAAGCCCGGCCGGGAGATGGAACAGGTCACCGGCGATGCCATGGGAGTGCCGGAGCTGGCCAAGCGCATGGACGACTTCGGCGACGAGTGGTCCTACGGCATCAAGCAGTTGACCAAGTTCTCGGAAAAGGCGTCCAAGGCGCTGCTGAAGGTGAAGGAGTCCTTCGAGGAACTGGACCACGAACTGGCTGAGGCGGGCCGTAGAGGGGGCACGGGCAAGGGGGGCGGCAAGTAGCCATGGCTGAAGCGAAAGCGGCTGACTTCCCGGCGCTGGGATTCGTCCCTTGCCCCGGTGACCACACAGTGGCCGACGACGTGGCCAAGACCGTCCGCAGAACGGCGAAAGCGCTCGTCGAGATCTGTCAGGTTCTGCACGGGACCGGTGTCGGCGACTGGGAGGGGAAGGCGGCCAACGCGTTCCGGGAGAAGTTCGACGACGAGTTCCGCCCGCGTATGGACGAGGCCCGAGACTCCTTCGGCGCCGCGTCCACCGCCCTGGAGGACTGGGCGTCCTACATGGAGAGGAAGCAGGGCGCCGCCGTACGGCTGGAGGCCCGTGCGGCCGCCGTCGATGAGCAGCTGGGCAAGGCGCGGGAGAAATCGGACAAGCTCAAGAACGCCGGCGATGACGAGGCCAAGGACGCCGACGACCACGAGGAGAAGCTCAAGGCAGCCGGCCGGGCGGTGAACGCCAAGGAGGAGGAGCTGGAAGAGTTTCGCCGCGAGGGCCGCCGCATGGCCAAGGCGTACCGGGAGTACGGCAAGGACATCGCCGAGAGGCTCAAGAAGGCGATGGACATCGCGCCGAACGAGCCCGGTATGTGGGACAAGCTCGGTGACGCCATCAAGGATCTCGGCAAGGCGCTGGCCGACCTGCCGGGGCAGGTGGGTGATGTCCTTTCCGCCGTCGGCGACTGGATCAAGGAGCACGCGGACTGGATCGGCGTGGCAGCCTCGGTGCTCGGTGTGGTGGCCATCTTCTGTCCGGCTTTGGCTCCACTGGCCATCGGACTGAGCGCCGTGGCTTTCTTCGCGCATGCCGCCAAGTACGGCCGGAGTCAACTGTGGCCGCCCACAGGGGCCAACATCGGCAACTGGCTCACGCTCGGCGGTGACGCACTGGGCATGGTGCCTGGTTTCGGCGCCGCGAAGGCTGGAATCCTGGCCGGAGTCAAGGCGGGACGCGGGGCGAGTGGCGTCGCCGCAGGTACCCGGGTCGGCATCAAGACAGGCTCCGCAGTGGCGAAGAATGCGATGAAGGCTGCCGATCCTGTGGCTGCCGTGATCGACAAACCGATCATGGCTGCCGCCGCCAAACTGGGCGTGGCGCGCGGCACAGCCTTGACGGTCACAGAGGGGGTTCAGGCTGCCTCCCAACTTGCGTGGACGGCGCCCACCGCCATCAACACCTACGAGACGAGCGTCGGTCGTCAAGACGCAGCTACCTGGGGAACAGGAGTGGGTAACGTCGTCACCGGTTCGGGCGGCGGCAAGTTCGGTGGAATTGTGGCCGTGGGCAGCACCATTGGCCTGGGCGCCTGGGAGCTGACGGACTGATGACGACCGCAGTCGATTCGACGGCAGCCGTCGACGACACTCCTGACCTCTGGTTCGAGCTGCCTCCGGGGTTCATGAAGTTCGATCTGGCGGAGGACTCACAGGCACGTGTCCTGCGCATGGCGGAGGTTGCTGATGCGTCCTTCCCGGGCGCCACAGCCGAGCAGAAGCTCAGCCTCGTGGTGTCGAGCGAGTACATCCTCCAAACCATGGTCGCGGCTGGTGCCGAGCATGTGTCGAGCTGCCTGCTCCGCATGCCTAGGGATGAGCTCTCCCAGGGCACATTCTTCGTGATGATCGAGCGACCGGAGACCGGGCCGCAGAGCCAGGACCGTAAGGGTTCTGCCTCCCGCACGGCCGAACAGTGGCGCAGCATGTACCCGGATGCCGAGGTCGGCCTTGTCATGCTGCCGTACGGCATCTCGGCGCTCTGTATCCGTGAGCAGGAACTGCTGATCCCCGGGGTCCTCTTCGGCATCGACGAGCCGGTTCCTGCCACTGTCCGACAGGCTCAGTTCAATCTGCCGTTGAAGACCGGGCCCGGATCAGCTCTGTTCGTCTTCATGACCCAGGACGTCGACCACTGGGGCGAGTACCTCGACCTGCTCAGCGGCATCATGATGTCGGTCTCCACGAAGGAGCCGGGTGCATAGAGGCTCCGAAGTAGTGCGAGCCATGTGGCAGAAGGACGGAGTAACGAGCATGAACGACGTGTCAGCACCCGGCGACGGGAACCGGGGCAGGCGGGCGCGGCAGCCTGTATGGCTGGCGGTAGGCGTTACCTGCTACGTGCTCGCTGTGATCACCAGCATGTATGTTCTCGCGGCCGAAGCCAGCACCGCGGTTCAGATCCCGCTGTGGGTGGCGCACGGTGCGCTGCTCATCGTTGCCATCAGGAAGTTCGGAGCCCGAGAGTCCAGTTCGTATGCGGCGCTCTTCATCGTGGTTGTATCCGCGATGTCAGTATGGGTCGCGGACATTGCCCGGGACGATCTCACGTTGCAGCAGCGGGGCGAGCAAGTGGTCGCTACGGTGGTGAGTGAGCGGCTCTCTCCCGTACAGGGACGCAGTGGCAGTAATTCTCTCTACACGCTGCAGCATGAGGACGGCACGCGTGTCCCCGGGCCTGAGATGGAAACGACGTCGGATCTCTACGACGTGGGCGACGTGCTGACAGTCATCGAGGACCCTGAGGCGGATCTCCGGCCACAGGCGCCGGGGCAGGCTGACGCCACAGCGGAACTCCTCAGCGCTGCGGGGCTCGCACTAGCAGCCGTCGGCTCGGTCGTGTGGATGGCTTGGCGGGGAGCGCGTGCCGAGACGACCACTGCAGAGGCCGTGGTCGCAGGCAGTGCACAGCGCGAACAGGAAGAGCGGCTGCGGACGGCGCTGAGTACGTACCCTGCTGACCGGCGTGGCTACATCAAGATCTCCCCGGGGGAGTTTCCCGGTCTTTCACACGGCCGCGCGGCTCGCATCGCGTGGGAAATGGGGCTGAAGGCGGAGGCGGTCGGCAACCGAGGGTCGTGGCGCTTCGCGGAACAGGTCGTCAAGGAGGCGCCGCACGAGTGACCCGGGCGGCGTCTACGTCCTAAGGCGGGCTCGCATGGGCGTCAGGGGGCTGACCAGGTTCAGGCTCAGTGGCATGAGGGCGCTGGACGGCGCCGGACAGAGGTTCTCTCAACCGCGTTGCTGTCAAGCTGACCAGCATGATCCTGGGAAGGACGGCCCGGGCTGCGGTGATCGACGGCAAGAAGATCACGGCCGTCGTCAAGGGAGCGGGTGTTTCGTCACAAGGTTTGACTCGCCAAGGTTGATGCGGCTGTGGTCTGCTCAGCGGTTATGCATGGCCCCCCTGTGGTTGAGATAGCGAATTCCTGACAGCCCAACGAGGCTTGTGGCCACCCCTAGCCAAAGCATCCACTCACCTTGAAGCAGGGCGAACGCCAGCGCGTAGAGGAGGTAGAACGCCAGCGCGATCCTGAGGAACATGCGCTCATCGGACAGTGTCGCCCAGTCGGCCGGGCGTCGCGCCAGCCAGATGAGAATCACTGGTGTGACAGAGCACACCAACCATTCCCAGGTGGGCATGGGTAGCAATTCCTCCCCGAAGATGTCCTTGGTGAAGGGGCCGGCCAGCACTCGGAACACGGCCAGGAGGAAGGCCACCTTCACTCCCGCGACACAGTAGGAGAGGAAAGGGACTTTCTGGCCATCTGCCTCGATCTCACGAGGTTTCGTCATCGTCCGAATTCCTTCACTGCTGTGACCGTCATGCCATCCTTCATTCTGCTGTAACCATCTCGGTGGCGGAGTTCGCTTCCCTGTCTGTCACGTTCAACGCAGTGTCGACAATTCATGAGCCCTAGGCCACGTCTGTGTGGGCGCTGAGCTTGGCTGACGTTGGAGGCGAGTTCGGCGCTCTTGGGTACATGTCAAAGAGGGCCATGGTCTCCTGTGTCGCCGGTCAGGCCGGTTCCTCGGGCATGGCTTCGAGGGGATCGGTGAAGGAGACGGTCTGCAGGAGTGCCGACATCAGGCGGTACACCGACGCCCAGTGCTCCATGGAGGCCGTGTGGAGGGTGAACACGGCAGTGTACGGGCCCGTGGGGAACGGGACGTGTACCTGGATCTGACCGGTGAGGAGTTTCGTCTCCTCACCGGTCGCGGTCATCTCGGGATTGAGTAGGTACTCGCGCACGCTGATGCAGGACACCGCCGGTCCGCAGGGCAGGTCGAGCCAGACCGCGTCGTTGTAGGGGTCGCCGGAGAGCGCGGTGAGGATGCCCTGGGCCACGACGTCCGTGTCGTCGCCGGCGTGGTCGGTCTGGACGATGCCGACGGTGAAGGCGCACTGGACGACGCCGTCGGAGGGTTCGTGCCTCACGGGTTCGTCCGTGAGGGGGGTGCCGTCGGTGGCATCGTCCGCCGCGGAGAACAGGCCCATGGCGGCGTAGGAGAGGCCGGCGGCACCCACCATCTCGGCGATGGCCTCGTAGTAGGGGGCGGCGGGCTCCCAGATGTTCGAGTCACCGCGGGAGTAGAGCTCGCGCACGAAGGAGCGGGCGCGTTCCGTGCGCTCCTCCGGGGTCGCGGCGATCGGGAGGGCGAAAAAGCCCTCAGGGGCGACGAACCACAGAGGGGGGAGGGCGTCGGGGGACGGATTGAGGCGCGGGGCGGGTGTGCTGCCGGGGGCGGTGGGCATGGTGCGGGAGCCATTCGGGTGGGAGGAGGATCAGGTGAGGAAATCCTGCGGGTGATATTCAGTGATAGGGATTTCGGTCCCGTCGTCGTCCATGAGGCTGTTCAGGCCCGGATGGCCGAACGTCGCGTCCGTTTTGCTCGGCGCGAGTACCTCGATGCGGAAACAACCGCAGGAGTTGCGCTTCACCAGGGGCGCCTGAGCGTCCGGTCCCTGACGCGCGGCGATTTCCTCAGCGGTTTTGCGCTGGGCAGGTGAGAGTGAGCGGAGGGGGATGAAATCCAAAGGCTCGATCAGGTATCGGGTCAGCCGCTCCCGTGCTCGGCTGCTTACTCTGCACCACGAGCCGTCGGTGAACACGATCTTCGTGTCCAACCCGGTTTTGAAGTTGCGAAGCTCGACCTTCTCGATCGCAGTACGAGGGACTTCCCACAGGAAGTCGTCATGGATGAAGTCGTGGGCTCCCTTGATGAAGTCGAAGCCCACGACGACGAGGCGACGGTCGGTGACGACTGCATGTGTCCGGCAACCGTCGGTGCGGGCGCGGGCGGGGTCGAGTTGCCAGGGAAGCGTGCGGGCGACAGTGTCCGGAGCAGCCCACATGACCGGGAAGTCGTCCACCTCGTCGGCTCGGTCCTCGGGAGTGTCGGTGCCCGGACTCGAACCTGGTGTGCCGTTGACCCTTCCTCCGTGCATGGAAAGGAAAGTGCCGATCGCCATCCCTGTCGCCACGACCGCACCTCTGAGGATCTGCCGGGCGGTGGATCCCGACGCCGAGCGAGCCTCGTACAGCGGCCCTGGGGGCCACCCCTCCAGGTCGTTCTGGATGTCGTTCCGCGCGGTGTCGCGAAACCATCGCATGCCGCTGACAGGGGCGGCCGCTCCCGTAGCGAAACTGATGGGCGCGCGGGCGACGAGAGTTTCACCTGGATCGGGCTGCCAGAGTTCCATTTCGGGGCTTTCCTCTTCTCGTGGACGGCGCGATCTCAATCATCGGTCACATGTCCGTAGATCTTGGGAGCGACCTTGAGGCCGGCATCGAGAGCCATGCCGCCTGCGCTGAACGGATCGATCTTTGCCCCCAGGAGATTGGCTCCCTTGGTGCCGATGAGCTGTCCTTGGTGGTATCCCTGGTACGCGAGTCCTCCGAGACGAGACATCGCTCCGCTGCCGGCGTGCGCGACTTGATGCACCTCGCTGGCCATTCCGCCGATCTTGATGAGTCCTGCCTTGCCCAGCCCCCCCGACATGGCCGATGACTCTTTGCCAAAGGCCAGGAGGACCCGGGTCGGTCCCATGGGGGTCGCGGTGAACCCCTTTCCGAGCTTGCTCGCGGTGGTCGCGGCTTTGCTCGCCCCCACCACCTTGATCCCCTTGCCGAACAGCCCGATCCCCGGCAGCAGGCCCACCGCGTCGAGTCCCACCTGCAGCCAGCTCACATCCGCCCCGGCCGCCTTCGCGACGCCGTGCGCTGCCAAGGACAGCCCGGAACCGATGAGAGCAGCCGTGCCGAAGATGGCCGCGAGGGGCGGGAACGGCAGGGTGACGATCGCGAGCATGCCGAGTACGGCGGTGACGTCACTGAGCACGTCACCGATCACCTTGATCAGGTCGGCGTGCTCCTTGAGCCAGTCACCGGTTGCGTCCCACGCGTCGGCGATGCTCTGGCCGAGTTTGTCCCAGAACCCGGGCTCGTTGGGCGCGATGTCGGCGGCCTTGTCCAACTCCTTGCCGATACGCGCGGCGGCCTGCTTGTAGCGTTCCTCGAGCCCGTGAACTTTCTGGATCACCTCGTCGACGTCACTGGCGGCCGTGGCGAGGTCGTCGCTGCCTTTGCCCTTGGCCTCTTTCTCGGCCGTGTCCTTGGCGTCAAGGGCTTTGCCGGCGGCCTTGTCCAGCCGGGCCGCCTCGTCCTGGAAGTCCGCGAGTTCGTTGGACCAGCGGTGGAGGGCGCGTGATGCCTTGCCGAAGGACTCGTGGCTTTTGCGGACGAGGGGAGTCACGTCCTGCCCTACGTACTCGGTGAAGGCGACCGCGGTCTTGCCCTTCCAGGCCCCGCACTCGATCCGTTCGAGCTGGCGTACCGCGGTGCCCAGTTCGCTCGCCAGCGAGCCGAGACGCTTGGCAAGCTCCCGTGTGTCCTCCACGCTGCCCGGTGTCGGGTTGCGCCCGATATTCGGGTAAGGGGCCTGCGGGCCGGTCACGTCACTTGCCCTTCTTCTTCAATTTGAGGGACTGCGCGAGCTCCAGGTCCAGGTCACCGAACGTCTTGCCGATGGTATTGATCATCTTGACCGCACCGTGCGTGTGCTTGCCCAGCTGCTTGATGCCGTAGCCCCACTCGTCGGCGAAGTCCTGCACGTCCTCGACGAGTCCGCTCTCGCCGACGGCAGAGGCATCCGTGCCACGGAGACTGCGGCGGGCGTCCTCCATGCGGTCGCTGATGGACGAGAAGGTCTTCTTCAGGCTTTCGAAGACGGTGTCTTCGAGGGTCAGGTCGCTCATGACGTGGGGGCCTTACGTAAGGGTCAGCGGTTGACGGACTGGATTTCCTGAACGGTGACGGCCTGGGTGGATCCGAACGTGCCGTCGGGCAGCTCACCGCCGACGCCGCCGGTGCCGGTCCACGTGATCTCCCAGGTGACGGTCGCCTGCAGTGGAAAGGTGTCGTTGCCCGAGGAGCGGAGGTAGGTGAGGCCGCAGGGCGGGGTTCGGTCGGCCTTACCCCTGGCGTAAGGCTCGCCGATCGAGCCGTCGTCGTTGATCAGGCATTCCCCCGACGCCGGGTAGGTTTCGGCGTCGTCCGTGCCCGGGTCCAACCTCAGAGAAACCGGCTTGGCCGTAGTGGTGGCCTGGACGTTCACGCCTCCGGCGTTCAGTGACGCGGTCACGGATACGTCCTTGAACGTGGTCCTGTCCAGCCACGTCCAGGTCGGGAGGTTGACCTTGGTGGTCTCCGTGGGGGCGAGAGTGACTTCGGTCGTGGGGAGTTGAACCCGGTTGTAAGCGAGTTCGGCCAAGACCCGCGGAGTGACCGCGTTCTCTACGTCCGGCATTTCTCCGTTCTCCACCCAGAAGGGTTCCTCGTCACAGAGTTGTGCCGCCGGCTCCATCCATCTGTCCGGGTCCCGGACAGCGACCCACCAGTTGCCCTCGTCCTTCTTGCCCAGGTTGTAGTCCTCGTACTCGCCTTCCTTGTACTTGTGTCGGGTCACGCCGGCGCTTGTTTTGGCATAGCTGTGCTGCCCTGGAGCGTTGACCGTGGTCTCGTACATGTCCTCCACGTACCGTGCGAACTCCTCCGCGGATCTCGGTTCGTACCAGCAAGCCGGTGGTGTCCAGTCGCCTACTGGCTTGAGGCTTCCGGGCGTCGTGCCGCCACGGCCGCGGGTGGAACCGCTGAAGGTGATCCGGGATTCCAGGGTCCTCCCGCTGTTCCTGCCCTCCTGCTGGACCTTGGCCCCTTCGTTACCGCTGCCGATATCCAGGTCGGCATGTGCGGGAGAGGCGAGAAAAGCACACACGACGGTCAATCCCGCGACAGGCAAGACCCGACGAAGAGCCTTCACGGAGTGCACGAGTCGTTACCCCTCTCGGAGCTGAGCGTGGCCGTCTGCCACACGCCATTGGCGTTCTTCTCCAGGCGGGTAGAGTAGAGGAGGTACGAGTTGTCGGTGACGGGTGTGATCTTCGCTTCGCCCGTCTTCCTGTCCTTGACGTAGGCTTTGCCTTCGAATGAGCAATACGTCAGCGTCGCCTTGTCCTTCTCGTACACGTCGACGTTCGGCTTGAAGTAGCGGACATCACCCGTCATGGACTTCTTCGCCTTCACGAACTCCTGCACCCAGTCGGCGGCCCCGACGAGGGCATCGCCCTTGTAGTAGAAGCCGAGGGCCGGTTCATCGGGGTTGCCTTGGGTGATCGCATACGCGAGTGCGTTGATGCGGCGGGACGCGTCGGTCAGGACGGCGTCCTTCGATGCGTTGCCCGTCTGCCACCCCTCGAAGGTGTGGGTGACGTCCTCGGGCAGTGTCACCTTGGGGTGTGACACCGATTCGGTGGTCGTGGCGCTGGGTGCCGTTGATTTGCCCGTGTCTCCGGTGTTGGAACCCGCGATCTCGTCGCCAGCCTTGGAGGACCCGTCGTCCCCGCCGCCGCAAGCCGTGAGGAGCAAGGCTGTCGCGGCGGCGAATGCGGCGGCGGTGGGCAAGGTGCGGCGCTTCACAGTGACTCCCCGTGAGACAGAAGTGCAGTCGAGAGCAATGACGGTATCGGTGAGGTTTTCGGTTTCGCCAGGGCGAAGGGTTTCGCGGACGGCGCGAATCCGGCGGGTCGGGGGCAAGCGGGAGGGACCTGGACGTACTTCGGACAGGTGCACAAGACGTGAGGCGAAGGTGTCCGGGATCGAACTCGCCGTCCCTCTCCAGGGGGCCATGAGCTTCGTGACCCCGCCGGACGCACCGGTGCGGTCCGCCGGTGAGGGAAATCGGTAGGCGGGCCGGCTCAGTCGTCGAGCAGCGCCCGTAGCTGAGGCGAGAGATCCGGGGTATCCGCGCCCGCCGCCCGGGCCGCCACGACGGCTCGGGCGTACGCCTCCGCCTCCGGCCGCAGGCCCGCCTTCCGGCTTCCCTGGCGGTGGCCCGCGACCCAGACGACGGCGGCGAGGGGTACGAGCGCCAGCGCGGCGAGACCGAGGGGTTCGCCCGAACTGACCGCCACCGCGGCGCCGATCCCGCCGGCGAACAGCAGCAACCAGCCCACCTCGTCGTGCCAGCCGCCCTGGTCGGCGACACGCTCGTACTCCGACACCGCGGCCTCTTTCGGCGGAGGCGTCACAATCGGAGGTGTGACGGTGCCTTCGGCGGACCGCTCCACCGGTGCGTACCTCGGTATCGGCGTGGCGCCCTTGCCGCCTCCGTCCTCCCGGCGGCCCTCCAGCCACGCCGGAACGTGGGCCGGTTCGATGCCGTAGGCCCATGCGAGGCCCAGCACCTCGCGGTAACCCCCCAACTCCTTGTGTATCAGTGCACGCTTCCAGCGGAGGCGGGCCAGCGTGAGGCACACGGCCGCCAGGACCAGCAGCGGGCCCGCGGGGGCATAGGCGAGCAGCGGCCTGCCTGCCGTCGCGGGGACCGCGTGGCCGATGAAGGGCCAGATCGCGCCCGCCGTCATGGTGAGACCGCCGATCCACCCGGCGGGCCCGCGAGCGGCCCGGTCGACGGCGCGTCGGTGCCGCCCGAGCAGGTCACTCACCGCCGCGTCGTCCGTGTAGTCGACCCCGGTACGCGCCCCGACAACACGGACCCGCTCCAACAGGCGTGAGTCCGCCGCAAATGCCGCACCGGCGAGCGGCGGTGTCACCGTCCGTGCTTCCGTCACCTTGGACCCCCTGCGTGCCTGTTTGTTGCCTGCTCGGCGACTTCCCTCGACGCCCGTACCGGTGTGACGTCCGTCGCCCTCGGCGACCGGCCGGTCACCGTGCCGGAGGACGATCATGGCACGCGTCTCCGACAGCCCTCGTGAGCAGTTCGTAGGGGAGAGGTGTGCGGTGGGTGAGGAAGCGGCCTCGCGGTCAAGGCAGCACGCACAGTTGGGGCTTCGCGTCCGCACAGCGGAAGCGCCGCCCCACGGGCCGCTGCCGACTGGGTCGTTCAACGGTGAAATTGCAGCTGAACAACGGTGTGCGCGGCGGGCCGGATGAGGTCGCTTCCGTCTTGAGGGCCGTATGCCCGGCTGATACGGTGCGATGGCTTGACACTCACGTACGCGTTGGTTATTCGCCCGCATCAGGGCGACTACGCCCCACGCGTCCCTCATGTCCGCGTGCGAGCGGAGGCGGGTGAAGTGTCAGGAATTTCAAGGAACTTGGCAGACATCATCTTGGGTGTACGGGGAGCGGCTGCGTGAAGATCCAGGAGCGTACGGGGGCGGGCGCGGGTCGTTCCGCGGCTCCGGCTCAACCGCCGGTCGGTGACCGGCTTCCCACTCCGCCCCGCGAGCGCAAGCCGGCCCTCGCCGCGCTGGCCGTGCTGCTGATCCTGGTGGGCGCGCTCGGCGCCACCATGCTCGTGCTGCAGGCCGGTGACCGGATCGAGGTCGTCAAGATCACCGCGGAGATCCCGGCCGGACAGGCGGTCACCGACAGCAACACCACGTCGGTGATGGTCGCCGAGGACCCCGGCATCCACTACGTCAAGTACTCGCAGCTCGGCGCCCTGAAGAAGCTGAAGGCCGTCACCACCATCCCGGGCGGTGTGGTCGCCGTCGGCGAGATGTTCGGCGCGGAGGCCAAGGTCCCGGACGGGAAGGCCCTCGTCGGCCTGTCCCTCAAGGAGGGCCAGTACCCGGCCGGTCTGAAGTCGGGCGCCACGGTGGCCGCGTACCGGGTCGGCGGGACCTCGCGGTCCGGGTCGAGCGGTGACGGCGACAGCGGTTCCTCCGGCTCCTCCGGCGGCGGCGACACCGTGATCGTGGACAAGGCGGTCGTGAACTACGTCCAGGAGATCAAGGGCGACGACCTCGTCAGCAGCAGCAACCGGCCCGTGACGCTCCTCGTCGACAGCGCGCAGGCCGCGGCGCTCACCCAGGCCGCCTCCAACGGCGAGGTGGCGCTCGTCCTCGTTCCTGGCAACTAGAAGGCGGCACCCCACCCATGGCCCTCATCGCCCTCGCCGCCGACAAGGGTTCCCCCGGCGTCACGACCGCGGCCGTCGCCCTCGCGGCGGTCTGGCCGCGGCGCGTGCTGCTCGCCGAGACCGACCCGGCGGGCGGTGACCTCGTGTACCGCAGCGCCGCCGCGCACGGCGGCCCGCTCAACCCCAACACCGGCATGCTGTCCATCGCCGCCACCGCGCGGCGCGGCCTCGTGCCCGACCAACTGTGGGACCACGTCCAGCCGTTGAGCGGCGGACTCGAAGTGCTCGTCGGACTCGGCATCGCCGAGCAGGCCGCCGGACTCGCCGGGCTGTGGCCCACCCTCGGGCACGCCTTCGCCTCCCTCGCCGACTCGCCCAACGCGCCCGCCGACGTCATCGCCGACTGCGGACGCATCAGCGGCGACACCCCGGCCGCGGAGCTGTTCCCGCACGCCTCCCTGGTGCTGCTGATCTCCCGCACCGAGCCCGAGGCGCTGGCCCGGGTGAGGGACCGGGCGGCCGCGCTGGCCGGCAAGCTGCACGGCGGCCCGCGCGGCGCCGCGAGTCTGAGCAACCCGGTGATCGGCGTCGTCCTGGTCGCCGACCCGGGCAACGCCGCCAAGCTGGCCGGCCAGGTCAACGACATGCTCGTGCACGCCCAGACCGGCGCCCGCGTGGTCGGCACCCTCGCCGACGACCCGGCCGGCGCCGAGCAGCTCGCCGGACGCCGGCGCGGACGGCTCGACAAGTCGCTGCTGATCCGCTCGGCGCGCAAGGTGACGGCCGACGTGTACCAGCAGTACGGCGCCGCCTGGGCCGCCCAGGCGCAGGCCCAGCAGGCCCACGCCGGGCAGCCGCCGCAGGGTCACGGAGCCGGGCGATGACCGCTGTCGACCACTCCCTGGTCAAGCGGTTCCGGCAGGACGCCGGTGACCGGATCGCCGAGCAGCGCCGCCTCGACCAGGTCAACGGCGTCACGCCGATGTCCACCGAGGACGAGCGGCAGTACGCCCGTGCCGTCATAGCCCAGATCCTCGAGGAGTACGCCCGCTCCGAGATCAACGCGGGCCGTACGCCGCTGGACGCCGAGACCGAGGAGCAGTACGCGGCCGCCGTGCACGCGGCGCTGTTCGGGGTGGGCCGGCTCCAGCCGCTGCTCGACGACCCCGAGGTCGAGAACATCGACATCAACGGCTGCGACCAGGTGTTCGTCGGCTACTCCGACGGGCGCGAGACACGTGGCGAGCCGGTCGCCGAGACCGACGAGGAGCTCATCGAGCTGATCCAGGTGCTCGGCGCGTACTCCGGTCTGTCCTCCCGGCCCTTCGACTCCGCCAACCCGCAGCTCGACCTGCGGCTGCCGGACGGTTCGCGTCTGTCGGCCGTCATGGACGTGGCCCGCCGGCCCGCGCTGTCCATCCGCCGGGCCCGCATGGGCAAGGTCTTCATCTCCGATCTGGTCGGCAACGGCACGCTGACCCCCGAGCTCGGGCACTTCCTCGCCTGCGCGGTCCGCGCCCGCAAGAACATCATGATCGCCGGCGCGACCAACGCCGGTAAGACCACGCTGCTGCGGGCCCTCGCCAACGAGATCCCGCCGCAGGAGCGCCTCATCACCGTGGAGCGCGCGCTGGAGCTCGGGCTCGACACCTTCCCCGACCTGCACCCCAACGTGGTCGCGTTCGAGGAGCGGCTGCCCAACTCCGAGGGCCAGGGCGCCATTTCGATGGCGGAGCTGGTGCGCCGGTCGCTGCGTATGAACCCCTCCCGCGTCATCGTCGGTGAGGTGCTCGGCGACGAGATCGTGACCATGCTGAACGCGATGTCCCAGGGCAACGACGGCTCGCTGTCCACGATCCACGCCAACAGCTCCAGCGAGGTCTTCAACCGCATCTCCACGTACGCCCTGCAGGCCTCGGAGAGGCTGCCCATCGAGGCGAGCCAGTTGCTCATCGCGGGCGCGGTGAACTTCGTCGTCTTCATCCAGCGGCGCAACGAGTTCCAGAGCGGCGGCCGCCTCCAGCGCATGGTCACCTCGGTGCGCGAGGTCAACGGCGTCGACGGACGCGTGCTGTCCAGCGAGGTGTTCGCGGAGACGCCCGACGGCCGGGTCACCGCGCACGCCCCCATAGCCTGCCTGGAGGAACTGATGGCCTACGGCTACCGCCCCAGCGGAACGTGGGGGTGAGCCGATGACCACTGTGCCTCTGACCGCCGTCACGCTCTCCACCGCGCCGGTGACCACCCCCGGACCCGCCACCACGGACCTGGCAGCGCTCGGCTCGCTCGGCTCCATGGGCGGACTGTTCTCCACCACCGTGCTGTACGCCCTCGCCAGCGGCGTCGCCGTCGGCGGCGGCCTCGCCCTGTTCGCCGTCGCCGTACGGGGCCTGCCCGCCAAGCCCGAGCACGAGAAGCAGAAGGCGAGCGAGCGGGCGAACGAGCTGCTGCGGTTCGCCGGCCGGCGCGGTTCGCTGGCCGCGCTCGTCGGGCTCGCCGTGCTGTTGTTGACCCGCTGGGCGGTGGCCGGCGCCGCCGCCGCCGTCCTCGTCTTCTTCTGGGACCGCCTGTTCGGCGGCGCCGGTGAGGAGCGGGCCGCCATGCGGCGCGTGGAGGCCCTCGCCTCCTGGACGGAGTCCCTGCGCGACACCATCGCCGGCGCGGTGGGCCTGGAACAGGCCATCCCGGCGTCCGCGCGGGCCGCAGCCCCCGTGCTGCGCCCGCACCTGGACGCGCTGGTCGACCGGCTGCGCGCCCGCACCCCGCTGCCCGAGGCGCTGCAGCAGCTCGCCGACGAGATCGACGACGCCTCCGCCGACATCATCGTCGCCGCCCTCATCCTCAACGCCCGGCTGCGCGGACCCGGTCTGCGGCAGGTGCTCGGCGCGCTGGCGAAGTCGGCGCGCGAGGAGGTCGACATGCGGCAGCGGGTGATGGCGCAGCGCGCTTCCACCCGGCGCTCGGTGCAGATCGTGGTCGCCGTGTCTGTCGCGTTCGTGCTGGGACTGTCCGTCTTCAACCGCGACTTCGTCGAGCCGTACGGCACGGCCGTCGGCCAGCTCGTGCTCCTCTGCGTGTGCGGGCTGTTCGCGCTGGGCTTCTGGTGGCTGCGCAAGCTGTCCACGATCGAGACGCCCGAACGCTTCCTGGTGCGCGACGAGTCGTCGGTGCGGCTGGTGCGTCCGCGCACCCCCGGTGCCGCACCCGCGCAGGCGTCGCCGTTCCAGCCGGAGGAGGGGGTACGCCGATGAGTGACGGACTGACGATGCCGGTGGTCGTCGGCGCGGTCGTCGGACTGGGGATCTACGTCCTGGTCCGGGCGTTGATGCCGACCCGGCGCAGCGCCCTCTCCCAGGTCGCCCGGATCGACGCGATGCGGGCGCGCGGCTCGGCGTACGAGTCCGCGCGGCCGGCCGCGCGGGAGACCGGACGCTTCGGCTCGTTGCGGGCCCAGGTGGGCTTCAAGGTGGCCGAGTTCTACCAGCAGCAGGGGTGGGAGCAGCGGTCGCTGCGGGCCGACCTGGCCGTGCTGGAGCGCAGCTGGGAGAGGTTCCTGGCGACGAAGGTGCTGCTGGCGGTGGCCGGCCTGTTCTTCGGGCCGTTCCTGTTCGCCATCGTCTGGCAGCTCGGCTTCGGCAGCAGCCCGGCCATCCCGGTGTGGCTGGCGCTGCTGTGCGCTGTGCTGTTCTTCGTCCTGCCCGACCTGGAGGTCCGCCGGGACGCCGCCGAGAAGCGGCGCGACCTGCGCCGGGTGATCGGCGCGTACCTGGACCTGGTGTCGATGAGCCTGGCCGGCGGCCGGGGTCTGCCGGAGGCGCTGATGGCCGCCGCCGAGGTGTCCGACGGCTGGGCGGCACAGCGCATCCGCAGCGCCCTCGCCGACGCCCGCATCACCGGCGTCAGCCAGTGGCAGGCGCTCGGCCAGCTCGGCGAGGAGCTGGGCGTGGAAGAACTCAAGGACCTCTCCGCCTCGCTGGCGCTGGTCGCCGACGACGGCGCGAAGGTGCGGGAGTCCCTCGCCTCGCGCGCCGAGACCATGCGGCACCGCGAACTCGCCGAGATCGAGGGCAGCGCGGGTGAGAAGTCCCAGTCGATGCTCGTGGCGCAGCTGCTGCTGTGCGCGGGGTTCCTCGTGTTCCTGATCTTCCCGGCGGCGATGCGGGTGTTCCAGGTGTGAGATCCCGGACCCGTGATCCGCGAACCACGGACCGCGCGCCGTACGTCAGAACTTCCGTGAACCGAATTCGAGAGGACAACGCGTCATGAACGGACGTACCTTCCACACCGGCATTCCCGCCGTCGACTTCCTGGTCACCTTCATGCGGGCCCGCGTCGAGCGGGCGCGCTCCGGCGAACTGGACCGCGGTGCCTCCGCGGTGGAGTGGGTCATCATCTCGGCCGTCGTCGTGGCGATCGTCGGGGTGGTGGCCGCCATCATCAACGCCGCGCTCAGCGAGGGCGCCAACAAGGTCGGCGACTGCATCAAGGGCGCGGACGCGGGCAAGACCTGCTGACCGCACGTACTTTCTCGACGTCGACGGGGATGCCGGTGCGCGTACGCAGCTGGGTACGCCGACGGGCGGAGGCCGCCTCCGCCCGCGGCGATTCCGGCATGACCGCGATCGAGTTCGTGTTCCTCACGCCGATCCTGTTCTTCATGATCTTCGCGACGGTGCAGTTCGCGCTGTACTTCTTCGCCGATCACGTCGCGCAGGCGGCGGCGCAGGCGGGTGCGCGCAAGGCGCGGGCGACGGCGGACGCCGAGCCCGGCGGCTGGCGGGGCGAGGCACGCGACGTGGTGGACAGCTACATCCGGCAGCTGGGCCCGCAGCTGGTGATCGCCCCGGACGTGAAGATGCTCCAGCCGGAGCAGAACACGGTCGGTGTGGAGATCACCGCCCGCATCCCGACGGTGTTCCCGGGCCTGGACCTCACGGTGCACGCCCAGTCGGTGGGCCCGGTGGAGCGGTTCGTGCAGGAGGGGGAGAACTGATGCGCCGTTCCCTCCAGGGTCTGCGGGCGACGGGGCAGGACACCGCCGACCGGGGGCTGTCCACGGTCGAGGTGGTCATCCTCGCGCCGGTGATGATCCTCTTCATCCTCGTCCTGGTGGGTTTCGGGCAACTGGTCGACGGGCGAGGCGCGCTGGACGGCGCGGCACGGGACGCGGCCCGCGCCGGGTCGATCCAGAAGGACCACGCCACGGCGATGGCCGAGGCGCGGGCGGCGGCGGAGGCGAACCTCCAGGACGTCTGCTCGGGCCCGGTGACCGTCGTCCAGACCAGCCCCGGCTTCGAGCCGGACACCCTCTTCAGCGTCCAGGTGAGCTGTGAGGTGCGGGGCCTCGCCATGCTGGGCCTGGACATCCCGACCACCCTGACCGCGAGCTTCAGCTCGCCGCTCGACCCGTACCGGAGGACGGCGTGACGGCACCCGCACCCGCACCCGTGCCCGTGCCCGGCGGCGTGAGCGCGCGCGTCCGGGCCTGGCTGGAGCAGCGCGGCGCACGGCTGGACGACCGCGGCTCGGGCGCCGGCGCGGTCATCATCTTCGCGCTGGTCTTCCTGTCGCTGGCGGCCTTCGTCATCGACGGCGGCATGTCCATCTCCAAGCGGGAGCGCGCGGCGGACATCGCGGAACAGGCGGCCCGGTACGCCGCCCAGGACATCGACCGCGAGGCCCTCTACGACAACGAGGGCGGCCCGGCGCCGATCAACTACGAGAACTGCGACGCCCGCGTGAAGGCCTTCGCCCGCGAGATGGACATGTCGGGCGCGGACATCGCGGGCACCCACTGCGTCACGGCGACCGTCGACGCGGTCGAGGTCGAGGTGCGGCTCACCTATTCCCCCGTCTTCACGGGGATGTTCTACGGCGGCGACGTGGTCGTGCACGGCCAGGCGGTCGCGGAGAACGAGGTCGGCTGAGAACGGCCGTACGGGCCGGGCGCGCGGAACGGTCGCGCGGCCGGGCGGACGGAGCGGACGTACGGGCCGGGCGTACGGAGCGGAAGCGGCGCGGGCGAAGGAGGAGACGGTGGGAGACCAGGAAGCCGACATCGCACGGATCAAGGAGACCGCCCGGGCGCTGGGGCGCATCCGCGACACCTTCGCCGAGCGGGCCAACCCCGCCGACGGGTACGGCGTGGACGACCTCGGCTCGGAGAAGATCCTGGACGCCTTCGACACCTTCGCCGGCAACTGGAAGATCCACCGCCGGCAGCTCACCGAGGAGCTGGAGAAGCTGCACGGCATCACCAAGACCGCCGCGCAGTCGTACGAGGAGCTCGACCACGAGCTCGCCGAGGCCCTCCGGCGCACGGACGAGCGCACCGACGAACGCACCGGCAAGCCGAAGGGAGCGGGCCGATGACCGCCAGACCGGCCGCCCACCGCTGGGCCGTACTCGACGAGTCCGCCGACCCGATACCCGGGGACCCGGAAACCGTCGCCCGGCTCGGACGCAAGCTGCGCAAGACCGCCGAGGCCATCGACAAGGAGGCCCGCGAGATCGAGGCGCTGGCGTCGGTCGACAACTGGAAGGGCAAGACCGCCACCGAGTTCCGCGGTGCCGCCGAGGGGGCGAGCGGCAAGCTCCGCAAGGCCTTCAAGCGCTACGACGAGGCCGCGCAGGCGCTCGGCACCCAGGTGCGGGAGGGCGTGTGCAGCAACGAGTTCGCCTCCGAACTGCACCGTGCCCAGCAGATGGCCGACCAGGCGCTGCGGGACGCCGAGGCGGCCGACGAGGACCTGGGGACCGCGCGCCGGGCCCTCGACGGTCTGCCCGACGACGCCCCCGACGACGACCCGGACCGCAAGCGGCACACCGCTCAGCGGAAGGCGGCGACCTCCGCGCTGTCCTCGGCGAAGAAGGCCCTGGAGGCCGCCAAGGGCATCCGTGACCGCGCCGCGCAGGCGGCCGCCGACGCGATCCACGACGTCATCGAGAACGACGGGCTGAAGGACGGCTGGAAGGACAAGTTCAAGAACTGGGTCCACGAGAACGCCGGCTGGCTCAAGGAGATCTCCAAATGGGCGGGCCGGATCGCCCTGTGGGCCGGGGTGGCGGCCCTGGCCCTCGGCTGGATCCCGGTCATCGGCCAGGCCATCGCCGCCGTCGCCGGCGCCGTCGCCCTGGCGGCCAGCGTCGTCGCGCTGGCGACCGACCTGGTGCTGGCGCTGGGCGGTGAGGGCAGCTGGAAGTCCGTGATCCTGGACGCCGTGGGCGTGGCCACCTTCGGCCTCGGGCGGGCCGCGATGGCCGGCGCCAAGGGGGTGGCCGCGGGCAGCAAGGCGCTGGCCCGCAGCAACCTCTACAAGAACGCCGTGCGGTCCGGCATGAAGACCAACAAGGCGTGGAACCTCGCCAACCGCGGTGCGCAGGGGTCGGTGCGCGGCAAGGACGCGGCCCGGGCGATGGCCACCATGCCCAAGGGCAAGCTGCCGAACTGGAGCAACATCAAGGAGGGCTTCAGCCCCACCGCGATGTACCGGGATACGGTCGACGGTGTGAAATCCGTACGCAACGCGTTCTCCCGGGAGGGCTGGCGCGAGGGGCTGAGCGGCATGGCCGCCCCGCGCTCCGCGGGCACGCTGGACCCGGACCTCGCCCGGGCGGCCGCCGGGCTCGACGGCATCGCCCCGGCCGCCCGTGAGTTCCCCGCGGTCAGCAGCGCGCTGAACAACTTCACCGGCCAGACCAACGTCTGGGCGGGCGCCACGGCCACCGGTGTCGTCGCCGGCGCGGAGGGCGCCTACGGCACGGTGACCTCGCTGGCGGACCGGGTCACCCCATGAGTGACGAGCCCGTTCTCCGGCCGGCCGGCGGGCGCGGTCCCGGTCTGGAACGGTGTCACGGGTCCCGGCTGTCCGTGGAGGACGGCGCGCTCGTCCTGCGCGCCCGCGGCCGTACCCGCCGGGTCCCCGTCGGCGAGGGCGGTGTCGTCCGCGCGGAGTTCGTCGACGCGCCGGGCGGGGACGCCGCACGGCAGGAGCCGGGCCGCCCCGGAGCCTGGAGCGAGGTGCGGTTGCTGGATGTGCACGGGGCGCCGGTCGCCCGTGTCGCCGTCGAGGAGTGGCTGCCGGAGGCGCCCGCGCTCCCGCCGGGTTCCGTGCGGGGGGAACAGCTGCTGGAGCGGTCCGGCGTGGCCGGGCTGCTGAAGGCCGCGGGCGTGCCGCTGCACATCGCGAGCGACCGGAACGACGGCCGGACGCAGAGGAGTTCGGGTGTCTCCCTCGGGCCCGGGCCTGCCTTCCCGCTGTGGTACTGGTGCGTGCGTGCCGTCGCCGGGACGCTGTGGTTCTCCGCGTTCACCGTGGTCGTCTTCTCCGACGCCGCGCCCGGTTGGCTGGTGCTGCTGCTCGCCCTGACCGCCCTGTGCGGGCCTGTGGCCCGCCTGGCGCTGCGCGGCTGGACGCGGCTGCGGGCGGGCCGTCGCCGGGTGACGGTCGTCGAACGCGTCGTACCCAGCCCGGCGCCGGGGGCCGGGGCCACGGTCCGGTTCCTGCGGGACACCGAGCTGCGGGTGCAGGACCGCGACCTGGTGCTGCGTGACCTGGGGGGCCAGGAGTACTGGTTCGCCCGGTCCGGCCCGCACGCGGTGACCCGGCTGGTCCGGGTGACCGACGGGACCGGCCGCCCCGTGGGGGTGGAACTGCGGGGCCCCGGCGAGCAGGTGCGGGCGGTTCTTCCGTGGGACCTGTGGTTCGGCGGCGGGAACGGCGCCGACGGATGGTCGCGGCTGTGCCGTGCCACCGGGCTGACGGTCTCCGAACGGCGCCTCAGCGGCAGGCGGACCTGGCTCAAGGGGCCCGTGCTGGGCACGGGCCTGCTGCCCCGGACCGGCGCGGACGCCCGCCGGGCCGCCCGCTTCCCCGGTACGGCGGCGGGGGTGTCGTCCACCGCCGTCATGGCCTTCGGCTCGCTCTTCTCCGTCGTCCAGGGCGTACGCGTCGCCGACACGGCGCCCGGAGCCGGGGCCGTCGCGGTGGCCGCCGGGGTGCTCGGTCTCGTCCTGCAGGCCGTGCCGTACGCCGTGCACGAACTGCGCGGCCGGCTGGTCCTCGACCGGCCGGCCGTGGAGCGGACGCCTGAGGAGGCCCGACGATGACCGGCCCCGAGAACACCGAACCGCCCTCCGACTACCAGCTGTTGCTGCCCGACGGGTGGTTCCGGATCCTGCTCGACCCCGAGCAGCGGGACACGTCGGTCGACGCGCTGGTGGAGCGCCGCTTCCGGGGCATCGACGACGCGCCGCACCTCAAGGAGGAGATGCGCGCGGACCTGCGCCGTCGGGCCGCCGAGGCCTACGAGGGCGGCGGCATCGAGCTGTACCTCAGCTTCCAGGAGGCGGGACCGCTGACCGTCCCGGCCTCGCTGCTGGTGAGCCTCGCCCCGCTGCGCGGCCCCGAGCCGCTGCCGCCGCAGGACCTGGCGCGGGCGTTCGCACGCGATACCGGACCGGACGACGACGGCACGCAGGTGAGCGTCGAGGACCTGGCGGCGGGCACGGCCGTACGGGTGCGGTCCGCCACGCGGCCGACGGAGCGGGAGCGGCAGGACGGGCACCGCGCGTCCGTCTCGGTCGAGTACCACGTGCCGGTCCCCGGCACCGCCCAGTACCTGCTGCTCACCTTCTCGACGCCGCTGGAACCCGTCGCCGACGCCATGGCCGGCCTCTTCGACGCCATCGCCTCCTCGCTCACCTGGACGGAGTGATCCCGCCGATGACCGACGACCTGTCGAAGCTGGGCCTGGAGTGCTCGGAGGACTGGGTGCCGTTCCCGGTGGCCGGCACGCTGGACCTGTCCTACTGGGCCAAGTACCAGGCGAGGGAGCTCGTCGAGCGCTACGCACGCGACGGCGAGAAGGGCAGCGCCCGGCTGCTGGCCCGCGACCTGGAACGCGCGGCGGCCGACTGCCGCGGCCGGGAGCCGCTCGGCGCGTTCGGCTGGTACGTCAGCGGGCACCAGTCCGTGGCGGCGGTGCTCGAACTGGACGCGATCCACCCCGACGCGACCTACCCCGAGGTGACCCTCGACCTCCTCGCCGAGTCCATGTCGGCGACGGACTTCGGGCCGCCGGACGTCAGCCGGGTGCGGCTGCCGCTCGGGGACGCCGTACGGATCCGGCAGAACCTCGTCGAGGAGCGCAAGCGGCCGTTCGGGCCGCGGCCGGTCGTCCGCACGCTCTTCTACGGCGTGCGCCCGCCGACGACGGACGCGGCCGTCACGCTGATGGTGTCCTGGACCGAACCGGTCCTCGACGAACCACTGGAGGGCATCGTGGACGGCATCGCGCGGACCCTGACGCTGTGACGGCTCGAACGGCTCCGACGCCCTGACCGAAGAAACCCGGAAATGGGCACAGGATTCACGGCTGCTACTCGTGGCGTTTACGTGACCTGCCTTTTCACCGGGCCGTGACCGGTGCGTGGCCGATCACCGAGTGCCGGACGTGAAGAAGCCGCGCCCTTTCCTCGCCGTTCCCGTCACACCTGTGACGTGTTCGGTGCCTCGGAGCGGGCCGCCGGTCGAACGCCGCTGGTCGGGGAAATGCGCGCGTGCTTTCATCGGTGAAGCGATCGCTGTTCGCCGCCGCGGACCATTCCGCATTCCGTGACGGAAATCGGTGGACGTCAAGCGACGCGACGTCCGACACGAAGGGAAACGCGCCCCCATGAATCCTGCCCCCCGGGTGGACACCGCCGAACTCTCCGACGCCGACCTGGACTTCGTCTCCGGCGGCCAGGCGGGCGGCGGCGCCGGCCTCGACCTCGGCGTCCACGCGGAGGCGGGCGCCCTCGGTGTCCACGTCGAGGCGGGGAACATAGGCCTCACCGCGGGTGTGGGCGTCTCGCTCTCCCCGCAGGGCGTCGCGGTGGACGCCCACCTGCACGCGACGCTGTACTGAGCCGGCGTCACGGGGCCGGGGCCGGGGAGCTCACTTCTCGGCCCCGCCGCCTTTCCTGGGGCGCTTGTCCTCGACCTTCATCTTCTCGTTGACCTGCTTGGTGAGTTCGTCCTCGAGCTTTTTGAACTCGCGCACCACTGCGTCGGACATGCCCGCGAGCGCGTCGAGTTGCTGGGTGATGTCCTCACGGCCGTCCTCCCAGTTCGACTCGAAGTCGGAGAGGGCGTCGTTGACGCCGCCGTCGCCGACGTCGTCCTTGTACGAGTCGAAGAGCTTCTTGGTGTGGTTCATCCGCTTCTTCAGCGACCGCAACCGGCGCCCGTAATCCTCCAGATCGGACAACGGAAGCGCGAGATCGCTCTTGCCCTCACCCATACGGCATCCCCCTCGGCGGTCCGGCCCCGACGGCCGGCTCGGCACTCCTCAGCAGAGTACGACCGGCACCGGCCGGGCCGCGGCTCCGTTCAGCGGTTGTTCTCGTAGCCCGGAACGGCCGCAGGTGTGCCGAAGTAGTTCCGGGCGTCCTTCTCGTCCCTGAAATGGTCGGTCCACAGACCCTCGCCGTACCAGGCCTGCCGGATGCTGACGTCCCCCGCGGCCTCCGACTCCGCGAAGTTCTTCAACTGTTCTGGGGTGAAGACCGGTTCGTACCAGCAGGGCGGTGGTTCCCAGGACGGGTCGACCGACGACAGGGTGCCCGTCCCGCCCTTCGGCCCCCTCGTCTGGGTGACCTTGATGCGGGAGGTCGTGGCCGTGGCCGACAGTTCGTTCTCCTCGACCTCGCCGAAGGTGCCCGATTCCGTGTGGTAGAAGGCGAGGGCTTCGCCTTCGGGGTCGTTGGCGATGATGGCCGCGTACCCCGCGCGGAGCTGCTCCCGCCCGTCGTCCAGGACGGCCTGCTTCGTCGGGTCGTCGCTCGTCCAGTCCTGGAAGGTGAGCCTGAAGCTGCTCGGGATGGTGATCTCCGGGCGGTCCGCGCCGGGCGCCGTCGGGGCCGGTGCCGTCGCCGACGGGCTCTTGGACCCCGCGTCCGCTCCCTTGATGTCGTCCGGGGACGAGTCGTCACCTCCGCACCCCGTGAGCAGCAGTGCCGTCGCCGCAGTGAGGGCGGCGGCGGACGTGATGAAGGCGCGGCGTGCCACGGACGGTTCCCCCTGGTGTCGGCTGTGTGTAGCTGCCATCGAAGCTATCAGGGGTCTTTGTGAGGCATTGGGGGGTTGTGTGGGGGCTGTGCGGAGTGTGCGGGGCGAGGAGCGAGGGCCGACGGAGCGGAGACGGGCGGGACCCTTCGACTGCGGCCATTCGAGTCAATAAGATCCCCCTAGCCTCAAGGACCTCTTCTCCCCACACCTCAGGACACCCGCCATGCCGCGACGCCGCAGTGACAGCCCGTCGAGCTCGACGGCTCCGAGGAACAGGACGCCGCAGCCCGTGCGGGTGCGGCGGCGGTCGTTCGGGGACTTCGTCAAGGCGTTCCTCGCGTTCGTGGCGCTGCTCGTGCTGGTCGTCGGCGTGCCGCTCGCGCTGGCGGTGACGGCGGGCTGGCCGTTCCCCGACACGTTCGAGCCGATGGAGTGGCTCAAGCAGGACATCTCCGTCTCGACCTTCCTCTCCATCCTGACGTTCATCGTCTGGCTCGCCTGGGCGCAGTTCACCGCGTGCGTGCTGGTGGAGATGAAGGCCGCGCTCTCCGGGGTCGGCGTGCCGGGGCGGGTGCCCGGCGCCGGGCCCAGCCAGTTGCTCGCCCGGCAGCTCGTCGCGGCGTTGCTGCTCGTCGGCGCGACCGCCGCCAGCTTCACCCCGTCGCTCGCCCAGCTCGGGCAGACCTACGACGACAACCAGCGGCCCACCGTGGCCGCCGCCCAGCAGACGCCCGGCCTCTTCGCCCAGCAGCAGGAGCAGGCGGCCGGCACCGCAGCCGCGGTCGCCGAGCAGGCCTCGCACACCGAGGCTGCCGGCTCCACCGCCAGGCAGCAGGGCGACACGAAGTTCTACCGGATCCAGCCGCCCGAGGGCCGTCACCACGACTCGCTGTGGGAGATCGCCGAGCGGCACCTCGGCGACGGACGCCGGTACAAGGAGATCTTCGAGCTCAACAAGGACCGCGTGCAGCCCGACGGTTCGCGGCTGAACGAGGCCAGTCTGATCCGCCCCGGCTGGATCATGGAGATGCCCGGTGACGCCCGCGGCGGCGACCTCGTCGAGATGCCGGACGACGCCCCCGAGGTGTCGCCCGAGGTGCGGCAGCAGATCAGCGACTACGCGAAGACCGGCGACGGCGCGGCCGGCGGCGGCGACCAGGCTCAGGGCAGCGGCGGCGACCAGGCTCAGGGCAGCGGCAGCGGCAGCGGCAGCGGCCCCGGCACCGCCCACGTGAACGTGCCCGAGCAGCGGCCCGCGCCCGCCGGCGAGACCGGTCACGCCGACCTGCGACGCCCCGCGCCGGACCAGGTCGCCACGCCCGCCCGGGACTCCTCGTCGTTCGGGCTCCCCGAGGCACTGCTCGCCGCCCCGCTGCTGGCCGCCGGTCTGCTCGGGGCGCTCGGGCACCGGCGCCGGCAGGCGCTGTGGCAGTCGGCGTTCGGCGGTATCGGCGGGCGGCGTGGCATGGAGCCGCCGACGCCCACCGGCGACGCCCTCGACGTCCAGGACGCGCTGCTGGTCGGCGCCGACCCCGAGGGCGTACGGCTGCTGGACCGGTCGCTGCGCGGGCTCGCCGCGTCGCTGGCCGCCGAGTCCCGCCCGCTGCCCACGGTCTACGCGGCCTGGCTCAGCAACGGTGATCTGCACCTCCAGCTCGCCCAGCCGTCCGGGAAGCCGCCGGCGCCCTGGCAGCTCGGGCAGGACCAGACGTTCTGGATGCTGGCCCGCGCCGACGCCGGGAGTTACGAGGACGTCGACACCGCAGCGCCGTACCCCGGCCTGGTCAGCCTCGGCACCATGGACGACTCCCGGCTGCTGCTCAACCTGGAGTCGGTCCCCGGCATCGTGTCGCTGAGCGGCCGTGAGGAGGACCGGGCGGCGGTGTTCGCGTCCGTCGCCGCCGAGCTGGCCACCAACGGCTGGTCGGACCGCATGACCATCACCCTCGTCGGGTTCGGCGAGGACCTCACCGCGCTCGCGCCCAGCCGGCTGCGCCACCTCGACGGCATCGAGGCGCTGATCGAGACGATGGAGGCGGAGACCCGGCAGCGGCGCGGCGCGCTCGGCGCGGCCGGGCACGACTCGGTGCTCACCGGCCGCACCGGCCCCGCACAGCACACCCGTTGGGCCCCGCACCTGGTGCTGCTCGCCGCCGAGCCGTCCCCCGACGACGCCATGACGCTCGCCGAACTCGCCGCGGACGCCAGTCGTCTCGGCATCGGCTACCTCGTCGGCACCGGCAGCGGCGATCTGCCGGGCGCCGCCTGGGAGATGGAGATCACCGGCGCGGGCAAGCTGCTCGCCCCGCTGCTCGGTCTGGAACTCGACGCGCAGCTGCTGCCCGCCGCTCAACAGCGCGCGGTCGTCGAGCTGTTCACCGAGTCCGACCCGGAGCGCAGCCCCGACGGGCCCGGCACCACGCCGCCGTTCCTCGTCGACATCAGCGAGCAGGGCCGGCCCGCCGTGTACGCGCGTCTGGTCGGGTCGTACGAGATCATCGGTCTGGAGGCGCCCGACGGCGAGCGCAGCGCGCTGCTGCACGAGGCGCTGGCGCTGCTGCTCCTGCACCGCGAGGGAGTGCACCCGCGGGTGCTGTCCTCCGCGCTGTGGCCGCGCGGTGTCACCGACGACGTGCGCGAGGCGCTGATCGGCCGGCTGCGCGACTGGCTCGGCACCGACCCCGACGGCAGCCCGCGGCTGCGCACCGACGACACCGGCCGGCTGACCCTCGCCAAGTCCGTGGTCTCCGACCTGGACGTGCTGCGCTCGCTGTACCACGAGGCGACGCAGGGCAAGGGCGTCGACAGCCGGGCGGTGCGCGGGCGCCTGCTCACCGACGCGCTGGTGCTGGTGCGCGGCCCGCTCCTCGCCGACCGGCCCGAGGGCCGCTACCGCTGGCTCACCCACGAGATCGTCGACGCGCAGCTGCCGCTGCTCGTCGCGGACACCGGCCTGGCGCTCTCCGAGTTCCACATGGAGAAGAACCGCGCGGAGAAGGCCATCGAGGCGCTGAACGCCGCGCTGCGCACGGCCCCGGCCGACGAGCGGCTGTGGAACGAGCTGCTGCGGGCCACCCACGCCCTGGACGACCCGGCGCGGCTCACCGCCCTGGCGTCCGACCTGGTCGCGCGCGGCGGTGCCCGCGGGCTGCCGCCGCGCACCGAGGCGCTGCTGGACGAACTGCTGCCGACGTGGCGCGACGCGGTCGCGGCGGCCGGCTGAGCGGCCGGACGGGATGACCGACGGCCTGGAGGTCGCGCTGATCGCCGTCGCCGCCCTGTGGGGCGCGGCGGCCGGCGCGGTGCTGCCCCGCGCCGCACACCGGTTCTCCGTCCCGGCCGGGGAGGAGTGGCGTACGGCGTGCCCGCAGGGACATCAGCTGGCGGGCTGGCTCGGACCGGCCCGCTGCCGGGCGTGCGCGGGAGCGCCGTACGGGAAGGGCGCCGCCGTCCCCGTGACGGTCACCGCGCTGGTCTGCGCCGCCCTCGCGGCCGCCACCGGGACCCGCCCCGAGCTGGCGGTGTGGCTGCTGCTGGCGCCCGCCGGCGTGCTGCTCGCGACCGTGGACTTCCGGGTGCAGCGGCTGCCCGACCCGCTCACCCTGCCCTTCGCGGCCACCGCCCTGGTGCTGCTGGGCCTGACCGCGCTGGTGCCCGAGCACGCGGGGGAGTGGACGGACGCCCTGCTGGGCGCGCTCGCGCTGGGCGCGGGCTACTTCGTGCTGTTCCTGGTCAACCCGTCCGGGATGGGCTTCGGCGACGTGAAGCTGGCGCTCGGCGCGGGCGCGGTCCTCGGCTGGTACGGCTGGCCGACCGTGCTGCTCGGCACCCTCGCCGGCTTTCTGCTCGGGGCGCTGTACGGCGGGGCGCTGGTGGTCGCCCGGAAGGCGGGGCGCAAGACGTCCGTCCCGTTCGGCCCGTTCCTGATCGGCGGGGCCTTCGCGGGGCTGCTGATGGGCGCGTACGCGGCCTGACGTCAACGGGCGCAACCGGCTGACGTACGCTGATTCCGTCCGTCCACACCCCTGCGAAAGGGACACCGGTGACCGAGAAGGCCGACCTTCAGCCCGTCCTCGACCGTGCCGCCGCCGGTGGGCGGATCACCCCCGAAGAGGCCCTGGTCCTCTACCGCGACGCCCCGCTGCACGCGCTGGGCGCCGCCGCCGACGCCGTCCGCCGCCGCCGCTACGCGGGCACCGAGCACATCGCCACGTACATCATCGAGCGGAACATCAACTACACGAACGTGTGTGTCACGGCGTGCAGGTTCTGCGCGTTCTACGCGGCCCCCAAGGACACCGCCAAGGGCTGGACCCGCGACCTCGACGACATCCTGCGCCGCTGCGCGGAGACCGTCGAGCTGGGCGGCACGCAGATCATGTTCCAGGGCGGCCACCACCCGGACTACGGCGTCGAGTACTACGAGAAGCACTTCGCGGCCATCAAGAAGGAGTTCCCGCAGCTCGTCATCCACAGCCTGGGGGCGAGCGAGGTCGAGCACATGGCGCGGATCTCGAAGGTGAGCGTCGAGGAGGCGATCACGCGGATCCACGCGGCCGGTCTCGACTCCTTCGCCGGCGCCGGCGCCGAACTGCTCCCGGAGCGCCCGCGCAAGGCGATCGCCCCGCTGAAGGAGTCCGGCGAACGCTGGCTGGAGATCATGGAGATCGCCCACAACCTGGGCGTGGAGTCCACCTCCACCATGCTGATGGGCACCGGCGAGACCAACGCCGAGCGGATCGAGCACCTGCGGATGATCCGGGACGTGCAGGACCGCACGGGCGGCTTCCGCGCGTTCATCCCGTACACCTACCAGCCGGAGAACAACCACCTGAAGGGCCGCACGCAGGCGACGCTCTTCGAGTACCTGCGGATGATCGCCGTCGCCCGGATCTTCATGGACAACGTGGCGCACATCCAGGGCTCCTGGCTGACCACCGGCAAGGAGGTCGGCCAGCTCTCCCTGCACTACGGCGCGGACGACCTCGGCTCGATCATGCTCGAGGAGAACGTGGTCTCCTCCGCCGGTGCCAGGCACCGCTCCAACCGGCTGGAGATCATCGACCTGATCCGCAAGGCGGGCCGGGTCCCGGCGCAGCGCTCGACGACGTACGAGCACCTCGTCGTGCACGACGACCCGGCGAACGATCCCGTCGACGACCGGGTGGTCTCGCACATCTCCTCCACCGCCATCGAGGGCGGCACGGCCCACCCGGAGCTGAAGCTCCTGCCGGCGAACTGACGCCCCGGTGCTGACCCTTCACGTCGCCGACGCCTCGCCCGGGACGGCCGTCCTGGTCGACGGCGCGCTCATCGCGGCCGTCGGCCCGCACGAGGAACTGGCCGCCGCCCACCCGGACGCCCGGCTGCGGCGGTGGCCCGGCATCATGACGCCCGGACTGCTCAACCCGTACGGCCCGGAACTGCTGGAGCAGGCCTACCACCCCGACCCGCGCGAGGCGGACCGGCTGGGCACCGAGCCGCTGTTCGGGCTGCGCGCGCGGGCCCTGCTCGCCTCCGGGCCCTCCGCGCGGGGCGCCAGCGCGCGCCGTGGGGTGCAGCGCCTGCTGGCGCACGGCACGGTCGCGGTCGCCGGTGAACTGCGCAGCCGTGAGGCCCTGGACGCGGTGCGCAGGGCGGGGCTCGCCCTGGCGGGGCGTCCGGCCGCACTGCCCGGGACTCCGGCGCTCTCCCCGGTGCCGCTGGTGCTGCTGCCGGGTCTCGGCGCCGGGAAGCCCGCGCGGTTCGCGGTGTTCGACGTGCCCGACCGCGACGCCCTGGTCCGTGAGGGCGCGTCCACGTGCGTGGCGACCGTCGTGGCCGGACGTCTGGTGCACCGGCGGCGCTGACCGCGGGCCGGCCGGTTCTCAGCCCGTGAGCGTCTCGCCGAACGCGCCGTCCTCCTGCTCCACCCCGCTGCAGTCCGTCAGCGGGTCGTCGGCGTCCTTCTCGCAGGGGCGGTCCCGGAACGCCGACCACGCCGACAGCCACGCGACGCCCTTGTCCTCGGCGAAGGCACGGACCTGCGCCGCGTCCTGAAGCGTGAACGTCTCGCCCTTCACGTCGTTGACGCCGAGCATCGGGGTGAGTGCCATGCCCCGCCAGGCCGCCGCCTCCGACAGGCCGAAGACGTCCCGGAGCTGGGCGTGCGCCGACCGCGCGGCGGTGAGGGCGTAGTCGCCCATGTCGCCGTCGTAGGACTCGGCGTAGTTCATCGTCATGAGGTTGACGGTGGCGACCTGGACGCCGTGGTCGTTCGCCGACTCCAGCAGTTCCAGTCCCTCGTCGTCGAGCCCGTACGGCATGACCGGGAGGGTGAACGTCACCTCCAGATCCTCGCGTTCCTCCTGGAGGAGGGCGATCGCCTCGGAACGCCGGTCCACGGAGGCGGAGTCGGCGAGTTCGTCGCCCTCGATGTCGAAGTCGGCGCGGGTGGAACCGGCCGCGTCCAGTGCCGCGCCGTACGCCTCGGCCAGGTCCTCGGGGGTGTCGCAGACGGCCGCCAGTTCGTCACCGTGGGCGCCGCCGAAGGAGACCCGCACATCGGCGCCGGTGCGGGTGAGCGCCGCGATCCGGGACGTCACGTGCGCGTCGTCGACGTCCTGGACACCGTCCCAGGCCGGGGTGCAGCCGCCGTCGGAGGAGATGACGAACGCCAGGTTGTACGTCGTGGGGGAGCCCGCCGCGTCGGTGCCGGAGGCGGTGGAGGCGTTGACGTAGGGCGCGTACGCGGGGACCGGCACGGAGGATCCCGCGTTCGCGTCCGCCGCGTCGTCCCCGGCGGAGCAGCCCACGCCGGCCAGGGCCAGGGCGGCGAGGAGGGCGAACCCGGCAGCGGAGGACAGCGGACCGCGCATCGGGTTCGTTCCGTTCATGAGTCGACGTCGGAGGGGGGTCACCATGGCACACGAGTCTGTGTGGTTTCTGAGGATGTACACCTGCATTTCGGTGATTCTCGGCGGACGGCCCGGTTCGTGTGATTCCTCGGGGAACCCACAGGGTACGCGGGCGCGGCGACGGGCGGGCTGCGGGACCGGTCGCCGAGGGGGACGCCGAACGGCCCGGGACGAGCCGACGCCTCCGCCGGACGGGCGGGCTGCAAGAATGGGCCCGTGACCCGCGCATCCCTGGACAAGCAGCCGCACGAAGTCGCCTCGATGTTCGACGACGTCGCGGAACGGTACGACCTGACCAACGACGTGCTGTCCCTCGGGCAGACGCGGCTGTGGCGCAAGGAGGTCGCGAAGGCGGTCGGCGCCCGGCCCGCGCAGAAGGTCCTCGACCTGGCGGCGGGCACCGGCACCTCGTCGATGCCGTTCGCCCGCACCGGCGCCTACGTCGTGCCCTGCGACTTCTCCCAGGGCATGCTCAGGGTCGGCAAGCAGCGCAACGCCTGGCTGCCGTTCACGGCGGGCGACGCGACCCGGCTGCCCTTCAAGGACGACGTGTTCGACGCCGTCACCATCTCCTTCGGCCTGCGCAACGTGCAGGACTTCGACGGGGCGCTGCGCGAGATGCACCGGGTGACCCGGCCCGGCGGGCGGATCGTCATCTGCGAGTTCTCGCACCCGACGTGGGCGCCGTTCCGCACGGTCTACACCGAGTACCTGATGCGGGCGCTGCCGCCGGTCGCCCGCGCGGTGTCGTCCAACCCGGACGCCTACGTGTACCTCGCCGAGTCCATTCGCGCCTGGCCGGACCAGGCGGGACTGGCCGGACGGCTCCAGCAGGCCGGCTGGTCCAAGGTGGCGTGGCGCGACCTCACCGGCGGTGTGGTGGCGCTGCACCGGGGTTTCAAGGAGAGCTGAGCGCCACGACACGCGCGGCGGCCCCGGCGCCGGGTTCGTCCCGTTCGCACCGGAGTCCGCCCGGCGGCGGCAGCGGGCCGCGCGGCTCGCGCACCCCGCCGCCTCCTTCGCCCTCGCCGAAGTCCAGCCATACGTGCACCACGGAGTGGCGGGGCACCTCGGTGCCGGGCTGCGGGTACTGGCGGACCACGTAGTCCACGACGGCGTGGCGGAAGTCCGGCCGGCCGGGCGCCTCGACGGACAGGCCCCTGGCCCGCGCCGACTCGCGCGCGTCCACGGCCATCAGGCCGACCAGGCGCGGCACGCGCACCCCGGATGCCCTGAAATGCTCGGGTGTCATACGCACGGACGTCACCCCCAGCGGTACCGGCAGGGTAGGCCGGGGGCGCGCCCGACGGAAGCATTCTGTGGCGTTCCGTGACAATCGACGACCGAGAGTTACGTAGCGGCGGGCGTGGTGCGGTCAGAGGTCGAGCCGGTAGCAGTGGCCCTCCCGCCGCGACGCCGGCGAGGTGAACGTCTCGGCGAGGCGCATGCCCAGCCGCTGGGTGACCGCCGTGGACCGGGCGTTGCGGGTGTCCACCATCGCCACCACGTGCGTCAGGCCCGTCGCGCGCACCCGCTCCAGCGTCTCCACGGCCGCCGCCGTGACGTACCCCTTGCCCCAGTGGTTCCGGGCGAGCCGCCAGCCGATCTCGATCTCACCGGCCGGGCCCCACGCGTGCGGCCAGGGCTGGGCGCCGGTGAAGCCGATGACCTGCCCCGTCTCGTCGAGCATGCTCCACAGGCAGAAGCCCAGTTCGGCGTCGTGCCGGCGCTGGCGCGCGGTGAGTTCCTCGTAGACCGACAGCTCCGCCGCCTTCCCGCCGTGGAACTCCATCACGTCCGGGTCGTCGAAGATGCGGTGCCAGGTGACGGCGTCCTCGTCGGTGGGGACTCGCAGCCGTACAGCGGGGAGAGCTCGGTTCACGGGGGCAGCCCTTCAGCCGGGTGATCACGTCCGCTGAATAGACTGCCTGTGTCCAGTGCCGGTCGGCACGAAGATTTCGAACCTTGGGGAGATCCCGCCGTGACCGAGCCCCTCTCCGACAACACCGCCGATGTGATCGTCGTCGGCGCGGGGCCAGCCGGCTCCACCACCGCCTACCACCTGGCCCGGTCCGGACTCGACGTGCTCCTGCTGGAGAAGACCGAGTTCCCCCGGGAGAAGGTCTGCGGCGACGGCCTGACCCCGCGCGCCACCAAGCAGCTCGTGGCGATGGGCATCGACATCTCCGAGGAGGCCGGCTGGCTGCGCAACAAGGGCCTGCGCATCATCGGCGGCGGCGTCCGCCTCCAGCTCGACTGGCCGGAACTCGCCTCCTTCCCGGACTACGGACTCGTCCGCAAGCGCGACGACTTCGACGAGCAGCTCGCCGGGCAGGCCCAGAAGGCGGGCGCCCGGCTCTACGAGCGGTGCAACGTGGGTGCGCCGATCATCGACGACCGCACCGGCCGCATCACGGGCGTGAAGGCCAAGCTGGGCGAGGAGAAGCGGGAGGTCACCTTCCACGCCCCGCTGGTGGTGGCCGCCGACGGCAACTCCACCCGGCTGTCCCTGGCGATGGGGCTGCACCGGCGCGAGGACCGCCCGATGGGCGTCGCCGTGCGCACCTACTTCACCTCGCCCCGCCACGACGACGACTACCTGGAGTCCTGGCTGGAGCTGTGGGACCGCCGCGGCCCGCAGGACCGGCTGCTGCCCGGCTACGGCTGGATCTTCGGCATGGGCGACGGCACCTCCAACGTCGGCCTCGGCGTGCTCAACACCTCCGACTCCTTCAAGGAGCTGGACTGGCGCGAGGTCCTGAAGGCCTGGTGCGCGTCCATGCCGGAGGACTGGGGCTACACCCCGGACAACATGACCGGCCCGATCCGCGGCGCCGCGCTCCCCATGGCCTTCAACCGCCAGCCGCACTACACGCGCGGGCTGCTGCTCGTCGGCGACGCGGGCGGCCTGGTCAACCCGTTCAACGGCGAGGGCATCGCCTACGCGATGGAGTCCGGGCAGATCGCCGCCGACGTCATCGTGCAGGCTCACGCGCGCGCCACCCCCGCCCAGCGGGAGGTCGCCCTCCAGCGCTACCCGCGCGTCCTGAAGGACACCTACGGCGGCTACTACACGCTCGGCCGCGCCTTCGTGAAGCTCATCGGCAACCCGAAGGTCATGCAGATCGCCGCCCAGCGCGGCCTGACGCACCCGATGCTGATGAAGTTCACGCTGAAGCTGCTCGCCAACCTGACCGACCCGACGGGCGGCGACGCGATGGACCGCATCATCAACGGTCTGAGCAAGGTGGCCCCGAAGGCGTGACCGGCGGCGCGCGTGACCGGAGTCGGCGGGCATGTCCGGCATGGCCGGGCACGGTGTCCGATCGTGATCTTCGTGTGACGCATCCGTGAACAACTGATCGACTCCGGGCGGTGTCGAACGGGACGTGACCCAGTCGGGCACGTCCCGTTCGACGAAAGAGCCATCCATGACACAGCAGGCGAGACGGCTGCGCGCGCGGCTCGCGGCACTGGGAGCGGTGGGCGCCACGGCTCTGGCCGCCGCCGGAGTCCAGGGCGCGGCCCACGCGGCCGACGCCCCGCTCCCGGTGGTGATCACGGGCGAGGACCGGGTGGACCTGTCCCTCCACTCGGACAACGGCGACCCCACCGAGCCGCAGGTCGACCTGCGGCTCGACGCCCCCGGCACGCCGTTCGAGGGGGACGGTGAGGTCCCGCCGGTGCACCTCGGGGACTACACGATCCGCATCGACGCCCGCGGGCTGAAGGGCGTCGCGAAGGCCGACCTGCCCTGCGAGGCCGACGGCCTGGTCGCGGTCTGTTCGGGCTACGACCTGTACGCCGGCACGACCTACAACCGGGTCGGCGGCATCAGACTGGACCTCGCCGACGACAGCGAGGCCGGGGACGCCGGGAAGATCGTCGTCACCGGCGAGGGGGAGGGGCTGGACTTCCGGCCGCTCACGATCGACGTGCGCGTCGGCGGGCCCGAGCTGCTGAACCGCCGGCTCTCCCTGCCGGAGAACCTGAAGGCCGGGGGCACCTTCGAGCCGGCGCCGGGCGTGATGAACGTCGGCGGGCTGTCGTCCGAGGGGGCGGTGCTCCGGCTGTACGGCTCCCGCGGGCTGTCCTTCCCCGACCCGTACGGCAACTGCTCCTCGACCGTGGTGGACACGGGCCCGCTGCTGGAGCAGCACACCGAGGTGCTCTGCACCTTCCCGGACACCCTCGAGGCGGGGGCGGCGTACACCCTGTCGCGGCCGGTGCGGGTGAAGGCCGCGGACTTCGCGCTGCACGACATCTTCTCCTACTCGTTCCGGCCCCTGGAGCCGGGCGAGGAGAAGACGCTGCACCAGGGCCAGGGGCGCCGGCAAGGCACCGGGCCGGACCTGACGTTGCGGCGGGCGGCGGACGCCGACCCCGCCGACCACACCAAGTACGCCGAGCTGGACCTGCCCACGACCAACACCTACGACCTGGAACTCACCGGCGTCTCCGCGTCCGGCGCGGCCGGCGACACCGTCACGGCGGAGATCGGCTTCCGCAACAACGGGCCGGCCTGGATCAGCGCCCTGCGCTCCGGCGGCGAGCCGTTCTCCTTCACGGTGACCGCGCCCGAGGGGTCGAGTGTGGCCTCGGCGCCGAAGGAGTGCCGGACCATCACGGTCGACGGGAGCGTGCCGGGCTACCGCTGCTCGGTGGCCACCCCGCTGCTGGAGGACGCCCGGCTCACCTTCCCGTTCGAGCTGCGCGTCGACCGGGTCGTGGAGGGCGCCAAGGGCAAGGTGGCGATGCCGGAGTGGGACAACCCCTACGACTCCGACCCCGCGAACGACACCGCGTGGATCGTGCTGAACGCCCCTGACGCGCCGGACGACGGCGGTGCGGGCGGGTCCGACGGCGGCCCGTCGGCCGACCCGTCCGCGCCCGGGACCGGTGACGAGGGCGGCTCCGACGGACCGGACAGCGGGACGAACGGGACGAACGGCACCTCCGGCGGCGCCGCGGGCGGCGACACCGACGGCGGTCTGGCGCTCACCGGCGCCCAGGGCGTGGGCCTGCTCGGCGGCGCGGCACTGCTCGCGCTGGGACTCGGCGCGGGCGTCGTGGCGCACCAGCGCCGCCGCGCACGGCGCGGGGGAGAGGCGGCCGCCTGACGCGCGCGTCGCTGTGACGCCCCTGTGGGGGCCGGAGTCCGCCGCGTCGGACTCCGGCCCCCGTCGCGTGTCCGGGGGCCCGTGAGAGCCCGTCACGGGGCGCGGCGGGGGTCGCGATGGGGTTCCGCGCGCCGCCAACGCCCGCCGCGCAGGGTGCAATTCCGGCATTACGGTGATCTTGCCCGCCGCGCGGGCGTGCGCGGTCACCGGGAGGGACGGCGTGCCGTGCGGGCCCGCCCTTCAACACGCGGAGGGCCGCCGCCTCCGTGAGGCAGCGGCCCTTCCGTCCGTGGGGCGCGGCTCAGAGCACGCGCACGGCACCCGACGCCGGGTAGCCGGAGAGGTCCTGGATGACGACGCCCTTCGAGGGGTTGGCGGCGTCCAGGTACTGGCCGTTCCCGATGTAGACACCCACGTGGTACGCGGAACCCTTGCCGCCCCAGTAGAGGATGTCGCCGACCTGGACCTGCGACAGCGGGATGTCGGTGCCCACCATCGACTGGTCCTGGGAGACGCGCGGCAGGTCCACACCGACCTGCTTGAACGCGGCCTGCACCAGGCTGGAGCAGTCCCAGGCGTTGGGGCCCGTGGCACCCATGACGTAGGCGTCGCCCACCTGCGCCTGGAGGAAGGCGATGACCGTCGCGACGCTGCCGCTGGCCGGCGCGGAGACGGTCGCGCTCTGCGTGGTGAGCGAGGGGCGCTCGGCGTCGCGGGCGGCGCGCTCGGCGGCCGCCTCGCGGGCCTCCTCGGCCGCCTTCTTCCTGGCCTCGGCCTTCTTCTTGGCCTCCGCGAGGTCCGCCTTGGCCTGCTTGGCGGCCAGTTCGGCCGCCGCGTCGCGCTCGGCCCGCAGCTGGTAGTTCGCGGCCGCCTGCTGGGTGGCGTCCGCGGACTGGGCGACCTGGGCGGCCAGGTCGGCCGTCAGGGTGGGCAGTTCGAGGGTCTGCGTCACCGGCTCGGCGGCGTTCGCCGAACCCGACGCCCCGGCCACTGCCAGGGTGCTGAGGACGCCACCGGCAACTCCGGCCCGCATCGCGATCGTGGAGGGCGCGGTGCGGCGGGGTTTCCGGTGGCTGCGTATGTGAGCGGTGTGGGACATGGGAACAACCGGTACCAGGGGCTGCTTCATATCTTCAAGAAACGTGTGCTGCGCCACAGTTGTTCAATCGGGCGCCCAAATTCCCCGCGCGTCCCCTGCCATTGACGCCACAACGGACATTGCGGGCGGCCGTGACCGGGCCGTGATCACGTACTTTCATCGTTACGCCCGAATTGCTCCCCGCTTACCACTGGTTGGGTTGGTTGGCCAAGCCCCGTTCCTGAGGGCCTCTCATAAGTGTGACGGAGGTCACGGAACGATCGGGGCCGTCAGGGCGTCCGGCGGGCCGGCGGGCACCTCCGCGAGGGCCGCTTGTCCGGTTCGCGGCTCCTGGGGTGCCTTCATGAGATGAAGTGCCCGCTTTGCCCCTCCCGAGTCGGCCGCACGGCGGGGGTGTTGGGTGATCGGAGCGCGGTCCGGACTTCGTGAACGCGTGCACACGTCCACATCGCGCCTCGCGACCCCCCTCATGTGTGAACGCGTCCTCTATCAAGCGATCTCGTCCCACACCAATTTGCATGCAGAGGAATCGTCTTGATATGGAGACGCCTCCTCCGGAACCCCTCTGAGCTGCATCGACCGGTCAAGATGTCACCTTTGGTGATCACGCGGACGCTTGGCGTGTGAAGATCACTGCTCATCCGACTTCATGATCGTTCGTCAGGTGGTAGAGATCACAAAGCTTGTGCAATACCCCGTGTCGCAGATCACAGACCCACAGGCATAAGATGCGGAGCGGTTGGGCTTGTGACCTGCTTCACATGTTCTCGATCTTCGCCGGGGCGGGCGTGGTTCGAGGGGCGTGCGGGGCGCGTGAGTCCAATGCAAACCGCCAGCAGTCAGTGCCGACTGAGAGGAGCGAGGAGCGGTGAACGCGTATGCGCCCATCCTCGTACTGGGAGCCCTCGGGGCAGGCTTTGCGATCTTCTCCGTGGTCATGGCCACGCTGATCGGTCCGAAGCGGTACAACCGGGCGAAGCTCGAGGCCTACGAGTGCGGCATCGAGCCGACCCCCACGCCGGCCGGCGGCGGGCGCTTCCCCATCAAGTACTACCTGACGGCGATGCTCTTCATCATCTTCGATATCGAGATCGTCTTCCTCTACCCCTGGGCCGTCACCTTCGACGCCCTGGGGATTTTCGGGCTCGTGGAGATGCTGCTCTTCGTGCTCACCGTCTTCGTCGCGTACGCGTACGTATGGCGGCGCGGCGGCCTGGAATGGGACTGAGGGGCCACTAAGTCATGGGACTCGAAGAAAAGCTGCCGAGCGGATTCCTGCTGACCACCGTCGAGCAGGCCGCGGGCTGGGTGCGCAAGTCGTCCGTCTTCCCCGCCACGTTCGGCCTCGCCTGCTGTGCCATCGAGATGATGACCACCGGCGCGGGCCGCTACGACCTGGCGCGCTTCGGCATGGAGGTCTTCCGCGGCTCGCCGCGGCAGGCGGACCTCATGATCGTCGCCGGGCGGGTCAGCCAGAAGATGGCGCCGGTGCTCCGGCAGGTCTACGACCAGATGCCGAACCCCAAGTGGGTGATCTCCATGGGGGTCTGCGCCTCCTCGGGCGGCATGTTCAACAACTACGCGATCGTCCAGGGCGTCGACCACGTCGTCCCGGTCGACATCTACCTGCCCGGCTGTCCGCCCCGCCCCGAGATGCTGATGGACGCCATCCTCAAGCTCCACCAGAAGATCCAGAGCTCCAAGCTCGGCGTGAACGCCGAGGAGGCGGCCCGCGAGGCGGAGGAGGCGGCGCTCAAGGCCCTGCCCACGATCGAGATGAAGGGGCTGCTGCGATGAGCGACGCGAACAACACCGCGGGTGACGACGTGAACCCCGAGAAGGAACTCTCCGCCGAGAACCTCCCCGGCCAGCGCGGTGAGGGCGGCGAGCAGATCCGCGTCCAGCGCGGCATGTTCGGCGCCAACAACGGCGGCGACACCTCCGGTTACGGCGGCCTGGTCCGCTCGGTCCGGCTCCCGGGACCGGCGGCCCGCCCCTACGGCGGCTGGTTCGACGAGGTCGCCGACGAGCTGGAAGGGGCGCTGGAGGAGCAGGACCTGCTCCCGGAGAACGCCATCGAGAGGACGGTCGTCGACCGCGACGAGATCACCTTCCACATCGAGCGGGAGCACCTCGTGCGGGTGGCGAAGACGTTGCGCGACGACCCCGCCCTGCGCTTCGAACTGTGCACCGGCGTCAGCGGCGTGCACTACCCGGACGACAAAGGGCGCGAGCTGCACGCCGTCTACCACCTGCGCTCGATCACCCACAACCGGGTGATCCGCCTGGAGGTGAGCGTGCCGGACAGCGACCCGCACATCCCGTCGCTGTTCTCCGTCTATCCGACGAACGACTGGCACGAGCGCGAGACGTACGACTTCTTCGGCATCGTCTTCGACGGCCACCCGGCCCTGACCCGGATCATGATGCCGGACGACTGGCAGGGCCACCCGCAGCGCAAGGACTACCCCCTCGGCGGCATCCCCGTCGAGTACAAGGGCGCCCAGATCCCGGCTCCGGACCAGCGGAGGTCGTACTCGTGAGCACGCACGCAACCCCTCGCGAGACCACCGAGGGCACCGTCTACACCGTCACCGGCGGCGACTGGGACGAGGTCGTCGAGACAGCGGCCCGCACCGACGACGAACGCATCGTCGTCAACATGGGTCCGCAGCACCCGTCCACCCACGGAGTGCTCCGGCTGATCCTGGAGATCGACGGTGAGACCGTCACCGAGGCCCGCTGCGGCATCGGCTACCTCCACACCGGCATCGAGAAGAACCTCGAGTACCGGACGTGGACCCAGGGCACCACGTTCGTGACGCGCATGGACTACCTGACGCCGTTCTTCAACGAGACGGCGTACTGCCTCGCGGTCGAGAAGCTGCTCGGCATCGAGGACCAGGTGCCCGACCGCGCCACGATCATCCGGGTGCTCCTGATGGAGCTGAACCGGCTCTCCTCCCACCTGGTGTGCATCGCCACCGGCGGCATGGAGCTCGGCGCCACCACGATCATGATCTACGGATTCCGTGACCGTGAACTCATCCTCGACATCTTCGAGCTGATCACCGGCCTGCGGATGAACCACGCGTACGTCCGTCCCGGCGGCCTCGCCCAGGACCTGCCGCCCGGCGCGGTCGACCAGATCCGCGAGTTCGTCAAGAAGATGCGGAAGAACCTCTCGGAGTACGACAAGCTCGCCACCGGGAACCCCATCTTCAAGGCCCGCATGCAGGACGTGGGGTACCTGGACCTGGCCGGCTGCATGGCCCTCGGCGCCACCGGCCCGGTGCTGCGCTCCACCGGCCTGCCGCACGACCTGCGCAAGGCGCAGCCGTACTGCGGCTACGAGACGTACGACTTCGACGTCCCGACCGCCGACACCTGCGACTCCTACGGCCGCTTCCTGATCCGGCTGGAGGAGATGCGCCAGTCGCTGCGCATCGTCGAGCAGTGCCTGGACCGGCTCCAGCCCGGACCGGTCATGGTCGAGGACAAGAAGATCGCCTGGCCCGCCCAGCTCGCCCTGGGACCCGACGGACTCGGCAACTCCCTCGACCACATCAAGCAGATCATGGGCACCTCCATGGAGGCCCTGATCCACCACTTCAAGCTGGTCACCGAGGGCTTCCGGGTCCCGCCGGGCCAGGCGTACGCGGCCGTGGAGTCGCCCAAGGGCGAACTCGGCGTGCACGTCGTCTCCGACGGCGGCACCCGCCCCTACCGGGTCCACTTCCGCGACCCGTCCTTCACCAACCTGCAGGCCATGGCGGCGATGTGCGAGGGCGGCCAGGTCGCCGACGTCATCGTCGCCGTCGCGTCCATCGACCCCGTGATGGGAGGCGTCGACCGGTGACCACCTCTTCTTCCGAGCGGGGCGTCAGCCTGGGCATGCCGGAACTGCCCGCACCCGCCTACCCGGACGACGTCCGGGCCCGGCTGGAGACCGACGCGCGCGCGATCGTCGCCCGCTACCCGGACTCCCGGTCCGCCCTCCTGCCGATGCTGCACCTGGTGCAGGCGGAGGAGGGCCATGTCACGCGCACCGGCATGCGGTTCTGCGCGGACATGCTGGACCTGACCACCGCCGAGGTGACCGCGGTCGCCACCTTCTACACCATGTACCGACGCCGGCCGAGCGGCGACTACCAGGTCGGGGTGTGCACCAACACCCTGTGCGCGGTCATGGGCGGCGACGCGATCTTCGAGGAGCTCCAGGAGCACCTGGGCGTCGGCAACGGCGAGACCACCGGCGACGGCAAGGTCACCCTGGAGCACATCGAGTGCAACGCGGCCTGCGACTACGCGCCCGTCGTGATGGTCAACTGGGAGTTCTTCGACAACCAGACCCCCGAGAGCGCCAAGCGCATGGTCGACGACCTGCGCGCCGGCCGCCCGGTCGCGCCCACCCGCGGCGCGCCCCTGTGCACCTTCAAGGAGACCGCCCGCATCCTGGCCGGCTTCCCCGACGAGCGGGAAGGGGCCGTCGAGGCCACCGGCAGCGCGGGCCCCGCCTCCCTGATCGGCCTGAAGCTGGCCAAGGGCGAGGCCGCCCCCGCGCGCGTGGTGCACCCGCGCGGCGAGGCGCCGCAGGACACCCCGCCGCACGAGCCGTCGCCCACCGAGCACCTCAGCTCGCACGACGCGCCGCAGGACACGTCGGCCTCCGATGCGTCCCACCCGGCCGGACCCGTCGCCGAGGAGGGGGAGTGATGACCTTGGCACCCGAACTCAAGGACACCAGCCCGGAGAAGCTGCTCTCACCGGTGCTGTCGGCCTTCTGGGACGAGGACAAGTCCTGGACGCTCGACGTCTACCGGCGGCACGACGGGTACGAGGGGCTGCGCAAGGCGCTCGCCATGTCACCGGACGACGTCATCGCGTACGTCAAGGAGTCCGGACTGCGCGGACGCGGCGGCGCCGGCTTCCCCACGGGCATGAAGTGGCAGTTCATCCCGCAGGGCGACGGCAAGCCCCACTACCTCGTCGTCAACGCCGACGAGTCCGAGCCCGGGACCTGCAAGGACATCCCGCTGCTCTTCGCCAACCCGCACAGCCTCATCGAGGGCATCGTCATCGCCTGCCACGCCATCAGGTCGTCGCACGCCTTCGTCTACCTGCGCGGTGAGGTCGTCCCCGTCCTGCGGCGGCTGCACGAGGCCGTGCGCGAGGCGAAGGAGGCCGGCTTTCTCGGCGAGAACATCCTGGGCAGCGGACTCGACCTCGAGCTGACCGTACACGCGGGCGCGGGCGCGTACATCTGCGGTGAGGAGACCGCGCTGCTCGACTCCCTGGAGGGCCGCCGGGGCCAGCCCCGCCTGCGTCCGCCCTTCCCCGCCGTCGCGGGCCTCTACGCGTGCCCCACCGTGGTGAACAACGTGGAGTCCATCGCGTCGGTTCCCGCCATCATGAACCGGGGCAAGGAGTGGTTCCGCTCGATGGGCAGCGAGAAGTCCCCGGGCTTCACGCTCTACTCGCTCAGCGGCCACGTCGCGAGCCCCGGCCAGTACGAGGCGCCCCTCGGCATCACCCTGCGCCAGCTGCTCGACATGAGCGGCGGGATGCGGCCGGGCCACCGGCTGAAGTTCTGGACACCGGGCGGCTCGTCCACCCCGATGTTCACCGACGAGCACCTCGACGTACCCCTCGACTACGAGGGGGTCGGTGCCGCGGGCTCCATGCTCGGCACCAAGGCGCTGCAGTGCTTCGACGAGACCACCTGCGTGGTCCGCGCCGTCACCCGATGGACCGAGTTCTACGCCCACGAGTCCTGCGGCAAGTGCACCCCCTGCCGCGAGGGCACGTACTGGCTGGTCCAGCTGTTGCGCGACATCGAGGCCGGCAAGGGACAGATGTCCGACCTCGACAAGCTGAACGACATCGCCGACAACATCAACGGCAAGTCCTTCTGCGCCCTCGGCGACGGCGCCGCCTCGCCGATCTTCTCCTCGCTCAAGTACTTCCGCGAGGAGTACGAGCAGCACATCACGGGCCGTGGCTGCCCCTTCGACCCGGCCGCGTCGACGGTCTGGGCCGACCGTACGGAGGTGCACGCATGACTGTGACCACCAACGCTCCCTCCGGCGGGGGTCAGGCGGCGGTCCCGCCCGAGGACCTCGTGACGCTGACCATCGACGGCGCCGAGATCAGCGTGCCCAAGGGCACCCTGGTCATCCGGGCCGCCGAGCAGCTCGGCATCGAGATCCCCCGGTTCTGCGACCACCCGCTGCTCGCGCCGGCCGGCGCCTGCCGCCAGTGCATCGTGGAGGTCGAGGGCCAGCGCAAGCCCATGGCGTCCTGCACCATCACCTGCACCGACGGGATGGTGGTGAAGACGCAGCTCTCCTCCCCGGTCGCGGAGAAGGCCCAGAAGGGTGTGATGGAGCTGCTGCTCATCAACCACCCGCTGGACTGCCCCGTCTGCGACAAGGGCGGCGAGTGCCCGCTGCAGAACCAGGCGATGTCGCACGGCAACGCCGAGTCCCGCTTCGAGGGCAAGAAGCGCACCTACGAGAAGCCCGTCGCGATCTCCACGCAGGTGCTGCTGGACCGTGAGCGGTGCGTGCTGTGCGCCCGCTGCACCCGGTTCTCCCACCAGATCGCCGGCGACCCGATGATCGAGCTGGTCGAGCGGGGCGCGCTGCAGCAGGTCGGCACCGGCGAGGGCGACCCCTTCGAGTCGTACTTCTCCGGCAACACCATCCAGATCTGCCCGGTCGGCGCGCTCACCTCGGCCGCCTACCGGTTCCGCTCCCGCCCGTTCGACCTGATCTCCTCGCCGTCGGTGTGCGAGCACTGCTCGGGCGGCTGCGCCACCCGCACCGACCACCGGCGCGGCAAGGTCATGCGGCGGCTCGCCGCCGACGACCCCGAGGTCAACGAGGAGTGGATCTGCGACAAGGGCCGCTTCGCGTTCCGGTACGCCCAGCAGCGGGACCGTCTCGGCACCCCGCTGGTGCGCAACGCGGAGGGTGACCTGGAGCCGGCGTCCTGGCCGGACGCGCTGCAGATCGCGGCACAGGGCCTGCTGGCCTCCCGGGGCCGCACGGGCGTGCTGACCGGCGGCCGGCTGACCGTCGAGGACGCCTACGCGTACAGCAAGTTCGCCCGGGTCGCGCTCGCCACCAACGACATCGACTTCCGGGCGCGCGCCCACAGCCCCGAGGAGGCCGACTTCCTCGCCGCGCGCGTCGCGGGACGGGGCCGCGACCTGGACGGCAGCGGCGTCACCTACACCTCCCTGGAGAAGGCCCCGGCCGTCCTGCTGGTCGGGTTCGAGTCCGAGGAGGAGGCACCGGGCGTCTTCCTGCGGCTGCGCAAGGCATGGCGCGGACACGGGCAGCGCAGCTTCGCCCTGGCCACGCACGCCACGCGCGGTCTGACCAAGGCCGGCGGCACGCTGCTGCCGGCGGCCCCCGGCACCGAGACCGAGTGGCTGGACGCGCTGGCGAGCGGCGTCGGCCTGGAGGGCGACGGGGCCGTGGCCGCCGAGGCGCTGCGCGCCGAGGGCGCGGTCGTCGTCGTCGGCGAGCGGCTGGCCGCCGTACGCGGCGGGCTGACCGCGGCCGTGCGGTTCGCCACCGCGACCGGTGCCCGGCTGGTGTGGATCCCGCGCCGGGCCGGGGAGCGGGGCGCGATCGAGGCGGGCGCGCTGCCGTCGCTGCTCCCGGGCGGGCGCCCGGCGACCGACCCGCGTGCGCGGGAGGAGGTGGCGGCCCTCTGGGGCGTCTCCGAACTGCCGCACCGCTACGGCCGGGACACCGCCCAGATCGTCGAGGCGGCCGCCCGCGGCGAGCTGCAGGCGCTGCTGGTGGCGGGCGTGGAGGTCACCGACCTGCCCGACCCGGCCCGCGCGCGTGCCGCGCTCGCCGAGGCCGGGTTCGTGGTCTCCCTGGAGCTGCGGCCCGGTGAGGTCACCGAACTCGCCGACGTGGTCCTGCCGGTGGCCGCGGTCGCCGAGAAGGCAGGCACCTTCCTCAACTGGGAGGGCAGGGTGCGGCTGTTCGAGGCGGCGCTCAAGCCCGACCAGATGACCCGGCGGCTCCCGCCCACCGACGCGCGCGTGCTGCAGATGCTCGCGGACGCCATGGACGTCCACCTGGGCCTGCCGGACCTGCGCACGGTCCGCTCGGAGATCGACCGGCTCGGCGTGTGGGACGGCCCGCGCGCCGCCGACCCGGTGGAGACCGCGGGCGCCCTGCCCCGGCCGGCCGCGGGCGAGGCGGTGCTCGCCGGTCACCGGCTCCTGCTCGACCTGGGCGTGCTCCAGCAGGGCGACGAGGCACTGGCCGGCACCCGGCACGCCGCCCACGCCCGGCTGTCGGCCGCCACGGCCGCCGAGGTCGGCGTCAAGGACGGCGACACGCTCGCGGTGACCGGCACCGCCGGGACCCTCGAACTGACCCTGTCCGTCACCGAGATGCCCGACCGGGTGGTCTGGCTCCCGCTCAACTCCACGGACGGCGGGGTCGCCTCCGGCACCGGGGCACTTCCCGGCTCGCTCGTCCGCATCGGCCCGGCGACCGTCGCCGGTGAGGCTCCCCAGGAGGTGGAGGCATGAGCCCGTACCTCGCCGCTGAAGACCTCTCGATGTTCGGCCGCGATCCCTGGTGGCTGATCCTCGTCAAGGCGGTGTTCTGCTTCGCCTTCCTGATGGTGACCGTGCTGCTCTCCATCGTCATGGAGCGCAAGGTCGTCGCCTGGATGCAGCTGCGCGTCGGCCCCAACCGGCACGGCCCCTGGGGCATGCTCCAGTCGCTCGCCGACGGCGTGAAGCTGATGCTGAAGGAAGACGTCATCGTCAAGCGCGCGGACAAGGCGGTCTACGTCCTCGCGCCGATCGTCGCCGCGATCCCGGCCTTCATGGCGTTCGCGGTGATCCCCTTCGGCCCGGCCGGCAACGAGATCTCGATCTTCGGCCAGCGCACCACGATGCAGCTCACCGACCTGCCGATCGCGGCGCTCTACATCCTCGCGGTCGCCTCGGTCGGCATCTACGGCATCGTCCTGGCGGGCTGGAGCTCCGGCTCCACCTACCCGCTCCTCGGCGGCCTGCGCTCCTGCGCGCAGATGATCTCCTACGAGATCGCCATGGGCGCCGCGTTCGCCTCCGTCTTCCTCTACTCGGGGTCGATGTCGACGTCGACGATCGTCGAGGCGCAGGCCGACCGCTGGTACGTGCTGCTGCTGCCGGTGTCGTTCCTGATCTACATCGTGACGATGGTCGGTGAGACCAACCGCGCCCCGTTCGACATGCCGGAGTCCGAGGGCGACCTGGTCGGCGGCTTCAACACCGAGTACTCGTCGATCAAGTTCGCGATGTTCATGCTCGCCGAGTACATCAACATGGTGACCGTCTCGGCGGTCGCGGTGACCCTCTTCCTGGGCGGCTGGCGGGCCCCCTGGCCGGTCAGCACCTTCTGGGAGGGCGCCAACCACGGCTGGTGGCCGATGCTCTGGTTCACCGGCAAGCTGCTGACCCTGCTGTTCGGCTTCGTCTGGCTGCGCGGCACGCTCCCGCGCGTCCGCTACGACCAGCTGATGAAGCTCGGCTGGAAGGTCCTCATCCCGGTCTCCCTGGTGTGGCTGATGGCGGTCGCCACCGTGCGGGCGCTGCGCAACGAGAACTACGACTTCGCCGACATCGCGCTCTACATCGCCGGCGCCGTCCTCGTCCTGCTGCTGCTCTCCTTCGTCGCCGACATGTTCCGCGGCAGGGGCCAGGACACCGGGGAGCCCGTCGACCAGCCTCCCTTCGACCCGACGGCGGGCGGGTTCCCCGTGCCGCCGCTGCCCGGGCAGGAGCTGCCGCCGGTGCCGCGACGCCGTCCGCGCCGGGAGCGGGAGCTCGTTGTCAGTGGCGGACCCGATACTCACAGTGACGAATCCCAGGGCGGATCGACGGATGGAAAGGAGGCGTCCGATGGCTGAGGAACCGAAGGACACCAAGCCCGGTTTCATGAACCCGGTGGCAGGCTTCGGCGTGACCTTCAAGGCCATGTTCAAGAAGCGGCTCACCGAGCAGTACCCGGAGCAGCAGAAGACCACCGCTCCGCGCTTCCACGGACGGCACCAGCTCAACCGCCATCCGGACGGCCTGGAGAAGTGCGTCGGCTGCGAGCTGTGCGCCTGGGCCTGTCCCGCCGACGCGATCTACGTGGAGGGCGCGGACAACACCGAGGAGGAGCGCTACTCGCCGGGCGAGCGGTACGGCCGCGTCTACCAGATCAACTACGCCCGCTGCATCCTGTGCGGCCTGTGCATCGAGGCGTGCCCCACGCGCGCGCTGACGATGACCAACGAGTTCGAGCTGGCCGACTCCAGCCGCGCCAACCTCATCTACACCAAGGAGCAGCTGCTCGCGGGCCTGGAGGAGGGCATGGTCGACTCCCCGCACGCCATGTACCCGGGCACCGACGAACAGGACTACTACCGGGGCCTGGTGACCGAGGCCGCGCCCGGTACGGAGCCCCAGGTCGCCCACTCCAAGGGCGAGGTGGTGCAGGAGGCCGACTCGACCTTCGGCCCCGAGGAGCCCGCGTCGGAGAAGGTGATCGGGCGATGACCGGGCAGCTCGCCGCCTACTCCACCTCGACCGGAGAGGCCTTCCAGTTCTGGGTGCTGGGCACCGTCGCCGTGATCGGCGCCCTGTGCACCGTCTTCATGCGGCGGGCGGTGCACAGCGCGCTCTGCCTGGCCGGCACCATGATCATCCTGGCCGTGTTCTACCTGGCCAACGGCGCCTACTTCCTGGGCGTCGTGCAGATCGTCGTCTACACCGGCGCGATCATGATGCTGTTCCTGTTCGTGGTGATGCTGGTCGGCGTCACGGCGGCGGACTCCCTGAAGGAGACCATCAAGGGCCAGCGCTGGCTGGCCCTGCTGTGCGGCCTCGGCTTCGGCGTCCTGCTGGTGGGCGGCATCGGCAACGCCTCGCTGAACGAGTTCAACGGCATCGGCGAGGCCAACGCCGGCGGGAACGTGCAGGGGCTCGCCTCCCTGCTGTTCACCAAGTACGTGTTCGCCTTCGAGATCACCGGCGCCCTGCTCATCACGGCCGCCGTCGGCGCCATGGTGCTCACCCACCGGGAGCGCACCGAGCGTGCCAGGACCCAGCGGGAGATGGCCGAGCAGCGCGTCCGCGAGGGCACGTACCTGCCGCCGCTGCCCGCGCCCGGCGTCTACGCCCGGCACAACGCGGTGGACATCGCGGGCCTGCTGCCCGACGGCACCCCCTCGGACCTCACCGTCAGCCAGACGCTGCGGGACCGCGGTCAGGTCCGTGACGTGTCGCAGGAGGCGATCAACGACCTGCGGGCGATGGAGCAGCGCGCGGAGGAGCGCCTGGAGCGCCGGGCGATCGATCCGCCGAACTTCAAGCGGGCCGAGGAGGCGTCGAAGTGAATCCCGTCAACTACCTGTACCTGGCGGCGCTGCTGTTCACCATCGGCGCCACCGGTGTGCTGATCCGGCGCAACGCGATCGTCGTGTTCATGTGCGTCGAGCTGATGCTCAACGCCTGCAACCTCGCGTTCGTCGCCTTCTCCCGCATGCACGGCAACCTCGACGGCCAGATCATCGCGTTCTTCACGATGGTCGTCGCCGCCGCGGAGGTCGTGGTGGGGCTGGCGATCATCGTGTCCCTGTTCCGTTCCCGCCACTCGGCCTCGGTCGACGACGCCAGCCTGATGAAGCTGTGAGGGGCTGCTGAATCGTGGAGAACCTGATTGCGCTGCTGGTGGCGGCGCCTCTGCTCGGAGCGGCGGTCCTGCTGTGCGGCGGACGCCGGCTGGACGCCGTCGGCCACTGGATCGGCACGGCACTGGCCGCCGTCTCGTTCGCCCTCGGCCTGGTGCTCTTCAGCGACCTGCTGGGCAAGGGCGCCGAGGAACGCACCGTCACGCAGCACCTGTTCAGCTGGATCCCGGTGGAGGGCTTCCAGGCGGACGTCGCCTTCCGGCTCGACCAGCTGTCGATGACGTTCGTGCTGCTGATCACGGGCGTCGGCTCGCTGATCCACCTCTACTCCGTCGGGTACATGGAGCACGACGAGCGGCGCCGCCGCTTCTTCGGCTACCTGAACCTCTTCCTCGCGGCGATGCTGATCCTGGTCCTCGCCGACAACTACCTGCTGCTGTACGTCGGCTGGGAGGGCGTCGGTCTCGCCTCGTACCTGCTGATCGGTTTCTGGCAGCACAAGCCCAGCGCGGCCACGGCCGCGAAGAAGGCCTTCCTGGTCAACCGCGTCGGCGACATGGGCCTGTCGATCGCGATCATGCTGATGTTCCTGTGGTTCGGCACCTTCGCCTTCGGACCGGTGCTCGGCGGCCACGGGGAGGCCGCTCTCGCCGGTGAGGCGGGCGAGGGCAAGCTGACCGCGATCGCCCTGATGCTGCTGCTCGCCGCGTGCGGCAAGTCCGCCCAGGTGCCGCTGCAGTCCTGGCTCGGCGACGCGATGGAGGGCCCGACCCCCGTCTCGGCCCTCATCCACGCCGCGACCATGGTCACGGCGGGCGTCTACCTGATCGTCCGCTCGGCGGCCGTCTTCAACGGCGCCCCGGACGCCCAGCTGGTGGTCACCATCGTCGGCGCGGTCACGCTGCTGTTCGGTGCGATCGTCGGTTGCGCCAAGGACGACATCAAGAAGGCGCTGGCCGGCTCGACCATGTCGCAGATCGGCTACATGGTGCTGGCCGCGGGCCTCGGCCCGATCGGTTACGTCTTCGCGATCATGCACCTGGTGACGCACGGCTTCTTCAAGGCCGGCCTCTTCCTCGGTGCCGGCTCGGTCATGCACGGCATGAACGACGAGGTCGACATGCGCCGCTACGGCGGCCTCAGGAAGTACATGCCGGTCACGTTCGTCACCTTCGGGCTCGGCTACCTCGCGATCATCGGCTTCCCGGGCCTGTCCGGTTTCTTCTCCAAGGACAAGATCATCGAGGCGGCGTTCGCCAAGGGCGGCACCGAGGGCTGGATCCTCGGCGCCTGCGCCCTGCTGGGCGCGGCCATCACCGCGTACTACATGACGCGCGTGATGCTGATGACGTTCTTCGGCGAGGAGCGCTGGCGCAACGCGCCCACGCCGTCCCCGGCCGCCCCGGACGTCGAGCCGGCCGCCGAGACGCGCGGGACGTACGAGCCCCCGCACCCGCACGAGTCACCGAAGTCGATGACCGTCCCGATGATCGTGCTGGCCGTCGGATCGGTCGCGGGCGGCGCGTTCTTCAGCATCGGCGACCGCTTCGTGCACTGGCTGGAGCCGGTCACCGGGCACGCCCACGGGCACCCGCCGGTCAGCGCGCTGACGGTGACGCTGTCCACGGTCGCGGTCATGGTCATCGGCGTGGCGATCGCCTGGGCGCAGTACGGACGGCGCCCGGTGCCGGCCGTCGCCCCGCGCGGTTCGCTGCTCACCCGGGCCGCCCGCCGCGACCTGCTCCAGGACGACTTCAACCATGTGGTCCTGGTCCGCGGCGGCGAGCACCTCACCCGGTCGCTGGTGTACGTCGACCACACCCTGGTCGACGGCGTCGTCAACGGCACGGCCGCCTCCGTGGGCGGCCTGTCCGGGCGGATGCGCAGGCTGCAGAACGGCTTCGCGCGGTCCTACGCGGTCTCGATGTTCGGCGGCGCGGCGGTCCTCGTCGCCGCGACCCTGCTGATGAGGGCGGTCTGATACCGATGTCCTTTCCTCTCCTGACAGCGACGGCGGCGCTCCCGGCCATCGGGGCGATCGCCACGGCCGCCGTACCGGCCGCGAAGCGCACGGCCGCCAAATGGCTGGCCCTGCTGTTCTCGCTGGCGACCCTCGCCCTCGCCATCACCGTCCTGGTCCGCTTCGACCCGGACGGCGACCGCTACCAGCTCACCGAGTCCCACTCCTGGATCGCCGACTTCGGCGTCCGCTACGAACTGGGCGTGGACGGCATCGCGGTGGCGCTGATCGCGCTGACCGCCCTGCTGATCCCGTTCATCGTGCTGGCGGGCTGGCACGACGCCGACCCGCTGGAGACCGGCAACAGGCGGTGGCGGCCGACGCAGGGCTTCTTCGCCCTGATCCTGGCCGTCGAGGCGATGGTGATCATCTCCTTCGAGGCCACCGACGTCTTCCTCTTCTACATCTTCTTCGAAGCCATGCTCATCCCGATGTACTTCCTCATCGGCGGCTTCGGGGACCGTGCGCACAAGGACGGCGAGGAGAAGGCGGCGACCCAACGGTCGTACGCGGCGGTGAAGTTCCTCCTCTACAACCTGGCCGGCGGTCTGATCATGCTGGCCGCGGTGATCGGGCTGTACGTGGTCGCCGGGAACTTCTCCCTCACCGAGATCGCGCAGGCCCGCGCGAACGGCGAGCTGGAGATGGCGACCAGCACGGAGCGCTGGCTGTTCCTCGGCTTCTTCTTCGCCTTCGCGGTGAAGGCGCCGCTGTGGCCGCTGCACACCTGGCTGCCCAACGCCATGCAGGAGTCCACCGCGCCGGTCGCCGTGCTGATCACGGCGGTCGTCGACAAGGTGGGCACCTTCGCGATGCTGCGCTTCTGCCTCCAGCTCTTCCCGGAGGCCAGCAAGTGGGCGACGCCGGTGATCCTGGTGCTGGCGGTGATCAGCATCATCTACGGCGCGCTGCTCGCCGTCGGCCAGCGCGACATCAAGCGGCTGATCGCCTACGCCTCGATCTCCCACTTCGGCTTCATCGTCATGGGCATCTTCGCGATGACCAGCCAGGGCCAGTCCGGGGCCACGCTCTACATGGTCAACCACGGCATCTCGACCGCCGTGCTGATGCTGATCGCCGGGTTCCTGATCTCCCGGCGCGGCTCCCGGCTCATCGCCGACTTCGGCGGTGTGCAGAAGGTGGCCCCGGTGCTCGCCGGCACCTTCCTGATCGGGGGCCTGGCGACCCTCTCGTTGCCGGGGCTCGCGCCCTTCGTCAGTGAGTTCCTGGTCCTGGTCGGCACGTTCACGCGCTACCCGGTGATCGGCATCATCGCCACCTTCGGCATCGTGCTCGCCGCGCTCTACACCCTCGTCCTGTACCAGCGGACGATGACCGGCCCGGTGAAGCCGGAGGTCGCCGCGATGCCCGACCTGCGGGTCCGGGAGATCGCGGTGGTGGCGCCGCTGGTCGTGCTGCTGGTGTTCCTGGGCGTCTACCCGAAGCCCGTCACGGACGTCGTGAACCCGGCAGTGGAGCACACCATGTCCGACGTACAGAAGAAGGACCCCCAGCCCGAGGTGGAGGCGGCCAAGTGAGCGCAACAGCAGCCGTCCACAGCCTGTGGACAACCGCGGCCGATCCGATCGCCAAGATCGACGCACCCAAGATCGAGTACGGGCAGCTCGCGCCCACCCTGATCGTCGTCGGCGCGGCGCTCGTGGGGGTGCTGGTCGAGGCGTTCGTGCCGCGCAGGTCCCGGTACTACGCGCAGATGTTCGTCTCCGTGGTCGCGCTGGCCGCCGCGTTCGCCGCGGTGGTGGCGCTCGCCGCGGACGGGTACGCCACCACCAAGGCGGGCATCGCGGCGATGGGCGCCATCGCCGTCGACGGACCGGCGCTCTTCCTGCAGGGCACCATCCTGCTGACGGCGCTGGTGGGCCTGTTCACCTTCGCCGAACGCCGGCTCGACCCGGAGGCGCACGGCAACCGCGTCGACTCCTTCGCCGCGCAGGCCGCGGCCGTCCCCGGCAGCGATGCCGAGAAGCGGGCCGTCAAAGCCGGGTTCACCACCACCGAGGTGTTCCCGCTGCTGCTCTTCGCGGTCGCGGGCATGCTGGTCTTCCCGGCGGCCAACGACCTGCTGACGCTGTTCGTGGCCCTGGAGGTCCTCTCCCTCCCGCTGTACCTGCTGTGCGCGCTGGCCCGCCGCAAGCGGCTGATGTCGCAGGAGGCGGCGGTCAAGTACTTCCTGCTCGGCGCGTTCGCCTCCGCGTTCACGCTGTTCGGCATCGCCCTGCTGTACGGCTACGCGGGCTCCATGTCGTACGCGACGATCGCGCAGGTCGTCGACGGCACGGTGCCGGAGATCACCCCGGCGCTCGCCGACACCATGGGCAACGACGCGCTGCTGCTGATCGGCGCCGCGCTGCTGGTCATGGGCCTGCTGTTCAAGGTCGGCGCGGTGCCCTTCCACATGTGGACGCCCGACGTCTACCAGGGCGCCCCCACACCGGTCACCGGCTTCATGGCTGCGGCCACCAAGGTCGCGGCGTTCGGTGCCCTGCTGCGCCTGCTGTACGTGGTGCTGCCGGGCCTGCGCTGGGACTGGCGGCCGGTCATGTGGGGCGTCGCCATCGTCACCATGCTGGCCGGCGCGATCGTGGCGATCACCCAGACCGACATCAAGCGGCTGCTGGCCTACTCCTCGATCGCGCACGCGGGCTTCATCCTCGCGGGTGTCATCGCGGCCACGCCGTCGGGCATCTCGTCGGTGCTGTTCTACCTGGCGGCCTACTCCTTCGTGACGATCGGCGCCTTCGCCGTCGTCACGCTGGTCCGGGACGCAGGCGGCGAGGCGACCCACCTGTCCAAGTGGGCGGGCCTGGGCCGGCGCTCCCCACTGGTGGCGGCGGTGTTCGCGGTGTTCCTGCTGGCCTTCGCTGGCATCCCGCTGACCTCGGGCTTCGCCGGCAAGTTCGCCGTGTTCAAGGCGGCGGCGGAGGGCGGGGCGGCCCCGCTGGTCGTGATCGGTGTGATCTCGTCCGCGGTCGCGGCGTTCTTCTACATCCGCGTCATCGTGCTGATGTTCTTCAGCGAGCCGCGCCCCGAGGGCCCGACCGTCGCGGTGCCGTCGCCGCTGACGATGACGGCGATCGGGGTCGGCGTGGCGGTCACGGTGGTGCTCGGTGTGGCACCGCAGTACTTCCTGGAGCTGGCCGGGGACGCGGGGGTGTTCGTGCGCTGAGGCGCACGCCCGCCGGACGACGGACGCGGCCCGGTACCCCTCGGCGGGGGGCCGGGCCGCGGTCGTTCCCGGTCGGGACGGGTGCCGTTCCGTACAGGGCCGGGCCGTTCCGTGCGGCCTTGTGGACAACTCCGGGACTGTCGGTCCGGACGCCTAAGGTGGGGGCAGTGGTCGAGGGACGGCCGCGGGGTACGGGATGTACGGGACGGGCGGTGTCGCCGGGATGACAGTGACGGACAGTGGGGCGCTGGCGGCGCTGCACCGGGTCTTCGGCTACGAGACCTTCCGCGGTGAGCAGGAAGCGGTCGTCGACCATGTGATCGCGGGCGGCGACGCGGTCGTGCTGATGCCGACCGGCGGCGGCAAGTCGCTCTGCTACCAGATCCCGGCCCTGGTCAGGCCCGGCACGGGCGTGGTCGTCTCCCCGCTGATCGCGCTGATGCAGGACCAGGTGGACGCGCTGCGTGCGCTCGGCGTGCGGGCCGGCTTCATGAACTCCACGCAGGACTTCGACGAGCGGCGGACGGTCGAGGCCGAGTTCCTCGCCGGCGAGCTCGACCTGCTGTATCTGGCGCCGGAGCGGCTGCGCCTGGACAGCAGCCTCGACCTCCTCTCCCGCGGCAAGATCTCCGTCTTCGCCATCGACGAGGCGCACTGCGTCTCCCAGTGGGGCCACGACTTCCGGCCGGACTACCTCACGCTGTCCGTACTGGGGGAGCGGTGGCCGGACGTGCCCCGGATCGCCCTCACGGCGACCGCCACCCACGCCACCCACCGGGAGATCACCGAGCGGCTGGGCATGCCCGACGCCCGGCACTTCGTCGCCAGCTTCGACCGGCCCAACATCCAGTACCGCATCGTGCCCAAGGCCGACCCGCGCAAGCAGCTGCTGGCCTTCCTGCGCGAGGAGCACGCGGGGGACGCGGGCATCGTGTACTGCCTCTCACGCAACTCGGTGGACAAGACCGCCGAGTTCCTCTCGCGCAACGGCATCGAGGCGGTGCCGTACCACGCGGGTCTCGACGCGGGGACGCGCGCCGCGCACCAGGCGCGCTTCCTGCGCGAGGAGGGGCTGGTCGTGGTGGCGACCATCGCCTTCGGCATGGGCATCGACAAGCCGGACGTCCGCTTCGTCGCCCACCTCGACCTGCCCAAGTCGGTCGAGGGCTACTACCAGGAGACCGGCCGCGCGGGCCGCGACGGACTGCCGTCGACGGCGTGGATGGCCTACGGACTCAACGACGTCATCCAGCAGCGCAAGCTGATCCAGTCCGGCGAGGGCGACGAGGCGTTCCGGCGGCGGGCCGGCCGGCACCTGGACGCCATGCTCGCCCTGTGCGAGAGCGTGCGGTGCCGGCGCGGGCAGCTCCTCGCCTACTTCGGCCAGGAGCCGGGCGGGGAGAACTGCGGCAACTGCGACACCTGCCTGGTCCCGCCGGAGACCTGGGACGGCACGGTGGCGGCGCAGAAGGTGCTGTCCACGGTCGTGCGGCTCCAGCGCGAACGGCGACAGAAGTTCGGTGCCGTGCAGATCGTGGACATCCTGCTGGGCCGGCGCTCCGCCAAGGTCATCCAGTTCGACCACGACCAGCTCTCGGTGTTCGGGATCGGCGGTGAACTGAGTGAGGCGCAATGGCGCGGTGTGGTCCGCCAGTTGCTCGCCCAGGGACTCCTCGCGGTCGAGGGCGACTACGGCACGCTGGTGCTGACCGAGGCCAGCGGGGCGGTGCTGCGGCGGGAGCGGGAGGTGCCGCTGCGCAAGGAGCCCGAGAAGCCTGCGTCGGCCAAGGGCGCGGGCAGCCGGGGCGAACGCAAGGCCAAGGCAGCCGCGGCCGAGCTGCCCGAGGAGCTTCAGCCCGCCTTCGAGGCCCTGCGCGCCTGGCGCGCCGAGACGGCCAAGGAACAGGGCGTCCCGGCGTACGTGATCTTCCACGACGCCACGCTGCGGGACATCGTCACGGCGTGGCCCACCTCGGTGGCGGAGCTGGGCGGGATCAGCGGCGTGGGCGAGAAGAAGCGGGCGACGTACGGGGAAGGGGTGGTGGCCGTGCTGGCCGGACTGACCACGCCGGGAGGCGACGGCGACGGCACCGCCCCGGCGGACGACCCCGACGACTGGCCGCAGGAGGAGCCGGAGCCTGACGGGTGGGAGTGACGCCGGTGGGTCCCGGCCGGGTCCCATCCGGCACATGGGCGACCGCTGCTGACGGGATGTCAGTGCCGCCTGCCAGGGTGTGCGGCATGACCACTCGTGAAGCATGGACGCGGACGCCTTCCACCGCGACCCGGCGGACATGGACGCCGAGGACCGGGAGATGCACGAGGAGGCCCTGGCCCTGAAGGAGGCGGCCAAGGAATTCCGCTCCCTCGCCGGGCAGTTGTCCCCCCTGAACCTCGATGGCTGGGGCGACCTGAAGTTGTGCGGAGTGGCGCAGCCCCAGCAGGAGCAGGAGCAGGAGCAGGAGCAGGTGGAGGTCGAGGTCGTCGCCGGATCGAGACGCGGAAGAGGCGGCGGGCCGAGTACGGCAAGGGCCCGCATCCGGACGAGTACGAGTCCGGCCTCGCCACCAGGGAGGAGCGGGCAGCCGCCTGGAAACCCCTGGCGCAGGTCGGCCAGGCCGACCTCTTCGACGAGGGCGACGGGGCGATGTACTGGACGGTCCCGCGCGCGGACCTTGCGGTTCCCCGGTTCGACCGCACCGAACTGGTCTATCAGTGCTGACCTCCACGCGGTGGCCTCGGCAGCGTCCTCCTGTGCCTAGGGCAACGTGCTCAGCAGGCCCGGCGCGAACGTGATGAGCAGCGGGACGAAGGGGACCAGGGCCGCCGCGGCCGTCGTCAGGGCGCGGTGCCGGCGGTCCAGGCGGGGCGGCGGCTCCAGGAGGCGGTCGACGCGCTCGCCGAGCAGGCGGTGGCTGGAGGCGCAGGACAGCACGCCCCGGTGCTGGTTGAGTTCGATCAGCGCGAGCGCGGTGGTGAGATGGCCGCAGCGGCGGGAGGCCGTGTCGTCGGCGGACAGCTCGACCAGACGATGGGTCTGCTCGCAGAAGTGGGCGAACAGCGGGACGCGCGGGAAACCCGTCGCCAGCGCCGTCGACAGGTGCAGCAGCCAGTCGTGGCGGGCCCGGGCGTGGCCGCGCTCATGGGTGAGGACCGCGTCCAGCTGGTGGTCGGTGAGGCGCTGCAGGGCGCCGGTGGTGACGATCAGCTGGGGCGGGCTGCCCGGCATCCACCAGGCGTCGGGATACTCCTCCTCCAGCACCAGCAAGGGGCCCCGCCCCTCGGGGAGTCCCGCGGGCAGGTCGGGCGCGCGGTCGAGCAGGTGCTCCCGGGCGCGGGAACGCCGACGGCGGGCCTCGACCAGCTCGCGCCCCAGCATGGCCGTGGTCCAGGCCGCGCCGGACGCCAGCAGCACGGTGAGCAGGGTCGTCCAGGGTGAGGCGGCGGACAGGTCGTAGGCGGCGGTCACGGCGGGCGGGGCGGGCGCGAAGAGCTGGGCGCGGACCGTGCCGAAGACGGCCGCGGCGCCCAGCGCCAGGGCGGTCAGACAGCACAGCAGCACGGTGGCGACGAGGCACTGCCACACCCACAGGGCGACCACCGGCTCCCGTTCCGGCCACTTCGCCCGGGTCAGCGCGCGGGGGACGGGCACGGCGGCCGTCACGGCGACCACGCTCAGCAGGAGCAGGCAGTACGTCATGCCACGGGCTCCGGATCCTGTCGGAAGAAGCGGCTCGGGACGTGCGGTGGTGCGGGCCGCGCGGCATGGAGAACGACGCACCGCCCGACGCCAAGTATGACGGCGAAGGGCGGTGCGAGTCAGCGTGGTTGTGCGCCTCGGTAGGGCCGGAGGGGTCAGGACGCGGGGACCACCCGTCCCGTGACCTCGCCGAGGCCCACCCGCACTCCGTCCGGGCCGGGCGCCCAGGCGGACAGCGTCACCACGTCACCGTCCTCCAGGAACGTCCGCTTGCCGTCGGGGAGTTCGAGCGGGTCACGGCCGTTCCAGGTCAGCTCCAGCAGCGAACCGCGCTCCCGCTCGGTAGGGCCGCTGACCGTGCCGGAGCCGTAGAGGTCACCGGTGCGCAGGGAGGCGCCGTTCACCGTCATGTGGGCGAGCTGCTGGGCGGCCGTCCAGTACATGGTGGAGAAGGGGCACTCGGAGACGTCGTGGCCATTGATCGTCACGGTGATGCGCAGGTCGTAGCCGCCGGGATCCTCATGCGCGTCGTCCAGGTAGGGCAGCAGCTCGTGGGTGCGCGTGGGCGGGGCGACGCGGGCCTCCTCCAGGGCGTCCAGCGGCGTGATCCACGCCGACACCGAGGTGGCGAAGGACTTGCCGAGGAAGGGGCCGAGGGGCACGTACTCCCAGGCCTGGATGTCGCGGGCGGACCAGTCGTTGAGCAGGCAGAGGCCGAACACGTGGTCGCGGTAGGCGCCGAGCGGCACGCCGCTGCCCTGCTCGGACGGCACACCGACGACGAAGCCGACCTCGGCCTCGATGTCCAGCCGGACGGAGGGGCCGAAGACCGGGGCGGTGTCGGTGGGCGCCTTGCGCTGCCCCGAGGGGCGTACGACGTCGGTGCCGGACACCACGACGGTGCCGGAGCGGCCGTGGTAACCGATCGGCAGGTGCTTCCAGTTGGGGGTCAGGGAGTCGGCGGCGTCAGGGCGGAAGATCTGTCCGACGTTGCGGGCGTGGTTCTCCGAGGCGTAGAAGTCGACGTAGTCCGCGACCTCGAACGGCAGGTGCAGGGTGACCTCGGACAGCGGGTGGAGGAACCGCTCGACGGTCTCCCGGTGCGCCGGGACCGTCACCCACGCGGTAAGCGCGCGACGCACGTCCGACCAGGCCGTACGGCCCGCCGCCAGCAGCGGGTTGAGGGTGGGGCGGGCGAGCAGGGAGGCGTAGGGGGAGCCCAGGGCGTGTGCCGCCGCGCCGGCGTCGAGGACGTGGTCGCCCAGCCGGACGCCCACGGTGCGCTCCGCCGAACCGGGGGGCGAGAACACGCCGTACGGCAGGTTGTGCGGGCCGAAGGGATCGCCCTCGGGGACATCGAAGGGGGGCATCGGGTGCTGCCTCGCTTTCGTGTGCGCGGGTGGGCCACGTGTCCGTGGCCGTGCCACACGTTACGGGGTCGCGTCCGGGTGAGCCCCTGTTAATTCGGCGACGTCCGGGGCCTGCCGGGCGGCCGTCCCGGATCCGCCGGTCCGCACCGGCGCGAGGGACACCGGAACGTCAGGCTGCGCACCGTGTTCCGACCCATCGGGGAAACGGTTCTCAACCGGTCCGGACCGAACGCCGAAAGAAGGGAAACAGCACCCGAAGCGAGGGCATACGGGCGCGGTGAATCGGACGGTCCTCTTGTCCGTATTCTCTGATCATGGCCGCACCCACCGATTGTTCTCTCATCGCCACCGACCTGGACGGGACGCTGCTGCGCGGTGACGACACCCTGTCCGACCGCTCCCTCGCCGCCCTCGCGCGGGCGGAGCGCGCCGGTGTCCGGCACCTCGTGGTGACGGGCCGCCCGGCCCCCAGAGTGCGGTCACTGCTCGGCGACCTCGGCTGCACGGGACTCGCGGTGTGCGGACAGGGGGCGCAGGTCTACGACGCCGGGACGGACCGGATGCTGTGGTCGGTCCGGCTGGACCGGGAACTGGCGGAGACCGCGCTCGGCAAGATCGAGGCCGAGGTGGGTGAGGTGTACGCCGCGGCCGACCAGGACGGGGTCGACGGGCTGACGCTGATCGAGCCGGGCTACCGGATGCCGCACCCGACGCTTCCGTCGGTGCCGGTGGAGCGGCGCGACGACCTGTGGGCGCGGCCGATCAGCAAGGTCCTGCTGCGCCACCCGCGGCTCTCGGACGACGCGTTGGCGGCGGCGGCCCGGTCCGTGGTCGGCTCGCTGGCCACGGTGACCATGTCGGGGCCGGGGACGGTGGAGCTCCAGCCGTGCGGGGTCACCAAGGCGACCGGTCTGGCGCTGGCCGCCGAGCACCTGGGGCTGCGTTCCGAGGACACGATCGCCTTCGGCGACATGCCGAACGACGTCCCCATGTTCCGGTGGGCGGGCCACGGCGTCGCCATGGCCAACGCGCACCCCGAGCTCAAGGCGGTGGCCGACGAGGTCACCCTGTCGAACGAGGACGACGGCGTGGCCGTCGTCCTCGAGCGACTGTTCGGGCGGACGGCCGGGGTCGGCCGTCAGCGGTCGGCTCAGTACGCGCCGAAGACGTTGTCGATCGAGCCGTAGCGGTCGGCGGCGTAGTTGCAGGCCGCGGCGATGTTGGCGACCGGGTCGAACGGGTCGAAGGCCGTGCCGGGCACGTGGTACGCCTGGAAGGTCGGGTCGATGACCTGCAGCAGGCCCTTCGACGGGGTGCCCATGGCGGCGTTGGAGTCCCACAGGTTGATGGCGGCCGGGTTGCCGGACGACTCCCGCATGATGTTGCGGTGGATGGAGTCGTAGGAGCCCGGGATGCCGTTCTGCGCCATGACGTCCATCGCCTCGCGGATCCAGCCGTCGAGGTTCTCCGGGTACGCGGTCGTGGAGGCGGCGGTCGTGGCCTGGGTCGTGGTCGCGGCGGAGGCGCCGGTGGCGCCGAACAGCGGCAGCGCGACCACGGCGACGCCGGTGCCGGCGACGGCGAGGGAGCGGACGAGGCGGCGGCGGGACGAAGCGATGACGGGCATGTCTGGGTTCCTCTCCTACGCCTGCGAGGTGAGCTGTCGGGTTCGGGCGAGGAGAGTGCCCGGCCGTGCCCCTGCGGGCATGGCTTCACCCCGAGCCGTCCCGGCGCGATGTCCGGTACGGCGGCTTACCTGGGTCCCCCGCTCCTGCCGTGCGTGAGTTCGTCGTCGGATGTGATGCGGGTGGCGGCAGGACTAGGCGTCCACCCGGCAGGCCCGGAACGTATGCGAGAGCACATGTCGGGAACAAGTACGACGATCACGCAAGACGCCGTTTGATCTTGGGATGGGTGGTTTTGCGTGCTTGATCCTTTGCGATCGTCAAGAGTCAACTCCGTTGTGTGGAGCGGGATGACGGCGTCGCGGACAGGTGGTCGGCCGACGCGCTCACGCGTGACTCACCTCACGGGACGCGGGGCGGGAGCGCATTTGCGGCGTACAGGAATTCGCATAGCAATGACGGCAAATCGGACGGCAGGGCGGGCAGGATGGTTCACCGGTCGCTGTGTCCGGGAAGCAGAGGAATGTCCGTTGTTATCAACCGATCAAAAACACTCCGCTTCTGATCCCCTATCGCCCTGCTTGTGACCCCGGGCCCTGGCGGTGATCGAAAGGTGACCGGATACGCTGACTCGAGTGGTGGCAGCGACCTATCGACACACCGTGTAACCGCCAGCAGACACCAGCAGACAGGAGACCCCTCGTGACCGTCGTCGGGCCGTTCGGGCTGAGCGTGCGGGACCAGGCTCTGGAAGCCGATGTCCAGGCCGGATTGACGGCTGTCGAGGAAGGGCTGCTCGAGGCCACCAAGAGCGAGGTGCCGTTCATCACGGAGGCCGCCCAGCACCTGGTGCGGGCCGGCGGCAAGCGGTTCCGTCCGCTGCTCGTGATGCTCGCCGCCCGCTTCGGCGACCCCTACGCGCCCGGTGTGGTGCCGTCGGCCGTGGTGGTGGAGCTGACCCACCTGGCCACGCTGTACCACGACGACGTGATGGACGAGGCCGAGGTGCGGCGCGGGGTCGCGAGCGCGAACGCCCGGTGGGGCAACTCGGTCGCCGTGCTCACCGGCGACTTCCTTTTCGCCCGCGCCTCGCACATCCTGGCCGACCTCGGCCCGGAGGCCGTGCGGGTGCAGGCCGAGGCGTTCGAGCGGCTGGTCACCGGACAGATCCTGGAGACCGCGGGTCCTCAGGACGGGCGCGACCCGGTCGACCACTACCTGGACGTGCTCGGCGGCAAGACCGGCTCCCTGGTCGCCGTCTCCTGCCGGTTCGGCGCGATGATGTCCGGCGCCGAGGAGACGGTGGTGGACGTCCTCACCCAGTACGGCGAGCGGCTCGGAGTGGCCTTCCAGCTCGCCGACGACGTCCTGGACATCGCCTCGGACTCCCACGAGTCGGGCAAGACCCCCGGCACGGACCTGCGCGAAGGCATCGCCACCCTGCCCGTGCTGCGGCTGCGCGAGCGGACGGCCCGGCTGGGGCTGGCCGAGGACGTCGCCCTGTGCGAGCTGCTCGACTCCGACCTCACCGACGACGCCCGGCACGCCGAGGCGCTGCGGCTGCTGCGCGCCCACCCCGCCCTGGAGCAGGCCCGCCGGGACACCGTGCGCTACGCCGAGGAGGCGCGCGCCGCGCTCGCCCCGCTGCCCGACGGTCCCGCCAAGGCGGCGCTGGTCGAGCTGTGCGACGCGGTCGTGCACCGGGCCGGCTGACCGGCGCCCGTACGGCCCCCCGTACGCCTCCCGCACCCGGGTGACCCCTACGGGTCGGGTGAGGTGCCGTCGTCCTGTGTCATACCGCAGCAGTACGCGCAGTTGAGCCCGCGGTCTGACGAATCCGCCGTGCGGGTTTGGTCAGATGGAACACGACGGACAACACCACTTCTCACCGGTTCGGGTGAGAATGGCGGCTCGGGCCGAGACTGGTGTGAGGACACGAGACGGAAGCCGCCGCCGACGACGGAGGGCACACATGGCACCGCACGCATCCGACGACACGACGACCGCGGGAGAAGCCGAGGAGCCGCGCACGCTGCGGCGCAGGGCCGCCCGGTACGTCGTCCCTGTCACGGTGATGGGCGTGGCGGCCGCGACGATCGGACTCGTCCCGGCGCTCGCCGACTCCGGTGACCCGGATCTGCCGGAGATCACCGCCGCCCAGCTCATCGAGAAGATCGCGCAGTCGGACGTGGAGCACCTGTCCGGCACCGTGAAGATCACCACCGACCTCGGACTGCCGGACCTCGGCGGCCTGGAGAGCGGCCTGCTGTCCGGCGCGGCCGGCTCGGGCGAGGAGGGCGGCTCCTCCGCCGACCCGTCCGGCCGGCTCACCGAGCTGGCGTCCGGCACGCACACCCTGCGGGTCGCGGCCGACGGCCCGGACCGCCAGAAGCTCTCCCTGCTGGAGAACGCGGCGGAGTACAGCCTCATCCACGACGGCAAGGACGTCTGGGGCTACGACAGCGGCTCCAACGAGGTCTACCACGCCACCGTCGACGACGCGGACGCTCCCGGCGGGCGGAGCGAGGAGCGGCCCCCGGCCACCCCGCAGGACTTCGCGGAGGAGGCGCTGAAGGCGGTCGACGACACCACGTCAGTGAAGGTCGACGGCACCGCCCAGGTGGCCGGCCGGGACGCGTACAAGCTGGTCGTCGAACCCAAGGGGTCCGGCTCCACCGTCGGCGCCATCAGCATCGCGGTGGACCACGAGACGGGCCTGCCGCTGAAGTTCACGCTCACCCCGTCGAGCGGCGGCGCGGCCGTCGTGGACGTCGGCTTCACCAAGGTGAGCTTCGACCGCCCGGACGCCTCCACGTTCGACTTCACCCCGCCGAAGGGCGCCAAGGTGACCGAGGGCGACGAACAGGAGCGCGAGCGCGGCCACTTCGGGAAGCCGGAGCGGGGCCCGAAGTCCCCGAAGTCCGAGCAGGACCTGGCCAAGGGCTTCGACGGGCTGACGATGCTCGGCGAGGGCTGGAACACCGTCGCCACCTTCGACACCGGCAGCGGGGCCGGCCTGCCCACCGCGGAGGCGGGCGGCGACCTCGGCGGTTTCCTCGGCTCGCTCGGCGACGAGGTCAAGGGCGACTTCGGCACCGGCACGGTGTTCGGCACCCGCCTGGTCAACGCCCTGATCACCGAGGACGGCAAGGTCTACGTGGGTGCCGTCACCAAGGACGCGCTGGTGAAGGCGGCCGACGCGGGGAAGTAGGTACCCGCACCCAGCGACGCGGCGAGGGAACGGGGAAGCCGATGGACGGGACGCCCGTCACGGGGAAGCCGATGGACGGGACGTCCGCCACGGAGCAGACGCGCGACGGGACGTCCGCCACGGAGCAGACGCGCGACGGGACGCCCGCCACGGAGCAGACGCGCGACGGGGCGCCCGCCACGGAGCCGACGCGCGACGGGGCGCCCGCCACGGAGCCGACCGGTGGCGGGTGGGCCGCGGGTGACGGCGTCGTCGTCACCCGCGGACTGACCAAGCGCTACCGCGGCGGACAGCTCGCCGTCGACGACCTGCGCCTGACCGTCCCGGCGGGCAGCGTCTTCGGCTTCCTCGGCCCAAACGGCTCCGGCAAGACCACCACCATCCGCATGCTGATGGGCCTGATCGAGCCGACCTCCGGGACGGCGCACGTGCTGGGGCGGCCCATGCCCCGGTCCGCGCGCGCCGTCCTGCCCCACGTCGGCGCCCTCATCGAGGGCCCCGCCCTCTACGGCTTCCTCTCCGGCCGGGACAACCTCCTGCGCCTCGACGCCGCCGACCCCACCGCCGACCCGCGCACCCGGAAGGCCCGGGTGGCCGCCGCCCTGGACCGGGTGGGGCTCACGGCCGCGGCCGGCAAGAAGGCACGCGCGTACTCGCTCGGCATGAAGCAGCGCCTCGGTCTCGCGGCCGCCCTGCTGCGACCGCGCAGGCTGCTGGTCCTTGACGAACCGACCAACGGCCTCGACCCGCAGGGCATGCGGGAGATCCGCGCGCTCGTCCGCGAGCTGGCCACCGACGGCACGACCGTCTTCCTCTCCTCCCACCTCCTCGACGAGATCGAACAGGTCTGCACCCACGTCGCGGTGATGGCCCGGGGCCGGCTGATCACCCAGGGACCGGTCGCCGACCTGGCCGCGGGCGCCCGGGGCCGGCTGGTCGTGACCACACCGGACGCGTCGGACGCCACCCGGGTGCTGAAGGAGCAGGGGGTCGACGACGTCGTCGTGGACGGGGAGCGGGTGACCGGCGAGGTGCCCGGGCGTGATCTCGCCGAGGTCAACGCGGCGCTGGTGACGGCAGGCGTCCGGGTGCGCGGCTTCGGGGTCGAACGGGCCTCGCTGGAGGACGCGTTCGTGGCGCTGACCGGGGAGGGCTTCGATGTCGCGGGCTGAAGCGGTACGGAGGGTGAACCCGCTGTGGACCCTCGGGCTGTTCCGCAGCGAGCTGCTCACCACCTTCCGGCGCTGGCGGACCCTCGCCCTGCTGGGCGTGCTGGCGGCCGTGCCGGTACTGGTCGGCATCGCCGTGCGGATCGAGACCGGGGACGGCTCGTCGGCAGGCGGCGGTGGCGGCGGAGGACCGGCGTTCATCTCGCAGATCACCAACAACGGACTGTTCCTGGTCTTCACCGCGCTCGCCGCCACCCTGCCGTTCTTCCTGCCCATGGCCGTCGGGGTGGTCGCGGGAGACGCCGTCGCCGGCGAGGCGAACGCCGGCACCCTGCGCTACCTGCTGGTCGCCCCCTCCGGCCGCAGCCGTCTGCTGCTCACCAAGTACGCGACGGTCATGGCCTTCTGTCTGGTCGCCACCCTCGTGGTCGCCGTCTCGGCGCTGATCACCGGCGCCCTGCTGTTCCCGCTGGGCGACCTCACGACCATCTCCGGCACCCGCATCAGCTTCTCCGAGGGGCTGCTCCGCGCCCTCCTGATCGCCCTGGTCGTCGCCGTCTCACTGATCGGGGTGGCGGCACTCGGCCTGTTCGTCTCCACGCTGACCAACAGCGGCGTCGCGGCGATGGCGACCACCGTCGGGCTGCTGATCACCGTGCAGATCGTCGACCAGATCCCCCAGCTGCACGCCCTCCACCCCTACCTCTTCTCCCACTACTGGCTGTCCTTCGCCGACCTGATGCGCGAGCCGGTCCACTGGGACGACCTGACCAAGAACCTCGGCCTCCAGGCCCTCTACGCCGCCGTCTTCGGCTCGGCGGCCTGGGCCCGCTTCACGGGCAAGGACATCACCGCGTAGGGAAATGCGCTCGCACGGGCGGGCCGGGACGTGTGACGGTTCTGCCCATGGGCAACTCACGGGCGTACCCCGTCCTGCGGACCACCGACGCGGCCGAGGCGTTTCGGCAGGCCAGGCGGCTGTGCGCGCTGCTGGGAAATGTCGAGGACAAGGTGTGGCTGTTCACCGAACTTCCCACGGTCCGCGATGTGCGACAGATCGCCGCGATGGCGCCCGGGCTGCCCTTCGACCACCTCGGCACGCGGACTGACCCGGCGACGGGCGCTTACGTCCGGTTCGACCTCGACGTGCCGGCGGTGGACGACGCGGCGCTCGCCGAACACCTGCCGCTCTCCTTCTCGGAGGAGGTGGACCGCGACCGGGTGGAGAACGGGATCCTGGCCGCGCTGAGCGAGGGCATGACCTCCGTCGAGTGGCACGGCCGCTGGCCGGACGACTCGGACGCGGATGTGGACCGGTCCTCGAAGTACGACGGGATCCAGGTCGTGTTCCACGGGGAGGAAGCCCAGCTCGGCGACTGGACCGAGCACCACACCGTCTTCGTCCATGTGACCAAGTGGGGAGACCTGCCCTTCGCCCAGGACCTCGCCGCCCACATCGGCAGCGAGGTCCTGGGTGAGGCGCAGCTCGGCTGGTGAGACGGCGCCGGTGTCAGCCGGCCTCGTACGGGAAGCGGGCGGGCGGCGCGTCCTGGGCGAAGAACGTCTTGGCCCGCGCCAGCGCCCGCGTGTCCCTGAGCACGTCCCCCGGCTTGCTGCCGTTGCCGAGCAGCACCCCGCCGAACCGCATTCCCATGTAGGCGGCCAAGTTGTTCAGCGTGCCGACCAGCGGGTCGGCGACCTCGGGCTCCTCGTGCGCGAGCGCGGTGACGCCCCAGAGAGTGCGGCCCGCCATCGTCGCCTTGAAGTCCAGGCCGGGGGTGCGCAGCCAGCCCGACCAGTGGTCCAGGTAGCGCTTGGTCTGCGCCGACACCGAGTACCAGTACAGCGGGGAGACGATCACCAGGTCCGTCGCCGCGAGCGTGGCGTCCAGCAGCAGGGCGGTGGTGCCCCCGGTCGGACGGACGTGGTCGCTGTCGTGACGCAGGTCCTCGAAGTCGGGCAGTCGGTGCGCGGTGAGGTCGATCCACTGCTGTTCCACGTCCGGGGGCAGCTGTTCGGCGGCCCGGCGGGCGAGCAGCGCGGAGTTGCCGTCCGGGCGGGCGCTGCCCAGGGCGAACAGGAAACGGCGGGTCATGGTCATGGTCAGTCATCCCCCACATAGTCGGCGTTCGCCAATAACAAGCTTCTGCATCTTATGCACATGCAAGTAATTGTCCAAGGGGTGGGAACCGGGCGGTTCCTCCGCCACGCGCCTCGTGGCTCGGACTCCCCGCCTTCGCTACGGCGTCCTCAGGGGTTCGACCGCCCCCCGCCTCTCCGCCTCCACCGCCACCGAGAGCAGCAGGTCCTCCCGGTCGTGCGGTGCCACCAGGTGGAGTCCCGCCGGGCAGCCGTCGGTGCCGAAGCCGGCCGGGACGCTCAGCGCGGGGTGACCGCTGAGGTTGAACGCCCAGGTGAGCGCGGTCGAGTACACGTCACCGGGGCCGTCGTGGCCGTGCGGCGCGGTGGGCGCCGTGGGGGTGAGGAGCAGGTCGGCGCGAGTGAAGAGGGCACGCAGACGCTCGTCGTCGGCCGCCCGGACCCGGTGGGCGTCGGTGAGGTCGGCGCCCGGGGTGCGCAGGGCGAGCCAGGCCGGTCCGGGGTCGAGGAGCAGTGGGGCTCGCGGGGGCCGTACGAGGCGTACCACCCCGGCGTCGACGAGCCGGCCGACCGCCTGCCGGGCCAGGGCGACGGGCTCGGCGTCGGGCGACGCGAAGCCCAGGTCGGGGGACCAGGCCGCGGTGACGGGGAACGGCGGGGCGGACGGTCGGGCCCGCCCCGACACCAGCCGCCACCACGCCTGCGCGTCCCCCGCCGTGCGGGTGAGGACCCCGGGAGCGGCCAGGCCCGTACGGTCGGGCGAGGGGAACCGGCCACCCGTGACCTTCAGGCCCAGCACCCCGCACCACGCCGCCGGGACGCGCACCGACCCCGCCCCGTCCGAGCCCGTCGCCAACGGCACCAGCCCGGCCGCCACCGCCACCGCCGCCCCCGCCGAAGACCCGCCGGGCGTACGGTCCGCCCGCCACGGATTGACCGTACGGCCGCCCGCCCCGAGCCCCCACGTCTGCCAGGGCGTCCCCGGACCCGGCACCGCGGTGGCGCCCACGGCGACCGCACCGGCCGTGAGCAGCGGCCCCGCCGCCCGCAGTCCCCGCCGCCCTTTGACCGCGACCGGCACCCCGGCCAGCGGGAGGTCCTCACCGGCGGCGACCCGCGCGTCCACCTCCGCCGCCCGCCGCGGTGCCTCCTCGTCCCACACCTCGACGAACGCGCACAGCACCGGGTCGGCCCGCCCGATCCGTGCGAGCGCCTCCGCGACCACGTCCACGGCCCTGCGCGAGCCTTCCCGTACGGCGGCGGCGATCTCCCGCGCGCCGTCCCCGCTCACCGCACGGCGCCCGTGAGGCGGGCCAGCGGCTCCGTCTCGCGGGGCAGCCGGCCGCCCAGGTCGCCGAGCCGCCAGTCCGGCACCCACGGCACCCGGTACACGTCGATCACCGACTCGATCCGCCGCACCCTGTGCGCGAGGGGACGCGGGAGCCGTCCCGGCGCGTCCGCCACGAGGACCACGGCGTCCAGGTCCAGCCCGTCCGGCGCCTCGCCGCGCCGGAACAGGTCGACGGCCGGCAGCACCGCGTCCAGCCCGGCCGCGTGGGTCCGGGCGACGAGCAGCACCGACCGCGGGGCGGAGGGCGCGGGCCAGGCACGTCCGCCGTCGTGACCGCCGTAGACCGTGGCGAGTGTGGAGACGCCCGCGCCGCCGTGCAGACCGATCCAGGAGAAGCTCCGGGCGGTCGCCCGGGCGTGCGCGGGCCCCGGCGGGCCCTCCGCCCGCGATGCCGCCACCGGCCCCCGCAGCCAGATCTCCGGTCCCTGTCCCGTGCCTTCCCGCATGTCCTTCTCCTGCTCGCCCGGCCGATCGTCCATGCCCTCCGCCCGCACGGAAGCGGGGCCCTCGGCCGTTGGGACGAGCCTGTGACAACGCGGTGACGTGCAGAGCGCGGGCGAGCGGACAGACTCGACGGTAGGTGTACGACCCGAATGAGGGAACGATGACTCGACTCAGCCGCGAGAAGAAGCGAGAACAGCAGCAGGCCGCGGTGCCGGTCGACGTCCGTGTCCCGGCCGACGGGTCGGGTGAGCCGGGAGCTTCGGTCGACGGGGTGCGGGTGATCGCGGGACCCGGCGAGGAGATCCAGCAGGCGGTGCTGGACCGCCTGCACCGCATCGCCGTCGCCTCGGGGCACGCCGTGATCGCCACCGTGCGCGACGAGCGCATCGGGTACGTCGTCCCGCTCCTGGTCGCCCCGGACGGCTCCAGCCGCTTCACGGACCGGCCGACGCTGCTGCGCGCCGCCCAGGGCGGCCACCGGGCCGGCGCGGCACAGCCGACGCCGGGGGAGCCCGCCCCCGACATGGCCGCAGCCCGACCCGCTGCCCCGGACCCGTCCAGGCCCGCTGCCCCGGACTCGACGCGTGGTTCTGCTCCTGACCTGGCGCGGACCTTCACCCCGGACCCGGCCCGCACCTCAGCCCCGGACCCGGCCCGGACCTCTGCCCCGGACCCGGCCCGGACACCGGCCTCGGACCTGTCCAGGTCGGCCGCCCCGGACCCGACCAGGTCTGGCACCTCCGGCCCGACGCGGGGTCCTGCCCCTGACCTGACCGGGACCTCGGCCCCGGACTCGTCCACGTCCGCCGCCCCGGACCCGACGCGGGGGTTTGCCCCTGACGTGACTGGGGCCTTCGCCCCGGACTCGGCCCGGACACCGGCCTTCGACCCGGCGCGCGCCGCTCCCTCAGGCTCGGACGGTCCCTCGGCCGCTGCTCCGGCCTCCCCCTCACCGGTGCCGCAGTCACGGGCCGGTGACCTGCCGACGCGTCTTCTGCGCCCGGGCGCGGAGGCCGACGCTCAGGCCGCCCCCGGCCCGGTACGGGACGTCACCCCCACCTTCCCGCCGCGCCCGGTCCCCGGGACCCAGGAACCCCTCGACTCCCCGCCCACGTTCCGGCTGCGGACGGTGGCCGGTCCCGTGCCTCCGGGCACACCGCCCGGCACGGTCGCGCCCCCGACGGGCGCGTTCGGACCGCCGCCGTCCATGGAGCCGCGGCTCCGGCCGGACGCGGCGGCCCCGACGCCCGTCCGCGGCCGGGGCGCGCCCACCGACCTCGTGCTCGACGCCGACCCGGACGCGCGGCCCACCCCGCCCCGCGGCTTCGACGCCGTCGCGGAGGCCGTGCTCGGCGACGAGCCCGCCGCCCCCGCCGGCAGCCCGCTCGCCGCACCCCTGGAGCGGATCAACGAGGCCGTCCGGGCGGGCCGGATCGACACGGCGGCCGGCCTGGCCGACGAGACCGTGGCGCAGGCCTCGCAGACCCTCGGGGCGGAGCACCCGGAGGTGCTGCGGCTGCGCGAGCTGACCGCGTACATCGCCTACCTCGCCGGCGAGCCCCTGCGCGCCTTCCGGCTCTCCATGGACCTCGCCGTCGTCTGCCGCCGCGCGGGCGACGCGGAGGCCGCGTACGGCAATGTCCGCAGCGCGGCCACCGCGTGGCGCGGGGTGCGCGACCCGCTGCTCGGGCTGGAGCTGGGCCACGAGCTGACGGCGCTGTGGACCGAGCTCGCCGCCGAGGGCGGACCCGCCGCCGACGAGGCGGACGAGCTGGAGTCCGCCCACGCCCGCATGGACCGCCTGACCGCCCGCGCCCGGAAGGACTGAGCCGCCCGCCCCGGGGAGCCGGCTAGTGCAGGCAGAACTCGTTCCCCTCCGGGTCCGCCATCACGACCCAGCTCCCGCCGGGCTCGTCCACCCGCCGCAGCACCCGGGCGCCGAGCCCTTCCAGCCGGGCCTGCTCCTCGTCGCGGCGGTCGCCGCCAGGGTGCAGGTCGATGTGGAGGCGGTTCTTGACCGTCTTCTCCTCGGGCACCCGCTGGAACAGCAGCCGCCGTCCGCGCCCGGTGCCGCTCTCCTCCTCGAAGGGGTCGTCGGGGTGCCGTACGGCGGTCAGGTCACGCCACGCGCGGCGGCCGTGCGACTCGACGGTGAGCGCCTCGGGCACGGCCCCCGCCGCGAGCAGCTTCGCGATGAGCGCGCTGTTGTCCTCGACCACGTAGTGCAGGGCGGCGGCCCAGAAGTCGGCCTGGGCGTGCGGGTCGGCCGCGTCCACAACGAGCTTCCAGTGCACCGGCGTGGCCGGAGTGGGTGTCTGCGTCATGCGCCCCGTTATAGGGCGCCGCACTGACAGAGCCGGTCCGCCACGCGCCTACGGCTTGGTCTCCAGCGCTTTGGCCTCCGCCTCGGAGAGCGGCGCGGCGACGGGCACGGATCCGCCGGCGCCCGGCTCGGCGGCGGCCTCGCGCGCGGCCGCCTCGCGCGCGGCGGCCGTCCGCCCGGCGAGGGCACGGGCGGCGCGGCGGGCGGTGCGCAGCGCGTCCCAGGTGAGCAGGGCGAGCGCCAGCCACACCAGGGCGAACCCGGCCCAGCGCTCCGGCGGCATGGCCTCCTTGAAGTAGAGGATGCCGAGCACGAACTGGAAGACGGGGGCCAGGTACTGCAGCAGACCCAGCGTCGACAGGGGGACGCGGATCGCCGCGGCGCCGAAGCAGACCAGGGGGATGGCGGTGACGATGCCGGTCGCGGCGAGCAGCAGCGCGTGTCCCGTGCCCTCGGCGGCGAAGGTCGAGTCACCCTGGGTGCTCAGCCACACCAGGTAGCCCAGTGCGGGCAGGAACTGGATCGCGGTCTCGGCGGCCAGCGACTCGACGCCGCCCAGGTTGACCTTCTTCTTCACCAGTCCGTAGACGGCGAAGGAGAAGGCGAGGCACAGCGAGATCCACGGCGGCCGGCCGTAGCCGACGGTGAGGACGACGACCGCCAGGGCACCGACTCCGACCGCCGCCCACTGGGCGGGCCGCAGGCGTTCCTTGAGCAGCAGGACGCCCATCGCGATGGTGACCAGCGGGTTGATGAAGTAGCCGAGGGACGCCTCGACGACGTGCCCGGAGTTCACGGACCAGATGTAGACACCCCAGTTCACGGTGATGACCGCGGCGGCCACCGTGACGAGCGCCAGCTTGCGCGGCTGCCGCAGCAGCTCGCCGATCCACGCCCAGCGGCGGACGGCCAGCAGCGCGGCGGCCACGAAGACCAGGGACCACACCATCCGGTGGGCCAGGATCTCCACGGCTCCCGCGGGCTTCAGCAGGGGCCAGAACAGGGGGACGAGCCCCCACATCCCGTACGCCGCGAAGCCGTTCAGCAGTCCTATGCGCCGCTCTGCGGCCGGCTTCCCGGTCACGGGCCCCTCCTTCGTGTCCGACGCGTCCCCAAGTCGACCGGGCCCGCAGACGCGCGCGCGGACCCACCGGACGACGGTAACGCCGGACACCCCCACGTGTCATGTCCGTACCGGCATACGGTCATGACCGGTGGGGGTGGCCGGCGTCTGGCGCGGACCCGGGCCCTCGCGGCCCGGAGGTCAGCCCTTCAGCGCGGCGCCGATCGCCTCGCCGATCGGCGTGGTCGGGCGGCCGGCCAGCCGGGACAGGTCGCCGCTGTCGACCACCAGCTGACCCTCGGCGATCGAGGCGTCGACGCCCGCCAGGACGGCCGCCACCGGCTCGGGGACTCCCGCACCGGCCAGGATGCCGGTGAGCGCCTCGGTCGTGACCGGGTTGTAGGCGATCTCCCGGCCGGTCTGCCGGCTCAGCTCGGCCGCGTACTCGGCGAAGCTCCACGCCTCGTCGCCGCCCAGCTCGTACGTCGTGTTCTCGTGGCCCTCGCCGGTCAGTACGGCGACCGCTGCGGCCGCGTAGTCGGCCCGGGAGGCGGATGAGACCCGGCCCTCGCCGGCTGCCGCGAGCACCGCGTCGTGTTCCAGCACCGGGGCCAGGTTCTCGGTGTAGTTCTCGTGGTACCAGCCGTTGCGCAGCAGCACGTACGGCACGCCCGAGTCGAGCAGCGCCCGCTCGGTGCCGCGGTGGTCGTCGGCGAGCGCGGCCCTCAGGGTGCCGGGGGCGCTGGTGTAGGCGAGCAGCGCGACACCGGCCGCCTTGGCGGCGTCGATGACACCCGTGTGCTGGCGCACCCTGCCCTTGTCGAACTCGTTGCCCGAGATCAGCAGGACCTTGTCGCCGGCCGCGAAGAGGCCGTCGAAGGTCTCCGGGGCGTTGTAGTCGGCGACCGCGACCCGCACCCCGCGCTCCGCGAGATCCGCCACCTTCTCCGGGCTGCGGACGACGGCGGTGACCTGCTCCGCGGGGACCTTCTCCAGCAGCTGCTCCACGACGTGACGGCCGAGCTTCCCGCTGGCTCCTGTGACGACGATGCTCATGATGCGACAACTCCTCAGGGGGTGGCTAGGTACTAACTGTACGGCGGGCGCTAACTTTTGGAAAGTGTACGTCCAGGGGCGCGGGGGCACCGGCGCTTGCTCTACGATCACGCTCGCGCGTGTAGCCGCCGCAGGGCCCAGGCAGTCCGCCGGGGGCCGTCGCATCGGGGGGTGCGAGGAGCGGACGCGCCTCACTGGGAGGGGACTCATATATGCGGAAACGATTCAATCGGGGTGTCGCGGCACTCGTCGGCCTCACGCTGGCCGGCACCGGCCTGACCGTCGCGACCGCCGCCCCGGCGGCGGCGAGCTCCTACGACTGCCCGTCCGGCTACTTCTGCGGGTGGTCGGGCGAGGACGCCAAGGGCTCGATGTGGAAGACGAAGAAGAACGTCGCGGACCTGGGCGGCTGGGACAACAGGATCCGCTCGTACGTCAACCGTACGCAGTCGATCGCCTGCCTGTACGAGGACAAGGACTACGTTCCGTGGGGAGGTTACTGGGCCCAGGACCCGAACTCACCCGGCGAGCTCAGCAGCTCCTCGGAGGCGACCACCAGCTCGATCAAGTTCGTCCGCACCGACCGCGAGTGCAGCCAGACCGCCTACCCGAGCTGGGTCTCCGAGACCTCCGCCACGGCCCAGGGCTTCGGCGACATGAACGGCGACCGCAAGGCCGACGTCATCACCCGTGACCTGGCCGGCCGGCTCTGGTTCACCCCGGGGAACGACACCGGCCGGCTCATCGGCTCCGGCGGCTGGAACGCCATGAACACCCTGACCCGGCACGGCGACTTCAGCGGCGACGGCCGCGAGGACCTCGTCGCCCGGGAGAAGGCCACCGGCAAGCTGTGGCTCTACCCCGGCACCGGCACGGGCTCCCTCGGCACACGCGAGCTGCTGGGCGCGAGCGGGTGGAACTCGATGAACCACATCACCGCTTACGGCGACCTGACCGGCGACGGGCGCTCCGACCTGATCGCCGTGCAGAAGTCCACCGGTGCGCTGTGGCTCTACCCGGGCGGCTCCGGCGGCAAGCTGGGCGGGCGCAAGCTCATCGGCTCCGGCGGCTGGAACGGCATGAACGCGCTGGCCGGCATGGGTGACGTGACGGGTGACGGACGCCCCGACCTGTACGCCCGCGAGAAGGCCACCGGCAAGCTGTGGCTCTACCCGGGAACCTCCACCGCGCGGCTTGGCTCGCGCACGCTCGTCGGCGGCGGCTGGAGCGCCATGGAGCACCTGATCGCGGTCGGCGACTTCTCCGGTGACGGGCGTCCCGACCTGGCCGCCGTCAGCAACGAGCGGTACGTGATCGACGGCTACTCGGGCAACCCGGGCTGGCTGATCACCTACCGCGGACGGGCCGGCGGAACCGTGTACGGACCCCAGCGGACCCACGGCGAATGGTGGGGCCTCAGCGACTTCTGCTGAGCGCACCCGGACGACGTGAGGGCCCTGGCATCCACATGGATGCCGGGGCCCTTCCCGTCGGTGCTCAGCCCACAACCGTCCAGGTGTCGCCGCCGGCGAGGAGTGCGGCGAGGTCGCCCTTGCCGTGCTGGTCGACGGCGGTGTCGAGCTGGTCGGCCATGAGGGTGTCGTAGACCGGCCGGTCCACCGAGCGGAACACCCCGATGGGCGTGTGGTGCAGGGTGTCGGGGTCGGCGAGCCGGGAGAGCGCGAACGCGTTCGTCGGGGAGGCGGAGTGCGCGTCGTGGACGAGGATGTCCGCCTCGTTCTCCGGGGTGACGGCGACAACCTTCAGGTCGCCGGTGGCCGGGTCGCGGACCACACCCTTGCCGCTGTCGGCGCCGAAGCGGATCGGCTGCCCGTGCTCCAGCCGGATCACCGCTTCCTCGGCCTGTTGCCGGTCCTTGAGGACCTCGAAGGCGCCGTCGTTGAAGATGTTGCAGTTCTGGTAGATCTCCACCAGCGCGGTGCCGGGGTGGTCGGCGGCCTGGCGCAGCACCTCGGTGAGGTGTTTGCGGTCGGAGTCGACGGTGCGGGCGACGAAGGACGCCTCCGCGCCGATCGCCAGGGACACCGAGTTGAAGGGCGCGTCCAGCGATCCCATGGGGGTCGACTTGGTGATCTTGCCGACCTCGGAGGTGGGGGAGTACTGGCCCTTGGTGAGTCCGTAGATGCGGTTGTTGAACAGCAGGATCTTGAGGTTGACGTTGCGGCGCAGGGCGTGGATGAGGTGGTTGCCGCCGATGGACAGCGCGTCGCCGTCGCCGGTGACCACCCACACGGACAGATCCCGGCGGGAGGTGGCCAGGCCGGTGGCGATGGCGGGGGCGCGGCCGTGGATGGAGTGCATCCCGTAGGTGTTCATGTAGTACGGGAAGCGGGAGGAGCAGCCGATGCCGGAGACGAACACGATGTTCTCGCGAGCCAGGCCCAGCTCCGGCATGAAGCCCTGCACGGCGGCCAGCACGGCGTAGTCACCGCAGCCCGGGCACCAGCGCACCTCCTGGTCGGACTTGAAGTCCTTCATCGTCTGCTTGCCCTCGGCCTTGGGCACGAGCTGGAGCAGCGTGTCGGCGTCAGTCATCGATGGCCTCCTTCAGCACCGTGGCGAGCTGCTCCGCCTTGAACGGCATGCCGTTGACCTGGTTGTACGAGCGGGCGTCGACCAGGTACTTCGCTCTGACGAGGGTGGCGAGCTGGCCGAGGTTCATCTCGGGGATCACCACCTTGTCGTAGCCGCGCAGGACCTCGCCGAGGTTGTGCGGGAAGGGGTTGAGGTGGCGCAGATGGGCTTGCGCGATTCGTCCCCCTTCCTTGCGGATACGCCGTACCGCGGCCGTGATCGGGCCGTATGTCGAGCCCCAGCCGAGCACCAGCAGGCGGGCGTCGCCGTCGGGGTCGTCGACCTGGAGGTCGGGGACGTCGATGCCGTCGACCTTGGCCTGGCGGGTGCGGACCATGAAGTCGTGGTTGGCGGGGTCGTAGGAGATGTTGCCGGTGCCGTCCTGCTTCTCGATGCCGCCGATGCGGTGCTCCAGGCCCGGTGTGCCTGGGACCGCCCACGGGCGGGCCAGCGTGTGCGGGTCGCGTTTGTAGGGCCAGAACACCTCGGTGCCGTCCTCGGTGGTGTGGTTCGGGCCCTGCGCGAACCGCACCTTCAGGTCGGGCAACTCCTCCAGTTCCGGGATCCGCCACGGCTCGCTGCCGTTGGCCAGATACCCGTCCGAGAGCAGGAAGACGGGGGTGCGGTAGGTCAGTGCGATCCGCGCCGCCTCCAACGCGGCGTCGAAGCAGTCCGCGGGCGTCTTCGGCGCGACCACCGGCACGGGCGCCTCACCATTCCTGCCGTACATCGCCTGCAGCAGGTCCGCCTGCTCCGTCTTCGTCGGCAAACCCGTCGACGGGCCACCGCGCTGGATGTCCACCACCAACAGCGGCAACTCCAGCGACACCGCCAAACCGATCGTCTCCGACTTCAGAGCGACACCGGGCCCGGAGGTGGTGGTCACCGCCAGCGACCCGCCGAACGCCGCCCCCAGCGCGGCCCCGATTCCGGCGATCTCGTCCTCGGCCTGGAAGGTGCGCACACCGAAGTTCTTGTGCTTGCTGAGTTCGTGCAGGATGTCCGAGGCCGGCGTGATCGGATACGACCCCAGGAACAGGGGCAGGTCCGCCTGCCGGGACGCGGCGACCAGCCCGTAGGACAGGGCGAGGTTGCCGGAGATGTTGCGGTACACGCCCGGCGGGAACGCCGTCGCCGCCGGCGCCACCTCGTAGGAGACCGCGAAGTCCTCCGTGGTCTCCCCGAAGTTCCAGCCCGCCCGGTAGGCGGCGATGTTCGCCGCCGCGATGTCCGGCTTCTTCGCGAACTTGGTGCGCAGGAACCTCTCCGTGCCCTCGGTGGGCCGGTGGTACATCCACGACAGCAGACCCAGCGCGAACATGTTCTTGCTCCGCTCGGCCTCCTTACGGCTGAGGTCGAACTCCTTCAGCGCCTCCACCGTCAGCGTCGTCAGCGGCACCGGATGCAGGTGGTAGCCGTCCAGCGAGCCGTCCTCCAGCGGGCTGGTGGCGTAGCCGACCTTCTGCATCGCCCGCTTGGTGAACTCGTCGGTGTTGACGATGACCTCCGCCCCGCGCGGCAGGTCACCGATGTTCGCCTTCAGCGCGGCCGGGTTCATCGCCACCAGCACGTTCGGCGCGTCACCCGGGGTGAGGATGTCGTGGTCGGCGAAGTGCAGCTGGAACGACGACACCCCCGGCAGCGTCCCGGCCGGGGCCCGGATCTCGGCGGGGAAGTTCGGCAGTGTGGAGAGGTCGTTGCCGAAGGACGCCGTCTCCGAGGTGAACCGGTCACCCGTGAGCTGCATCCCGTCACCCGAGTCCCCCGCGAACCTGATGATCACTCGGTCGAGCCGGCGGACGTCCTTCGTGCCCGCCGCTGTGCGCTGCTCTCCTACGACTGTTCCGTCGGCCTGCTCCGCTGGGCTGCTGACCTGGCTGGTCACTGAACTGGACCTCCTCGAGGCGGCTGTCCGGGACGGCCTTCCCGCAGGCCTTCCCCGCATAAACCCTACGACCGTGAGGGGCGCCCGCCCTGAAGGATCGGTCGAACGGTTCGGATGGTGGACACGGCCGGGGCCGCGGGACGACCCGACGCATCGCTCAGGAGTGCAGAGACGACCCGACGCCTCGCTCAGGAGTTCAGATAGGTGAGGACCGCGAGCACCCGCCGGTGGTCGCCGTCGCTCGGGGACAGCCCCAGCTTCAGGAAGATGTTGCTGACGTGCTTCTCCACGGCGCCGTCGCTGACCACCAGCTGCCGGGCGATCGCCGAGTTCGTCCGCCCCTCCGCCATCAGCCCCAGCACCTCCCGCTCACGCGGGGTGAGCCCCGCGAGCACGTCCTGCTTGCGGCTGCGGCCCAGCAGCTGCGCCACCACCTCCGGGTCCAGGGCCGTGCCGCCCCGCGCCACCCGGACCACCGCGTCGACGAACTCGCGCACCTCGGCGACCCGGTCCTTCAGCAGATAGCCCACGCCCCGGCTGGAACCCGCCAGCAGTTCGGTCGCGTACCGCTCCTCGACGTACTGCGACAGCACCAGCACCCCGACGTCCGGGTGGGCCTTGCGCAGCTGCACCGCGGCCCGCACGCCCTCGTCGGTGTGCGTCGGCGGCATCCGCACGTCGGCGACCACCACGTCCGGCAGCTGGCCCTGGGCGTCCAGCTCGGTAATGGTCTTGATCAGTGCCTCACCGTCGCCGACCCCGGCCACGACCTCGTGCCCCCGGTCGGTCAGCAGCCGGGTCAGGCCCTCCCTCAGCAGCACCGAATCCTCGGCGATGACCACCCGCACCCTGTCCTCCACGTCGTCGGCCCCCCAAAGCGCCGCGCCCGGACCGCCCTTGTGGCGCGTCCGGTCGCCGGGTCCAGCATTCCAGCAATCGGGGGAGGACGGGCCGGGGCAACCCGATGTGGGGGTGTCGTCACCGGTCGCCGGGGGTGGCTCCGCACACCCTTCGCACTTCCGCGTCCGCGTCGGCGGGCGGGTGCGCGCCCGAGGCCCGCACCCGCCCGTGTGTCCGTCCGCCGGACCGCGTGTCTCACCGCGCGGTCATAGAGCCCGCTCCGCACGCCACGGCAGCTCCGCGGTCACCCGGGTGGGCCCACCGGCCGGCGAGTCGACCACGAGGATCCCGTCCACCGCGTCCAGCCGCTCCGCCAGCCCCGCCAGTCCGGAGCCCGAGGACAGCTCGGCACCGCCCACGCCGTTGTCCACCACCTGGAGCATCAGCCGGTCGTCCGCCCGCCACATCTCCACGGCCGCCCAGGTCGCCCGGCTGTGCTTGCTGACGTTCTGCAGCAGCTCCGAGACCGTGAAGTAGGCGATGCCCTCGATGGCGGGGGCGGGCCGCTCGGTCAGGTCCACCTCCACCCGCACCGGGACCGTGCAGCGCGAGGCGACCGAGGACAGGGCCGCGTCCAGGCCCCGGTCGGTGAGCACGGCCGGGTGGATGCCGCGCGCCAGGTCCCGCAGCTCCTGCAGCGCCGTCTTCACCTCGCCGTGCGCCTCGTCCACCATCTGCGCCGCGACCTGCGGGTCCTCCCGCAGCTTCTCCTTCGCCAGCCCCAGGTCCATGGCCAGGGCCACCAGCCGGGCCTGCGCCCCGTCGTGCAGGTCACGCTCGATGCGCCGCAGGTCCGCGGCCGCGGTGTCCACCACGACCCCGCGGTCCGACTCCAGCTCGACCACCCGGCTGGCCAGCCGGGACGGTCCCAGCAGCCCGTACACCATCCACCGGTCCACCGTCGTCAGCGCCCGCACGATCCACGGCGTGGCCAGCGTGAACAGCAGACCCACGCCCGCCGTCACCGCGATCTCGAACGGGTTGTCCAGATAGACCGAGTGCTGCTCGTCGCCGTAGAGCTGGATGCCGTCCTGGCCCGCGTACATCGGCAGCACCCAGAACCACAGCGGGTACGTCACCAGCGACCAGCCCAGCGACCAGAACGTGACGCTGACGGCGAAGGAGAACACCGCCCACGGCAGCTGGAGCACCGCGTACAGCAGCGCCCGCCAGGAGGTGCCGCTCTTCAGCACGGCCCCGATCCAGCCCATGAACCCCTGCCGGTCGGTCCGCAGCGGCGCCGGCTCACCCACCCGCAGGCCCAGCAGCCCCCGCGCCCTGGCCCGCTCCACCGACCCGAAGGCACGGCAGCCGGAGAGCGCCGCCGCAAGCACCGGCACCCCCAGGAACGTCACCAGCAGGCCCGCGCCCAGCGACACCATGGTGACCGCGTAGGTGAACAGCAGGATGCTGACCGGAAGGCCCAGCAGCACGTACGCCAGCTCCCGCCAGTGGCGTCCCTCGACCGGCGCCCGCAGCGCGGCCGGCATCCGGTGCCGCCGTTCCCCCACGCCCCGCGCGTGTCCGGGCTCGGTGGGGAGCCCGTAGCCCTGTCCGTACTCGGTGGCCATCGGCTTCGTCCTTCTCCTCGTCCGGCGGCTGTGCTGTCGTACGTCCAGACTGCTGCGCCGCAGGCCGGCGCGGAATGGAGTCCGTCGCAGTCTTGGCAGGGGGGTTTTCCCTACCCACGGGCGCGGGCGGACGCCCCCTTCCCCGGCGCGATCCCGGCCGGTGTGCCGGAACGGTCCCGCCACGGCAGCTCGGCCGTCACCGTCGTCGGACCGCCCTCCGGGGAGTCCACGACGAACAGGCCGTCCACCGCGCCCAGCCGGTCGGCGAGCCCCCGCATGCCCGTGCCGCCGTCCAGGCTCGCCCCGCCCCTGCCGTCGTCCGAGACCTGCAGGAACAGCCGGTTCTCCGACCGCCACACCTCCACCGCCGCCGAGCGCGCCCGGCTGTGCTTGCTGACGTTCTGGAGCAGCTCCGAGACGGTGAAGTAGGCGATGCCCTCGATCGCGGGGGCGGGCCGTTCGGTCAGGTCGACGGTGACCCGCACCGGGACCGTGCAGCGCGAGGCGACCGAGGACAGGGCCGCGTCCAGGCCCCGGTCGGTGAGCACCGCCGGGTGGATGCCGCGCGCCAGGTCCCGAAGCTCCTGGAGCGCCAGCTTCACCTCGCCGTGCGCCTCCTCGACCATCGACGCCGCCGCGTCCGGGTCCTCCAGCAGCTTCTCCTTGGCCAGACCCAGGCCCATCGCCAGGTTCACCAGGCGCGCCTGCGCCCCGTCGTGCAGGTCCCGCTCGATGCGCCGCAGGTCCGCCGCGGCCGCGTCGACCACCACGCCCCGGTCCGACTCCAGTTCGGCGATGCGCCGCTCGAGCTCGTCCGACGGCGACAGCAGGCCCCGCACCAGCGCCCGGTCCACGTCCGCCAGCGCCCGCACGACGAACGCCAGCACCGGCCACAGCACGAACAGACCCGTCAGCGCGATGACGAAGGTGAGAATGCCCCACGGCAGCCGTATCAGCATGAACAGGAACGTCCGCCAGCCCACCGGGTCCTTGACCCCCTGCCACAGCCCCGGCCAGAAGCCGCCGGAACCGCGCCACGGCAACGGGCTCGGCTCCTCCACCCGCACCCCGAGCATGGCCCTCGCGCGCGCCCGCTCCAGCCGGCCGAGCTGCCGCGCCCCCAGCAGACCGAGGGCGAGCAGGGGAAGTCCGATCACCGTGACCGTCAGCCCCACGCCGACGGACAGCACGGTCACCGTGTAGACGAAGCCCACCAGCGCCGCCGGCAGGTTCGTCAGGAGATGCGCGATCTCCTTCCAGGTGTGCGCGTCGTAGGCGAAGCGGGCCGGGGGCGGGCGGTCGCCCGGCCCGGCCGATGCGGGGGCGGCCGGGTCCGGGAGGGTCCTCGCGGGCGTGCCCGGCTGCGGATTCGGTTCGGTCATGGGGCATAGCGTGCCCGGCGACGGGGGCCCGCGCCATGAGGCCGACCGCTGGGCCGCCCTGAGGAAAACCCCACCCCCGCGTGCCGAGCCCCGACGGGCTGCTTACCGTGCCTTTATCAGGGCCTAGACTCCCGTGCGTACAGATCGTCGGACCGTGGCGTTCGACGTTCACCGGCACGGATCAAGGGCAGGGCACAGGTGGGAACGCCTGGTCGCCGATCTGAGGAGTGAGGGGCGGACGTGCGGGAAACGACCGTCGTCGCGGCGGACTACTTCCAGTCCTACTCGGTCGTCGGACTGCTCGCCGTCGTCGGCGTGCTGTTCGTCGCCGTCGCCTTCGGGGCGGGCCGCCTGCTGCGGCCGGTGGTGCCCACCCCGGAGAAGCTGCTGACGTACGAGTGCGGCGTCGACCCCGTCGGCGAGGGCTGGGCCCACACCCAGGTCCGCTACTACGTCTACGCCTTCCTCTACGTGATCTTCGCCGTCGACTCGATCTTCCTCTTCCCCTGGGCGACCGTCTTCGCCGCCGACGGCTACGGCGCGACCACCCTCGTGGAGATGTTCGTCTTCCTCGGCTTCCTCGCCGTGGGCCTGCTGTACGCCTACAAGAAGGGCGTCCTGACATGGACGTGAACCCCGCCGCCTCCGAGCCGGTGCTGCTGCCGGAACCTGGACGTCCCTCCGGCGACGGCACGGCGAGGCTCGGCGCGCTCGCCCGGCTCGCCCCCGAGCCGATGAAGGTGGTCCTCAACTGGGGCCGCCGCTACTCGCTCTGGGTGTTCAACTTCGGCCTCGCCTGCTGCGCGATCGAGTTCATCGCCGCGTCGATGGCCCGGCACGACTTCATCCGCCTCGGCGTCATCCCGTTCGCCCCGGGGCCCCGCCAGGCCGACCTGATGGTCGTCTCCGGCACGGTCACCGACAAGATGGCGCCCGCCGTGAAGCGCCTCTACGAGCAGATGCCCGAGCCGAAGTACGTCATCTCCTTCGGGGCGTGCAGCAACTGCGGCGGCCCCTACTGGGACTCCTACTCCGTCACCAAGGGCGTCGACCAGATCATCCCGGTCGACGTCTACGTCCCCGGCTGCCCGCCCCGGCCCGAGGCGCTGCTCCAGGGCATCCTCAAGCTCCAGGAGAAGATCGCCCGCGAGTCCCTGGGGGAGCGGTACGGCACCGCCTCCGCCGGACGCCCCTCGGCGGCGACCCTGCGGAGCGGGCTGGTCGAGCCCCCCGCACCGAAGGACGGGCCGAAGGGTGACGCGCCGAAGGGTGAGGGGGCCGCCGGATGACCACCGTCGGCTGGCTCCCCGCGGACGTGGAGGAACTCTTCGGCGCGCAGGCCACGGCGGAGGAGTCGTACGGCGTCCTCACCGTCGACGTGCCGTCCGACGCCTGGATCCCCGCGCTGGAGGCCGCGCGCGACCGGCTGGGCTGCACCTTCTTCGACTGGCTCAGCGCGGTCGACGAACCCGGCACCGGCTTCCGCGTGACCGCCCACGTCGCCGCCCTGTCCCCGGTACGGCGGCTCCTGCTGCGCACCACGGTGCCGCACGACGCCCCGGAACTGCCGTCCGCCGTGGGTGTCTACGCGGGCGCGGCCTGGCACGAACGCGAGACCCACGAGATGTTCGGCGTCGCCTTCACCGGACACCCCGGCCTGGACCACCTGCTGCTGCCCGAGGGCTTCGAGGGCCACCCGCTGCGCAAGGACTTCGTCCTCGCGGCCCGGGTCGCCAAGGCGTGGCCCGGTGCCAAGGAACCGGGGGAGTCCGAGCACGGCGGCCCCAAGCGGCGGCAGATGCTGCCGCCGGGCGTGCCCGACCCCAACGAGTGGGGCCCCCTCAAGGGCCAGCTCCCGCCCGCCCCGGCCCGCCCGGCCCGCCGCGCGGCCACCGCGGCGGCACGCACACCGGGCGAACGCCCGCCCCGGCGCACCCGCTCCGTCTCCGAGGGCTCGGCGAGCCAGACGGCGGGGGCGGGGGCGACGGCGGAGGACGGCGCCGACGCGACCGCGGCCGAGTCGCCGGCCACCCCACGCAGGGCGCGGTCGGTGTCGGAGGGGTCCGCGAGCCGGCGGGGGGCTGCTGAGAGCGGTACGCCTCGTCGGGCGCGCTCGGCGTCCGAGGGCTCCGCCAGCCGGCGGCCGGACGCCCCCGCGCGCCGGTCGCGCGGCGCGAGCGAGGGGTCGGCGTCGCAGCGCGAGGACGCCCCGGGCACGGGCGGTCCCCGCCGGGCGCGGTCCGCGTCCGAGGGCTCAGCGAGTCAGCGCGCGGAACAGGAACAGGCGCCGGCCGCCGACGACACGGCAGCGGCTCCCGCCGAGGAACCCCGCGACCGCAAGCCGCCCGCCGCCCCGCGCAGCCCGGACGCCCCGTGGCACCACGCACGGCCCGCCTTCGAGGAACCGAAGCCGGAAGCCGCGCCCCATCCTGAGCCGGAGCCGGAGGACGGGCCGCGTCCCGGGCCGGAGGCCGAGCCCCGGCCCGCGCCGGCCCCCGGAGCGCGTCCTGAGCCGGAGCCGGAGCCGGAAGCGCGTCCCGAACCGGAGGACGGGCGGCGTCCCGAACCGGCCCCCGAAGCGCGTCCCCAGTCGGCCCCCGCAGCGCGTCCCGAACCGGAGCCGGAAGCGCGTCCCGAACCGGAGCCGGAAGCGCGTCCCGAACCGGAGTCGCAAGCGCGTCCCCAGCCGGAGCCGGAGAACGGGCCGCGTCCCGAATCCCGCAGCCCTGACACGAACAGCCCCGACACGAACACCCCCGACGACCCCTCAGGAGGCCGGCAGTGAACGACGTGCTCGACGTCGCCCTGCGACTCCTGGTCGTGTTCGTCGTCTTCCTCACCTTCCCCCTGATCGTGGGCCAGACCGAGCACAAGGTGATGGCCCACATGCAGGGCCGCCTCGGCCCGATGTACGCCGGCGGCTTCCACGGCTGGGCCCAGCTCATCGCCGACGGCGTGAAGTTCGCGCAGAAGGAGGACGTCGTCCCGGCCGGCGCGGACCGCCGCGTCTTCCAGATCGCGCCCGCCGTCGCGCTGCTGCCGTACCTCCTCGTCCTGCTCGCCGTCCCGATCGGCCCCGGCGAGGGCGCGGTCGGCCAGGTGATCGACGCGGGCGTGTTCTTCGTGCTCGCCGTGATGGGCGTCGGTGTCCTCGGCTCACTGATGGCCGGCTGGGCCTCCGCCAACAAGTTCTCCCTCCTCGGCGGCCTGCGCACCGCCGCCCAGCTCCTCGCCTACGAACTCCCGATGCTGCTCACCGCCGCCTCGGTGGCGATGGCCGCCGGCACCGTCTCCCTCGTCGGCATCCTCGACGCGTTCGAGTGGTGGTGGGTGCCCTGGCAGATCACCGGCGCGCTGGTCTTCTTCATCGCGGGCCTCGCCGAACTCCAGCGCCCGCCCTTCGACATGCCGGTCGCCGACTCGGAGATCATCTTCGGCGCGTACACCGAGTACACCGGTCTCCGCTTCGCCCTGTTCCTCCTCGCCGAGTACGCCGGCATCGTCGTCCTGTGCGGCCTGACCACCGTCCTCTTCCTGGGCGGCTGGCACGGCCCCTGGGGCGCCGACGGCCTCGGCTGGGTGTGGACCCTGCTGAAGACCGCCGTCCTCGCCTTCGTCGTCATCTGGCTGCGCGTCACCTACCCCCGCATGCGCGAGGACCAGCTGCAGAAGTTCAGCTGGACGCTCCTGGTCCCCCTCTCCCTCGCCCAGATCGCCCTCACCGGCGTCGTCAAGGTGGTGTTCCTGTGATGGCCCCGATCCCCGGCTCCGGCCTGGCCAAGGGCCTGGCCGTCACCCTGCGGACGATGACGCGGAAGTCCGTCACCGCCCCCTACCCGGACACCCAGCCCCAACTGCCGCCCCGCAGCCGCGGGGTGATCGGCCTGTTCGAGGAGAACTGCACGGTCTGCATGCTGTGCGCCCGCGAGTGCCCCGACTGGTGCATCTACATCGACTCGCACAAGGAGACCGTCCCTCCGGCGGCCCCCGGAGGCCGCGAACGCAGCCGCAACGTCCTCGACCGTTTCGCCATCGACTTCTCCCTGTGCATGTACTGCGGTATCTGCATCGAGGTCTGCCCCTTCGACGCGCTGTTCTGGTCCCCGGAGTTCGAGTACGCCGAGACCGACATCCGCGACCTCACCCACGAGCGCGACAAGCTCCGCGAGTGGATGTGGACCGTCCCGGCCCCGCCCGCCCTCGATCCCGGGGCCGAGGAGCCGAAGGAAGTGGCCGCCGCCCGCAAGACCGCCGACAAGCTCGCCGCCGCCCAGGCCGAACCGCAGGAGGAGGAGTCGTGACCCTGACCGCAGCCGCGGGAACGGCCGCGCACGCCACGACCGCCGCCGGGTCGCACGGTTTCCTCTCCCCGACCGGCGTCGAGATCACCTTCCTCCTCGTCGGCCTCGTCACCCTCGGGGCCGCCGTCGTCACCGTCACCACCCGGCAGCTGGTGCACGCCGCCCTGTGGCTGGTGGTGGCCCTCGGCGGGCTCGCCGTCGAATACCTCCTGCTCACCGCCGAGTTCATCGCCTGGGTGCAGGTCCTCATCTACGTCGGTTCCGTCGTCGTGCTGCTGCTGTTCGGGCTGATGCTCACCCGTGCCCCCGTCGGCCGCTCACCGGACGCCGACTCCGGCAACCGGTGGGTCGCCCTCGCCGTCGCCGTCGCCGCGGCGGCGGCCCTGGTCTGGGTGGTCGTCGACGCCTTCCGCACCACCTGGATCGACCTGGACGGAGCCCCCGCCGGCTCCACCGACGTCACCGGCGCCAGCCTCTTCCAGCACTGGGTCCTCCCCTTCGAGGCCCTGTCCGTCCTCCTCCTCGCCGCCCTCGTCGGCGCGATCGTCCTGTCCCGCAAGGCCAAGGCCGGCTCCGAGCCCGGCGCGGGGGACGCGACCGCGTCCGGCACGGCGACCGGCGCGACCCGCACCCGGCGCGACCAGGAAGGAGCCCGCTGATGCACCTCGCCTATCCCGCCGTCCTGTCCGCCCTCCTCTTCTGCACCGGCGTCTACGGCGTCCTCGCCCGCCGCAACGCGATCCTCGTGCTGATGTCGGTCGAGCTGATGCTCAACGCCGTCAACCTGAACCTCGTCGCCTTCGACGTCTGGCTCAGCCGGGCCGCCGAGGAGACGCTGCACTCCGGACAGGCCCTGGCCCTCTTCACCATCGCCATCGCCGCCGCCGAGATCGGCATCGGCCTCGCGATCGTCCTCGCCGTGTACCGCAACCGCGGCAGCTCCGACATCGACCGGCTCCGCGACACCGCCGAGGGCCACGACCCCGACGACCCCCACAGCGACGCCACCGGCCGCGCCATCCCCGCCCCGGCCGCCGGCGAGAAGGCCGAGGCCACCGCGTGACCACGACCACCCTCGCCGTCCTCGTCCCCCTCCTTCCGTTCCTCGGCGCGCTCACCGGTCTGCTGCTGGGCCGCACCGCACCCGGCTTCGCCCGCCCGCTCGCCGTCCTGCCGACACTGGCCTGTCTGGCGCTCGCCGCCGCCGTCGCCGCGCGCCAGGGCGGCGGCGGCCCGGTCGACGCCGCCACCGAGCTCACCCCCACCGGCTCGGTCCCGATCGAACTCGCCCTGCACATCGACGGGTTCGCCGCCCTCACCGCCGTGGTCGTCGCCACCGTCGCCACCTGCGTGCAGATCTACTCCACGGGCTACCTGCGCGACGACCCGCGCTACCCGTCCTACGCCGCCCTGGTCTCGCTGTTCACCTCCGCGATGCTCCTGGTCGTCTACACCGGCGACCTGATGGTGCTGCTGGTCGGCTGGGAAGTCATGGGCATCTGCTCCTACTTCCTCGTCGGCCACTACTGGGAGACCCCCGAGGCCCGCGCCGCATCGCTCAAGGCCTTCCTGGTCACCAAGCTCGGCGACGTCCCCTTCCTCATCGGCCTGTTCGCGCTCGCCGCCGACGCCGGGTCCTTCCGCGTCACCCGGATCCTCGGCGCCGTCGCGCACGGCGGCATCGACCACCCGACGCTGATCGCCCTGCTGCTCCTCGCGGGCGTGGCCGGCAAGTCCGCGCAGTTCCCGCTGCACACCTGGCTCCCCGACGCGATGGCGGGCCCCACGCCCGTCTCCGCGCTGATCCACGCCGCGACGATGGTCGCCGCCGGCGTCTACTTCGTCGCCCGTCTCCTCCCGCTCTTCGAGGCCTCACAGGCCGCGATGACCGTCCTCGCCGTCATGGCCGCCGTGACGATGACCGGTTCGGCGCTCGCCGCCCTCGCCCAGGACGACATCAAACGCGTCCTCGCCTACTCGACGATCGGCCAGCTCGGCTACATGACCGGCGCCCTCGCCGTCGCCGACCGGGGCGCCGCCGTCTTCCACCTCCTGTCCCACGGCGCCTTCAAGGCGCTGCTGTTCCTCGCCGCCGGCGTGATCATCCACGCCGCCGGCACCAACTCGCTGGCCGCCATGTCCCGCATGAGCCACCTGCGCGACCGCGTCCCCGACGCCTACTGGACGATGACCGTGGCGCTGCTCGCGCTCGCCGCGATCCCGCCGTTCAGCGGCTTCTTCTCCAAGGAGGCCGTCCTCGGCGTCGCCGAACACGTCGTCACCGGCCACACCGAGCACGCTCCCGCAGCGGCGGGCTGGATCGTCCTCCTCGCCGGTCTGCTCACCGCCCTCCTCACCGCCGCCTACGCGACGCGGCTGTGGCTGCTCGCCTTCCGCGGCAGCGGCACCGAGGCCCCCGACCACGGCCGGCAGCCGCTGACCATGACCACCGTGCTGTGGGTGCTCGCCGTCCCGTCGCTGGCGCTCGGCGGGCTCGCCTTCCGGGTGCTGCCCGACTGGTTCGACGGCCACGACCTCACCCCGACCCTCACCACCTCCGTGCTCGGCACGGGCGTGGCCCTGGTCGGCGGCATCGTCACCTACGCCACCTGGCGGCACACCACCGCGCACGCCGCCCGCGTCCCGCTCGGCGCCGTCGCCGCCCACCCCGAGGGTGACGCCGGCCTGGTCGAGGCGGAGGCCATCGCGAGCCACGAACCGGCCTACGGGGACGTCGCCTACGCGGCCGACCCCTCGGACCCCGGGCGGCTGCTGCTCGGCCGGCTGCACCGGCACGCCGCCGTCGGCTTCCACCTGGACGCCGTGTACTCGGCGCTGTTCGTCCGCCCGGTCCGGGCCGGCGCGAGCCTCGTACGGTTCCTCGACCGGGAGGTCGTCGACACCTACGTACGCGGCGCGGGCACCCTGCCCCGCTGGCTCGGCGCCGCCGTACGACGGGCCCAGACCGGCAATCTGCAGACCTATGTGAGCGCGCTGCTCGCCGGCACCGTCGTCCTCGCGGTCGCCGCCGTCCTCGTCGCCACGGGAGCGTGAGCAGGCGTGATCGATATCAACGAGTCCGTGATGCAGTTCCTTCTGGCGTTCCTCGTCGTCGGCCCGCTCCTGGGCGCCGCCGCCGCTCTGCTGCCCGCACCGCCCGGACTGAAGGGGAAGTCGCCCGAGCAGGCCGTACTGCGGCACGGCGTCACCGTCACCGGCGTGATCCTCGCCGCGGCGATCGCCCTGGCACTCGGCTTCGACCACGACCAGCCGTCGAAGATGCAGGCCACGACCGACATCAGCTGGATCCCCGCACTCGACGTGCGGATCCACCTCGGCACCGACGGCATCTCGCTCCCCCTCCTGGTCCTGACCGCTCTGCTGGCCTTCCTCAGCGCCCTCTACTCGTACTTCAAGCCGCCCGCGGGACCGTCCCCGAAGGCCTTCGTCGCCCTGCTGCTCGTCCTCGAGTCCGGCACCCTGGCGACCTTCGCCGTCCTCGACCTGGTCCTGTTCTTCCTCGCCTTCGAGACGGTCCTCGTCCCGATGTACTTCCTCATCGCCCGCTGGGGCGGCGAGGGCCGGGCCGAGGCCGCCTGGAAGTTCATCCTGTACACGCTGCTCGGCTCGGTGGTCATGCTGCTCGGCCTGCTCCTGATCGGGATCAAGGCGGGCACGTTCGACATGGTGGCACTCGCCACTGACAACGGCCGGTCGCTGACCACGTCCGTGCAGGTCATCGCCGTACTGGCGGTCGGGATCGGGCTCGCGGTGAAGACGCCGATGTGGCCCCTGCACAGCTGGCTGCCCGACGCCCACACCGCCGCGCCGACGGTCGGCTCGGTCCTGCTGGCCGGCGTCCTGCTGAAGATGGGCACGTACGGCTTCGTGCGGATCCTCCTCCCGGCCGCCCCGGACGGCTTCCGCACCTTCGCGCCGTACCTGGCCGCCTTCGCCGTCGTCGGCATCGTCTACGGATCCCTCGCCTGCCTCGCCCTGGCCAGGAAGGGCGCCAAGGGCGACCTCAAGCGGCTCATCGCCTACTCCTCCGTCGGCCACATGGGCTTCGTCCTCCTCGGCATCGCGACCATGACCCCGACCGGCGTCAACGGCGCCCTGTTCGCCAACGTCGCCCACGGCCTCATCACCGGCCTGCTGTTCTTCCTGGTCGGCGGTCTGAAGGAGCGCACCGGCAGCACCGACCTCGACGCCCTCGCCCAGGAGACCGGAGCCGCGCTCTACGGCAGGGCCCCGCGCCTCGGAGGCCTGCTCGCCTTCGCCGCCGTCGCCTCCCTCGGCCTGCCCGGCCTCGCCGGGTTCTGGGGTGAGATGCTGGCGCTGTTCGGAGCCTTCGACCCCGCCGAGGGACTGAGCCGCCCGGCCTTCCTCACCTTCATGTCGATCGGCGCGTTCGGCACCCTGCTCACCGCCGCCTACCTGCTGATCGTCGTCCGCCGGGTCTGCATGGGCGCCGCGCCCCGGGACGACGCCCCGCGCCTCACCGACGTGCGCTCCTACGAGTTCGCGGCCTGGACCCCGCTCGTCGTCCTCACCGTCGTCGCCGGCCTGTGGCCCAAGGCCCTCCTCGGGCTGACCGACCCGGCCGTGCAGCAGCTCCTCGCAGGAGGCACCCGATGAGCTCCCTCGTCCAGTCCGTCGACTGGCTGGCCATCGCACCGCCCACCATCGCGGCGGTCGTCGGACTCGTCGTGTTGGTCGCCGACCTGTTCGTCGCCGAGGCCAGGAAGCCCTTGCTCGGCTGGATCGCGGTGGCCGGACTCGCGGCCGCCGCGCTCATGCTGCTGCCCCTCCTCGACGCCGACCGCTCCACCTTCTGCCTGGTCGGCGACACCGAGGTGTGCAGCTACACCGCGGACCGCTTCACCCTCGTCATCCAGTTCCTGGTCCTCGGCGGCGCCCTGCTGGCAGCGTTGCTGTCCGTCACCGCGCTGAAGGACTCCGGCAAGCGGCTCCCCGAGGGCGAGTACTGGTTCCTGTTCCTCTCCTCCGCGGCCGGCGCCGCCCTGCTGCCCGCCTCCCGGGACCTCGCGACCCTGGTCGTCGCCCTGGAGGTGGCGTCCCTGCCCGCCTTCGCCCTGGTCGGCCTGCGCCACGGCGACCGCAGGTCCTCCGAGGCGGCGCTGAAGTTCTTCCTGTCCTCCGTCACCGCCACCGCCGTCAGCCTGCTCGGCATCAGCTTCGTCTACGCGGCCACCGGGACCCTCCACCTCACCCGGGTCGCCGAGCGCATCCAGCACGTCGACGGGCAGCTCCAGACCCTCGCGCAGACCGGCGTCGTCCTCACCCTCGTCGGCTTCGCGTTCAAGACGGCCGCCGTCCCCTTCCACTTCTGGGTCCCCGACACCTACGTGGGCGCCCCACTGCCCGTCGCCGCGTACCTGTCGGTCATCGGCAAGGCGGTCGGCTTCTCCGGCCTCATCCTCGTCACGGTCGTCGCCCTGCCCTCGTACGCCGACGCGTGGGCTCCCGCGCTCGCCGTGCTGGCCGCCCTCACCATGACCGTCGGGAACCTCGGTGCCCTGCGCCAGCGGTCCACGCGCGCGTACAGCGCCGTACGCCTCCTCGCCTGGTCGTCCGTCGGCCAGGCCGGCTACCTCCTGGTGCCGATCGCCGCCGCCGGCTACTCCGACGACCCCGAGCGGTCGATCGGCTCCACCCTCGCCTACGCCCTCATGTACGGCGCCGTGAACCTGGGCGCCTTCGCCGTGGCCGCCCTCGTCGGCCGCGCGCACCGGCTCAACCGGGTCGCCGACTACCGCGGCCTGTACGCCGCGAGCCCGCTCACCGCGCTGCTCATGGGCTTCTTCCTGCTGTGCCTCGCAGGACTCCCGCCGGGCGTCATCGGCCTCTTCGCCAAGGTCACGGTGTTCGCCGCGGCCGTCGACGCAGGGCTCGGCTGGCTGGCCGTCGTCATGGCCGTCAACGTCGTCATCGCGCTGGTCTACTACCTGCGCTGGACGGCGCTGCTGTTCCGCGCACCGGAGGGCGAAGCGGCCACCCACCGCCTGACCGCCCCCCTCACCGCGGCGCTCGCCCTCACCGGCGTCCTCGGCATCGCCCTGTCCGGGGCTCCCCAGCTGGTCCTGCGCTTCACGGACACCGGGCTGTTCTAGCGCGGACGTCCACGCGCGCGGGGAGACGCCCGGCCTCCAGGCGAGCGTGCCGCGGGCCCTGCACCGAACGGCCGTCACCTGGACGGTTGACACGCGCCACCACGCGCACAAGGGAACTAGTGCCTCTCGCCTGGCGTTGACCGGTACGGGAGGGTCCACTGGACGTGAGACCACGGCACCAGTGGGCAGCGCAGGTCAGAAGGAAGATCAGTAAGCAAGGGTTCCCCTGCCGCACGACTTGGAGGGCGTACCGTGCACCGCCGGCACAACGGGCTCAGGACCGCTGTCCTCCTCGGGGGACTGTCCGCACTCATCATCGTCATCGGCAGTTTCTTCGGCCGCATGGGGCTCGTCGTCGCCGTCGTCGTCGCTCTGGGCACCAACGCCTACGCCTACTGGAACAGCGACAAACTGGCCCTGCGGGCCATGCGGGCCCGTCCGGTGAGCGAGTTCGAGGCGCCGGGCCTGTACCGGATGGTCCGCGACCTCTCCACGCAGGCACGCCAGCCCATGCCCCGCCTGTACATCTCGCCGACGGAGGCGCCCAACGCCTTCGCCACCGGCCGCAATCCGCGCAACGCCGCGGTGTGCTGCACCGAGGGCATCCTGCGCCTGCTCGACGAGCGCGAACTGCGCGGTGTCATCGGCCATGAGCTCAGCCACGTCTACAACCGCGACATCCTGATCTCCTCCGTCGCCGGCGCCCTCGCCTCCGTGATCATGTTCCTGGTCAACTTCGCCTGGCTGATCCCGATCGGCCGCTCGGACGACGACGACGGCCCTGGCCTCCTCGGCATGCTGCTGATCCTTCTCCTCGGCCCGCTCGCGGCGTCCCTCATCCAGCTGGCCGTCAGCCGCTCCCGGGAGTACGAGGCGGACGCCTCCGGCGCCCAGCTCACCGGCGACCCCCGGGCCCTGGCGAGCGCCCTGCGCAAGCTGGAGCAGGGCACCAAGCAGCTTCCGCTGCCCCCCGAGCCCCGCATCGAGACGGCCAGCCACATGATGATCGCGAACCCGTTCCGCCCGGGGCAGGGGCTCGCGAAGATGTTCTCCACCCACCCGCCGATGGCGGAACGCATCGCCCGGCTCGAGAAGATGGCAGGCCACCTGTGAAGACCGTCCTGAATCTGATCTGGCTCGTCTTCAGCGGCTTCTGGCTGTTCCTCGGCTACATGCTCGCCGGCCTGCTGCTGTGCATCACGATCATCGGCATCCCCTTCGGTGTGGCCGCGTTCCGCATCGGCGTCTACGCCCTGTGGCCCTTCGGGTACACCACGGTCGAGCGCCGCGACGCCGGAGCCCCGTCCTTCGTCGTCAACGTGCTGTGGCTGCTCCTCGCGGGCTGGTGGCTCGCCCTCGGCCACATCGTCACCGGCATCGCCCTGTGCGTGACGATCATCGGCATCCCCCTCGGCATCGCCAACTTCAAGCTGATCCCGGTCTCCCTGTTCCCGCTGGGCCGCGAGATCGTCCGTACGGATCAGGCGTTCACGGACCGCTGGTGAGCCCCCGGGCGTCCTCACGGGACGCCCGACGGCGGGGGAGTTGTCCACAACCGCGGAGTTGTCCACAGGTCCGCACACGCCTCGTGACCGGACCGCATGATGAACCCATGACCGAACACGAGCACACGACCGAGCACGAGAAGCGGTACGAGCCACCGGGTCCGGTTCCGCCGCACCGCATACGCCGAGGCCCCTGACACACCTCGGTGCGCTTCGGGACGGGCGCGGGCTCGGGGTCTCTCGCGCCGAGGCCCTACCGCTCGCCCCGAGCCCTCCGCCGCCCCCACACCTTCCGCACGCCGTAGGCCGCCACACCCCCGCCGAGCACCGCCGCGCCCACGACCACCGAGACCGCCGGCAACGAGAACGCCAGCACCAGGCATCCGGCGAGCCCCACCACCGGCACCACCCGGGCCACCACTCCCGGACCGAGCGTCCAGGCCGAGGCGTTCGCCACCGCGTAGTACGTCAGCACACCGAAGGAGGAGAACCCGATCGCGCCCCGCACATCCACGGTGGCGGCCAGGACGGCGACCACAACGCCGACGGCCAGCTCCGCCCGGTGCGGCACCCGGAACCGCGGGTGCACGGCGGCCAGCGCTCCCGGAAGGTGCCGGTCCCGGGCCATGGCCAGCGTCGTCCGCGACACCCCCAGCAGCAGGGCCAGCAGCGACCCCAACGCGGCCACCGCCGCGCCCGCCCGTACGACCGGCGCGAGCCCGGGCACCCCGGCGGCCCGCACCGCGTCGGCCAGCGGCGCGGAGGACTCACCCAACTCCCGAGCCCCCAGAACGGAAAGGACCGCCACAGCGACCACCGCGTACACGGCCAGAGCGACACCCAGGGCCACCCGGACGGCCCGAGGGATGGTGCGCGTCGGGTTCCGCACCTCCTCACCGAGGGTCGCGATCCGCGCGTATCCCGCGAACGCGAAGAACAGCAGACCGGCCGCCTGGAGCACCCCGCCGGCCCCGCCCTCGACACCGGTGTCCAGACGCCCGTAGCCGGCTTCCCCCGACGTCAGACACACGACCACCACGGAAGCGAGGACCGCCAGGACCACACCCACGATCACCCGCGTCACCCACGCGGACTTCTGGACACCGCCGTAGTCGACCGCCGTGACCAGCACCACGGCGCCGACGGCGACGGCGTGCGCCTGCCCCGGCCAGACGTACGCCCCCACGGTGAGCGCCATCGCCGCGCAGGACGCCGTCTTGCCGACCACGAACGCCCAGCCGGCCAGGTAACCCCAGAACGCGCCCAGCCGCTCACGCCCGTACACATAGGTGCCGCCCGAGGCCGGGTACAGCGCGGCGAGGCGCGCGGAGGAGTCCGCGTTGCAGTAGGCGACCAGGGCGGCGGCCGCCAGCCCGAGGAGCAGCCCGGAACCGGCCGCCCGTGCGGCGGGCGCGAGCGCGGCGAAGATCCCCGCCCCCAGCATCGCGCCCAGCCCGACGACGACGGCGTCACGCGCGCCGAGGGTGCGGCGCAGTCCGGGGCCCGGCGAGTTCGTCATGAGGCCGCACCCTACTGATCAAGAGCAACCGGAAGGTGGACTCGTGACGTCCTTCATGGTGCAAGGGCCGGCGGGAGAGGGCAGGTACTCGGCATGACGATCATCAGTTGGATCATCCTTGGCCTGTTGGCCGGGGCCATCGCGAAGTTCCTGCTGCCCGGCCGCGACCCGGGCGGTCTCATCGGCACGACGCTGATCGGTGTCGCCGGCGCGTTCATCGGCGGCTGGATCTCTTCCCGCTGGTTCGACCACCCGATCAGCAAGGACTTCTACGACGGCACCACGTGGGTGGCCGCGATCGGCGGCTCACTGGTCCTGCTGATCGCCTACCGCCTCCTGTTCGGCCATTCGCGCGACTGACGGCACCGCGCGCACGAAAAGGGTGGGCACCCGAGCGGCACCCACCCGTTCCTTGTCCGTCCGGCGCGCCGGCAGACCTACCGGTAGTTCACGAACTGCAGGGCGAAGTCGAAGTCCTTGCCCTTCAGCAGCGCGATGACGGCCTGGAGGTCGTCGCGACTCTTGGAGCTGACGCGCAGCTCGTCACCCTGCACCTGGGCCTTCACACCCTTGGGGCCCTCGTCGCGGATGATCTTCGCGACCTTCTTCGCGTTGTCCTGGGAGATGCCCTCCTCGATCGACGCGAAGATCTTGTACTCCTTGCCCGAGAGCTGCGGCTCACCCGCGTCCAGGGCCTTCAGGGAGATGCCCCGCTTGATCAGCTTGGACTGGAAGACGTCGAGGACTGCCTTCACCCGGTCCTCGGAGTTCGCCTCCATGAGGATCTTCTCCCCGGACCACGAGATCGAGGCGCCCACGCCCTTGAAGTCGTAGCGCTGCGAGATCTCCTTGGCGGTCTGGTTGAGGGCGTTGTCGACCTCCTGCCGCTCGACCTTCGAGACGATGTCGAAACTGGAGTCGGCCATGTCCTGTGGCTCCTTGTATCGGGGTGCGTATCGGGCTGCGCGCCGGACGCGTACCGGCGTACGTGAGGCGGCCTCCGGGCCCGGTGTCGGCCCCGGACCGCATCCGGACCAGCCTAGTCACCCCCCGGCCCCGGGGTGGAGATCAATCGGGTGGCGGAGCACCCCTGTCCATCGGGTATTGTTTACGTCGTTGCCAGCGAGCACCGCCGAGAGGCGGACTCAGGTGCAGCAAACCCGGCGGTGTGCCCGAGCGGCCAAAGGGAGCAGACTGTAAATCTGCCGGCTCAGCCTTCCCAGGTTCGAATCCTGGCGCCGCCACGCTGAGAAAGTTGAAACGAGACCCCCTCCGAACTGCGGAAACGCAGGACGGAGGGGGTCTTGTTCGTTGACCGGCCCGACCTGATCGTTATGGGCGCTTTTCCCAGTGTGTCTCACTCTGATTCGGGTGCTGACCAGTCCGTGTGGGGCAGGCGTGGGGCAGCTTCGGCCCCTAGGCGCCGCTCCTCAATGCCCGCTCGATCCGGGCGTTCGCTGTGGCCGCACCGCCGTCCAGGCACTTGGCGTACACCCGGAACAGCACGGCCACGCTGTGGCCGGCGCGGGCAGCTACCTCCTGCGGCTCCACCCCGGAGCTGAGCCATGTGGACACGGCCGCGTGGCGAAGATCATATGGACGCTTGGCGAGCGGCGACGCGCACTGAGCGGGCGTGAGAGCACGCGCGCGGGCTTCCGCCCATACCTCGCCGTATCCGGTGTCCTGGATCAGCCCGCCGCGCTGCGTCCGGAACAGCCGCCCGTCGGGGGCGACGCCGTACGCGGTGACGTGCCACCGGAGCAGACTCACGAGATCGGGCGGGATCGGCACGGTGCGGACCGCTTTCCGGGGGCGGTGCTTGAGCCCTCGCCGGTCGTGCGCTTCACCGCTGTCCGTCCAGGCCGACCCCGAGCGTGGGCGGGTTTCTCGTAGCCGCAGAGTGCCCCACCCTCGCCGGGGCAGGTCGCAGTCCTGGAGACGGAGGCCGATGACTTCCGCCGGCCGTGCCGCCGCGTAGTACATGCAGCCGAAGAATGCGACCAGGCGACGCCCGCGGAGGCTCTGCGTGCGCACGGCATCGAGCAGCGCGAGAGCCTGCCGGGGGTCTGGCACTGAGGCGGGGTCCAGTTCCTCGGCTACCTGCTCTGGAGCTTTCCACTGCACCTGAGGCAGGGGGTTGTCTGTCAGACGGCCGGCGTCGACGGCGTAGCCGAGGGCGTTGTGGAAGATGGCCCGCTTCCGCCGGATGGTCGACGCGGATGCCGTGGTGCCGTCCAGCTTCTTGGTCAGGGCGTCCAGAGCCGCGCGCACGTGCATCCGGTCGGCCAGCGCGGAGGTGGGCAGCGACTTCCGCTCGAACCACGCCAGCACGGCGGCCACATCGTCCGGGAGTTCCTGGTCACGGCGGCTCATGTTGAACGCCCAGCTATAGAGAGCCGTCCGCACCGTCTTGGCGTCGGCCATGCCCTTGGTGTTCGTGACAAGCGCCGGCGTCACCGTGGCCATGGCTTCCGCGAGCGTCCGGCGCGTCGAACCGGGGGAGTGCTGCCACTTCATCTCGATGTACTCGCGGGCGTGCTGATACCAACTCACGTCGTTGCGCTTGCGTAGCTCGGAGACCGGCACCCCGGTGGACTCGTCGAACGGCTCGCCGGCGTGAGCGGCCCGCAGCAGCTCGGCGCGTCGGCCCTCGGCCAGCGTCTTGGTCCGGAAGGTCTGAGAGTGCGGAGTCTCGCCCGTCTTCCAGCGCAGCTCTGCGGAACTCTGGCCACGGTCCTTCCGCTGGCGGACAGACCAGATACGAACGTCGTACGTCTTCCCCATCGGGGGCCTTCCTGCGAAAGGGGCCCGGCGAGAGCCGGGCCCCTGGGGTGGTGTGGTGAATGGGTGTGATCAGTAGGCGGGCGAATCCAGGTTGCTGAGCCAGTCGTCCAGGTCGCTGCGGCGGACCCGCAGGTGCCCGTTGGGCAGCTTCACGAGGCGCGGTGCCTGTCCGCGTGCGCGCATGCGGTAGAAGGCGGCGCGGCTCATGCCGATCTCGGTGAGGACTTCGGGGAGCTTGAGCATCTGGGGGCTGGCCATCAATGGCTCCTCACAGCCGAGGTTTTACGGAACGTTCCTGTCCGAGGTGCGGATTTCTGCGTCATGAGCGTCATCTGCGTCATGTGGGCGTCTGGCCTGCGGTTTTGGCATGACGCAGCCGTTTTGGCTGCGTCATTGGCACGTCATGGGCTGCGTCATGCCATGACGCAGATGACGCAGCATGACGCAGGCGCCGCCGTCTGCGTCATGCCCTTGTTCGCAGGCCAGGGGCCGTTTTCGCGTCCGCATGACGCACATGACGCAGGATTTCCCCTCTTAGGAAAAGAGAGGGGGTGTCTGTGGTGGTGCGGTGCGTCTCAGAACGTGAAGAAGGAGCCGCTGCGCGGCGCGTCCTCGCAGGGCGGCGCTGCCGCCGAACAGCAAGAAGAGCACGCCAGGCCGGGGTGCTCTTCTTGCTTGTGCCGGTGGCCGGCCGACCGGCGTGGCGGTCAGAGTGTCTGCTGTTGGTGTGGTGGTGCGGCCGGTGCGCGGCTGATCTCGATGTAGCGGCCCTCGTAGGTGCGGCCCGAGTCGATGAGCACGCCGCGGGCGGCGAGGGTGGGCTGTAGGCGCTTGAGGCGGTCGGAGAGGACTTTGCCGGTGGTCGGCCACCCTTTGGGCAGGGGACGGCACTCCTCGCCGGTGTAGAGGCGGGTGAAGTGGTGCAGCCACTCCGTGGACGTCATCCGCTGCGCGGTGCCCGGTTCAACGTCGGCGGCGTGCCGCAGGACGGTCTGTGCCAACAGGTCGCCCTCGATCACGTCGTCGTTGAGGTCGTCCAGGGCGGCCCGGTAGGCGGCGAGCGACCCGAAACCGGTCGCCGCGTCGAGCTGCGCGCACAGGTGCGCGAAGTCTGCCATCCGCAGGTCGGTCGGGGTCTCCACTTCGACCGCGCGGACCTTGACCGTGAGGTCCAGGAGAGACCCTAGGACCACGGGCAGAGCCTCCGCGTAGTCCGCCCACAGTTCCGCCTCAGTGCGGCGCACGCGCGGACGTTCCAGCCGGAGCGGCAACAGACGTTCGGCGAGGTCGGGGCGGATGACGCCGACGTCGATGCCGGTGAGAAGCAGCGGGCGGCGGTAGCGGGCGCGGAAGACGTCCCCGTCGGTGAACAGGGCGCGCTTGACGTTCTCGGCCCCGGTGACGATGCAGCACATCGCATCGGACAGGTCCGGGGTCATGTGAGAGAGGTTGTCGAGTGCCGTGACCCACCCGGCCGCGACCGCCGCGATCAGGTTTTCCTCGTCCTTCGGCGCGCGGCGCAGGTCGCCGCTCATGCCCTCGATGATCCGGGTGAGCATGCGTCCGCCGGTGGACTTGCCGGCGCCCTGCGGGCCGGTGAGGAACGGGGCGGGGACGGGCACGGACGGTTCCAGGCAGCCGATGAGCCACGCGATGGCCAGGCACTCGGTCTGAGCGGTGGCGAAGTTGCACAGCCGCAGCAGCAGATCGATGCCCTTGCCGTCGGTGTCCCGGGCGGGCAGGGGGAGTTCCCCGGTGAGCTGGGTGCGCCGCCAGCACACCTCACGCGGGTCCGGAATGGCGATGTTCCACCCGGTGGGGTGGATACGGACCGAGCGTCCGTCGGCCCGCCCCAGGTCCAGCCACGTTGCGCCGTCCCATCCTGGGGCGACGCGGATGTGCACGGGCTGCACGTCCTCGGTCAGCGCGAGTGCTTCGATCAGGTCGAGTGCCTCCTTGAGGGCGGTGCCGTTGAACACGCCGATGCCGTCCTTGAACAGTCCGACCATGAGTTCCTGCCGGTGGCTTCCCGTGGTGCCTTGGGAGCGGATGGGGCGGGCCACGGGGTGGCCGTTGCGTTGGGCGTAGACGGTGCCGTCGGCGGTGCGGAAGTACCGGAAGTGGGATTGCGCGTAGTCGGTGATGATCTCGCGGGCGGGGGTCTTGTCGTCGTCGGACATGGTCACAGTCCCAATGTGGTGCGGGCGTTCGTCCACGCGTCCGTGCAGTGCCGGGCCGTCTCGCCCTTGGCCTGCGCGGCGGTGAACAGACGGGAGACGTGGGCGTCGGTGAGGCAGCCGCACCGGCCGTGCCGGGACAGCACCGCGAGAAACGTCTGGTACACGGTCGCGTGGACCGCGCTGGACGCTCCGGTGATGCGCTGCTCGGCCATGGCGATGCCACGGGCGAGGTAGGCGGGCGTGCGGTGCGGGCACTCCCCGCCCCGGACACCGGCGGGCGCGACGGCCGCATGCGCCGTCGGCCGGACCGGGGAAGGCTCCTTGACGGCCAGCGCCCGCACGGCGTCCGGCAGGTCAGCCATCGTCCCGGTGCCGGGGCCGAGGTAGCGGGCGTAGGACATGGTCGACTTGATGTCGACGCCGGGCCGGACTGCGTTCCGCGAGGGCATGGTGCCCCAGTAGATCCAGTGCTCACCGCGCGTCGTCGGCACGGTCCGCGTCGCGGGCAGGGCACTGCGGGCCCAGGCGATGGCGTCGGCGTCGTCCAGGTCGACGACGGTCAGGCCGGCGCCGCCGGGGTTGTAGCCGACGCAGACCGCCCGCCGCCATGCCGCCGCCCACGAGGGCGAGGCGACGACAGCCGGGTCGGTGGTGGCGGCGGCCCACGCGTGGCAGACGGCGGCGCACCGGCACGAGCCGGGGGTTTTCATGTTGGGTCGGCCGCCGCACGCGTTGCCGCTGCACGTCGGGCAGTTGCCGAACGGCACTTTGCCCCGCCGCAGGGGCAGCACCGGCACCCCGCATGCCGCCAGGCTCAGCGCGGTCTTCAGACGGTCGCTCATGCGGCCACCCCCAGTACGGGCGTGAGGGTGGCGAGGTAGGCGCGGCCGATCCACTCGGTGTAGGCCGGGGGCAGTGCCTCCCGCAGCCGGAAGTGGTCGGTCGACCAGTCGATGCCCTTGGCGTCGCGGATCTCTTCGGTGGTGGCCTTGCCGCCTCCCTTGCCGTACGCGGCCACGTACGGGCCCTCGTGGTACTCGCCGTGCCGCCAACCGCGCACCCGTCCCCGGTGCGCCGGGTGGATCGGCTGAGGTGTCGTCCAGCCGCCCAACTCGAAGTAGCGGTGCATGATGACCGCGAGTCCGAACATCTCGCCGCACAGGCGCAGGTCTTTACGGACCTCGGAGCCGGCGACGTTCTCGATGACGTACGGCCGGCCGGTCGCCTCCGGCGCCGTCCGGGTCGGGGCGATGAGACGGGGGTAGGTGCGGCCGATCGCGGCGTTGCGGGCCCGGTTGGTTCCCTTGGTCGGGGCGCCCTCTCCCTGGCAGGGCGGGGAGGTGTGGATGAAGTCGAATTCGTGGCCGTGTGCGCGGATGAACTCGACGGCGTCGCCCTGGTGGAAGACGTTGCCGCAGTAGTCCGGTTGCGCTTGGATGTCGACGCCGGTCACGTGCCAGCCGAGCCGCTGGTAGCCCTTGGTGGCGCCGCCGATGCAGCAGTAGGCGTCCAAGACCCGTAAGGGCCGAAACGCTCCCGGCACTCGCCGGATGTCGCTGAGTTCGGTCATGCTGGGAGACCTCCAACAGATCTGTTGCGGATTGGTTGGACAAGGGCGGCCCCGAGTTCTTGGCGGAATTGGGGGGCCGCCCTTGGCGTAGCTAGCTGTGGAAGTGGTTGCGCTTGAACACGGCCCGGCGGATGTTCACGGTCGTGCCGCCCTTGTGGCCGCTCGGTCCGAGGACCTGGACGGCGATCCAGCCGCCGAAGATGACGGCGGCGAGGATGATGAGCTGGCCGATGAACGCGGTGAGCGCGGCGATGAATGAGGTGAGCAGGAGCAGTCCGCCGCACACCGCGAGGAACCCGACGCCTCCGAGGGCGACGTTCACCGCCGTCCGGGAGACGGCGGGCTTGGCGGTGACCGGCTCCGGGCGGACGGCGTCGATGGCGTAGCCGGTGACGACGCGGCCGTCCGGGAGGACGATGCTCGCCACCGTCGGCAGCGTGCCCGGCTGCACCGGCACGACCGGCGCCGGGTGGACGGCCGGGGGCGGTATCGGGGTGGGCTGGTGGACTTCCACGGCCCGTTCGGTGGGAGGGCGTGGGGTGTGCTCGGGGTACATGCGGAATCCCTTCGGAGGGGTGTTGGGGGAGGCAGGAGCACTCCCCTTGCAGGTGTGCTGTAGGGGGGTGCTTCGGGGGTCTGTGCAGGTAGGCTCCCCGCCTCCCCGAAGCGGCGTTTTCGCTGATCAAGCTGGGGGAGGCGGCGCGGGGAGGCGGTTGGGGAGTTCTCCCCGCCTCCCCGCGCCGGACGGAGTTTCCTCCCCGCTACTGGGCGGCGGAAGCGGAACCGTCGGCGTCGCGGTTGGCGAGCGCCCGCGCGACGTGATCGCGGTGAACGACCATGACGCCGTGCGACTTCTTCGGCTCCTCGCCGTGCTCCTCCAGCAGTGCCTTGAGCCGGTCGTTGGTCCACTGGTCGCCGTAGACCTTCGGGTCCAGCGCGTGCAGCCGCTTGAGGACCTCGTTGGTCCGCAGCCGGGCCTCATCGCCGATGACGGCCGCCACGTCGGCGAGCGCGTCCCGCTCCTCGCCCTGGTCGACCACGCGCAGAGTCGTGACCCCATCGCGCAGGGCCTTGGCCCGTGCGGCGATCCCAGCCGCGGGCTCGTCGTCGATGAAATGCGTGCGCACCGTGATCGACGACTGGCCGGCGGGAATGGCGATGCCGTCCGAGGCGACGACCAGGGTGCCCTTGTCCAGACCCTGGCGCAGCAGGTGCGGGGCAGCGCCGCCGTCTACGGCCTTGTCCCCCAGAGCCATGCGGGCCTGCGATTCGGTGCCCAGCACGAGGGAGGCGCGGGTGTGGGCGCCCTCGCGGACCAGCTTGGGCAGGTTCTGATCGGTGGGGTCCTGCGTGCCCTGCCACATCAGCACGTCGACCGCACGGCCCTGGTTGTGAACCTTGCGGACGGCCATGAAGTACCGGGAGGTGGCCTTGGAGCCGCCATACGGGCGCTTGTCGTCGCCGATGACCGGGCACATGAACGCCAACTGCGCCTCGTCCACCACCACGATCAGCGGCTCGAACACGACGTTCGGATCGCGGCGGCGCTCCTCGATCCGCCGGTTCATCTCCTCCACCGCGTCCTCGACCATCTCGGTCGCCTGGATGACGTGATCGTCGGAGGGGCCCTCGATCAGCACCTGCGCGATGCCGTCGAACATGGCCCAGTCGCCGATGCCCTTCAGGTCGGCGATCCAGAACTGCACGGAGCGGTCCAGCGCGAGCCACAGGGCGAGCGCGCGCAGGGCGGCGGTCTTGCCCTGGTTGGACAGGCCCGTGACGAGAAGGTGGCGCTGATACAGGCTGATCGTGGCGGCGTCGCCGCGCAGGTCCTGGCCCCACGGGGCCTTGCCCTTCTTGTAGTCGGCCGTGAGTGTCTCGTCGGTGACCAGGGGGGACGGGCCGATCGGCTCGTCCAGCGCGCCGGAGTCGGCGATCCACAGGCGGACGGTGCGGGCGGCCTGCGGGATGGTGATGAACACCTCGTGCTCGTGCCGGGTGAGGTTCTCCGCGAGCTTCCGCCGCCGCTTTTGCACCTCATCCGTCGCCACCCCGGACGGCAGGGTGACGTCGACCTCCACACCGCAGCCGGCAATGGTGATCGGACCGAGCATCGACGCGCCCGCGTCGCCCATCTCCTTGATGGCGTTCTTCAGCGGAGCGATACCCAGGTCGCGTAGGGCCTTGACCACGATGGACGGCGTGATCGGCTCCCCCTCACCCGACCGGACGTTCGCGGGCAGGGCCCACTGGGGCGCGGCGTGCTGCTTGCGGCCGACGGACCACAGCGCGAGCAGCGCCAGGAACGGACCGATCGTCAGGGCCGGGCCCCACACGATCTGCACGATGCGGATCAGCAAGGCGATGAAGTCGATGGTCGCCGACAACGGCGTCACCACATCAGAGACTTCGCCCGTGCTGATGGCGAGGACGACACCGAGGGCGATCAGCACACCGACGCTCATGCCGGCGCCGACAGCTACGCCCTTGGCCGCGTCGACCGGGGAGTGCAGCAGGTCCATACGGCGGTGATGGCGGGCGGCGCGGAAACGGCTCAGCCGCTCCTCCCACTCCTCCGCCGCTTCCAGGTTCCCTGCGGCCTCCGCCGCCCGGATCATCCGCTCGTAGCGGGCACCGGTACGGCCGTCCCACGCCCGACGGGCCACGATCCGCCCGCCGTTGAACGTGTAGAGGCCGTGCCGGACCACTGCGCGGCCGGCCGACCGGGTGCGCTCGTGCGTCACCGCGTGCTTCACCGCGCGCCCGGAGCGCACCCACAGCGGCACCGGCCGCGCGGTCGGTGCGTCGGGGACGACGGTGAGGGTGGTGACGGTCGTCGAGTCGGGCGGGTCGGTGGCCTTGTGGAGGTGCACGACGTTCTCAGACATGCTGGGAGTTCTCCTGACTGCCCCGTCGCGGGGCGGTTGCGAGGGAGAGCCGGGGTGGCCGGGTCCGTGGAAAGAGCGGCCACCCCGGCGTGCGGGGTTGGCTGGTCACCACCAGCCGGAGGACTTCTTGGCGGCCTTGGCGCGGGCGGCCTCGGTGATGAGCCGCTGCCGCTCGCCGTGCAGCGCGTTCAGCTCCGCCGTGAGCCGCATCTCAGCCGCGCTGGTGGTGGACTCGATCTGCTGCTCCGCACGGCCGGTGGAACGGCCACGGGCGAGGCGGTAGGTGCCACTCGCGGCGGCGCGAGCCATCGCCCGGCGCTCACGGCTTGACAGCGGCCACAACTCACCACGCCGCACCGCTTCCAGCTTCTTGCTGGTGTGCCTGATCTCGCGGTCCAGACGGCGAATGTCGGCGTTGCTCACGGGGTGCTCCCTTCCGGCCCCTCGTGGGGGCTCGGGTAGGCGCAGGGCACGCAACAGCCCAGCGCTGCGGGGATGACGTATCCGGCATCACGCCGGCAGGAAGGACACGTACGACGTGCGCGGTTGGCCTTCTCCAGCGCCGCCCGCCGTGCCGGAGTCATCGGACGCACGGGCACGGCGAGGTCGACGCGGTACAGGTAGGCGACCAACGGGCCCCGCCGCCGGCGGGGCCGTTCGAGCTGCGCGGCCACGTCCTGGCCGCCGGGCCGCAACCCTTGGGCACGCAGCTGGCGACGGGTGGCCAGCCCATCGGGGGCGAGGCGCCACCGGTAGACGGGCAAGGTGCTCATGCCGTGCTGCGCCGCCCCGGCCGGCGCCCGGTCACGGAGGCGAGCAGCCGCCCGATCGTCGCCCGGCGAACGGAGGCAGGTGTGCGCTTGGCCGCGTACATGGCCTCATCCGCGCGCTTGAGCAGGGCGGACAGGTCCTCGTCGGGGTGGTCGGCCCGGCGCACCCAGCCCAGGGAGACGCTGGTGTGCACGCCGGGTGCAGCGTCGGTGGGGCGGGCGAGGATGCGGGCCAGGACGGCGAGTTGATCGGCAGCCGTGCCGTCGCGGTCGACCAGGACGGCGGCGAACTCGTCCCCGCCCAACCGGCCCACCACACCCGAGCGGCCCACCGCGTGAGCCAACCGGGAGGCCGTGGCAGCCAAGAGAGCGTCCCCGGCGGCGTGGCCGTGGGTGTCGTTGACCTGCTTGAACCGGTCCACGTCCGCCAGGACGACGACCGCGTGCGGGTTGCGCAGTAGTCGGCGTGCCTGGTGGGTGAAGGCGTCCCGTGTCCACAGGCCGGTGAGCGGGTCACGGCGGGCGGTTCGCAACCGGTGCAGCAGCCACACCGCGTGGGCGCCCCACGCGGCGGATAAGGCGGCGAGCAGGAGCAGGGTGGTCATGCGACCACCCGCTTCCACGCGGCCCGCAGCCGCATCTCGGACGCGGCGTGCCCGGCGGCGCGGAACCGGGCGGCCATCTCGCGGTAGGACAGGGCGGGCGTCTCGCTGGTGCGGATCTCGTCGACGATGACGTCCAGCGCCTCATCGGTGAGGGCCGGCACGGCCTCCAGCGAGCGGGCCGTGAGCGGCTCGGTCGGCCCCCACACGGGCAGCTCCCAGCGGGGCGTGACACCGGGCGTGACGCGGCTCGTCACGCTGGTCAGCGCCCTGCCGGTCTCCTCGCCCGCGCGGGCCGTCTCCAGCGTCGACCACGCCGAGGAGAGGGTCTGCGCGGTCCGTGCCTGTACGCGTGCGACGCGGGCCCCGGCCTCCGTCACGGCCGCCAGCCGGGTCTCCTCGGTCGCGGCTTCCGCCCGCAGTCGGGCGCGGGCCACGGCCGCTTCGTCGCGGGCCTCCTGCTGAATCCCGCGAATTGCATCCAGCGCGACGGGGGTGAGTGCGGTGCGTTCCCACAGGGAGTGCACCAGCCACAGGGCCTTGGCGGCGAGCGGGAGCCAGGAGACGGCCAGCCACGCCCCGGCGGAGTGCTCTGCCGTGAGGGCGTGGGCGACCAGGACGCCGGCGGCGAGGATTCCGAAGGACCAGCCGACGGCGGTCACGGCCCGGTTGTGGTCGCCCTGAGCGGCGAGGCGGCGTTCGTAGGCGAGGGTGGCCAGCCATCCCCCGTCGATACCGAGACCGACGACCAGGGCGACCGGCCACGGCACCGCCGTGCCCAGCCACATGACGACCACGGCGAGGGTGAGCACCATGGACACGGCCGTCATCGCGACGGCCGGCAGAACGGTCTTCGCCCTCATGCCGCACCCCCGTCCTGACCGCGCACCGCGACGGCCGCGATCAGCACCACCGCAGTGGAGTCGTCGTCGGGGTCCCGGCTGTCCTCAGTCCAGGACCACACCGCGCCCGGCGACACCTCGTAACCGAGGGCGGCCAGCGCCGCCCGGCGCTCCGCCCCGGTGGGCACCGGTCCCGTGCGCTCCCACCGGAAGGTGGGCCACTCGGTCTCGCCGTACAGCACGACGTACAGGCGCCAGGCGCTGCCGTCGCTCGACATCTGCGCGGTCAACGTCCTCACGCGGCACCCCCGGGGAGGCTCGCGTCGGCGCTGCGGTTGAGCAGGGCGACGCGGGCGGCCAGCGCGCGGCGGCGGGCCCGCCGGATGCGCCGGTTGTCCAGCTCGGTCGGCGTGCGGTCCAGCGTGGTGATGTGCGCGTCCAGCAGCTCGACGTCCGCCAGGATGACGGGCATCTCCTGCTCGATCGCGTCCAGTTCCGCGTTCGTCGGCTCCATGAAGTCGGCGAACGCGGTAACGGCGTCCTGAACAGTGACGATGGGGTTCATTGGGTCGTGTTTCCTCTCACGGTAGGACGGCCCGAAAGCGCCCCCGGAGCTGCAACTCCGGGGGCGCGCCGTTGTGGGATGGGGTCCGCTGTCAGCGGTGGAGGATCTTGCGGATCTCGACGTTGCGGCCGTAGCCGTCGCGCAGGCGGACGACCTTGAAGCAGCCGCCGCCCACGTCGGTGATGAGGTGCTTCTCGCCCTCGTAGTCGACGACCGTGCCGACCTGGTCGACGTAGATGTGCTTGGGGTTGGTGATCCGGCGCATGCCTGCCCCTCTCGGGTCACTGGGACGGGGTGGACGACCGGCCCGCCCGCGAGTAGCGAGCGGGGAACCGGCTCCCCTCAGCGCTGCACGTACGAGACGCGCAGCGGAGGCAACCGGCCGCAGCCGGTGAGCTGCGGAAAGGCTGAACGTGTGTGCTGTCTCCTCCGGGAACACGAGCTCCCGTTTCAGGCGTATGGAGACGCGACCTTTCGGTCTAAGCCCTCCCGAATGACAAGGGTCGGGTGCGCCCTCGGCCCGCTCTGTCCCGGGCCCCTTGGCGCTGCTTCGAATCACAGCGCCCGTCGATGCACACCACGGGCCGGACACGAGGTCCGCTAACTGGTGCGCACCAGTAGATTGCATCTGGTGCGCACCAGAGTCAAGTTAGTTCGCCATTTCGAGTGGCGTTCGCTCCCTGCGGTGCCTCTCCAGGGGACCGCTCAGAGCAGGGCTGCCGGTAGCCAACAGGGCTTAACATCGGGCCAGTTAAGCCCTGTTGACCTGCGGCAACGTGCGGCATGCTGAGAGCGCCAGTGAAGGCTTCAACCGTCGGACGGTGATCTGTGAGCGCAGGACTTCGAAGCGCACGGACGGCGCGCGGCTGGTCCCAAGAGCGACTGGTTCGCGAGATAGAGCAGTACGCCCGGCGGAACGTCACGGACGTCGCCTCAACCGCGAGCCTGCGTGTGTACGTGTCGGAGTGGGAGAACGGGAAGCGCACGCTCTCGGACCGGTACGCAGGGATTCTGCGGAAGCTCCTCGGCGTCACTGACGCGGAGCTGAGGGGCGCTGTACCGGCGCCGGTGGCCGCTTCGGTCGACGGCTACGACGAACTGCTCAGCCGGATCGACGCGGCAGGCAGTGTCGGTGAGTCCATGGTGCAGGCGTTCAACGACCAGACAGAGTTACTCCGCACCATGGACAGGCAGAGGGGCGCGGCTGGTCTGGTCGACCAGATGACAGGGCACCTTGCCGCACTGGAAGACGCGCTCAACTTCGCCGTGCTGCCGTCCGCCCGCCGACCTGTTGCCCTGGCCCTCGCGGGTGCGTCGACCCTCGCGGCGTGGCAGGCCATCGACTCAGGCGCGGTCGAGCGGGCATGGCGGCACTATGAGCTCGCGAAGCGAGCGGCGCGTGACGCGGAGGCTCCGATGTACCTCGCCCACGCTATGGCGGAACAGGCTTACGTGCTCTGTGAGGCCGGTCGACCTGCCCTCGGGGTCGACCTCGTACGGGACGCGCGCCGCACCGTTGGCCAGTCGGGTTCAGCCCGCTTGCGGGCGTGGCTTCACGCGGCCGAAGCGGAGATGTGCGCATACGCCGGCATGCCGGACGACTCCCGACGGGCGCTTGATGCGGCCCTGGCCACCATCCCGGCCGGACCGGAAGACAGGGACCCGGACATGCTGAGCATCTTCCTGAACGGCACCCACCTTGCCCGGTGGCAAGGCAACGTGCTCGCCGTGCTCGGTGACAGCGACGCGGTCACGAGTCTGTACGGAGCGCTGGAAGCCATGGACCCGTCGTTCGTCCGGGCGCGCGCTGGACTGCATACGGACTTGGCGCACGCACATCTGACGCGAGCCGAGTACGACGACGCTCACACTCATCTGCGGCAGGCCCGGCTACTGGCGGGCCGCACCGGTTCGGTGCGGCAGCGCCGTCGTGTCGACATGCTCAGCGCGCGGCTGTGATGCCCTGCGCGCGCCTGTTGGCCATGATGTGCAGCAAGGCAACGAGGGTGCCGGACCCCATTAGCTCACCGCGGGCCATAAGCCCCGGAATGTCGGCGAGAGGAACCCACTCGATGTGGCCGGCTTCCTCCTGGTCGGTCGGTTCACCGACTCTTTCCGCCCCGTGGCCGACGAAGATTTCGTGGGGCGAGTCGACCATGCCGACCATGGGCTGATAGCTCACGACGTGTTCCAGCGCCTTCGGACGCCACCCGGTCTCCTCGACCACTTCACGTAGCGCCGTGTCCACCGGTTCCTCGCCAGCGTCAACGATGCCGCCCGGAAGCTCCCATCCGTACTGCTGGGGCACAAAGCGGTACCGCCACATCATGAGTACGCGGTCCTGGTCGTCCAGAACAGCGGTGACGGCCACGTGGTGCAGCTTTACCACGTGGTGCTCAAATGGCTTCATGCCGGGCGGCTGCACATTCCAGAGCTGAAGCTGAACCCATTGGTTGTCATAGATGTCGCGCTTCCCATGGATGCGCCACGGCCTTATACCCTCGGGACGCTTGACGCTCAACGCACCTGGCACTCGATATGAGCTACGGCCTCTTACCTCAAGTGCACCTTCGGTGACGAGGCGGGCGAGTACCTGCCGCAGGGCTGTACGACCGATGTCGAGTTCCTCAACAAGCATGCGCTCCGAAGGAAGCTTGTCACCGGGGGCGTACTCGCCAGCCGCGAGCCGCTTCCGCAGCGTCTCGTAGACCTTTGTCGTCTTTGGTCCCATTCGCGGAGCACTCTCCGTTCTCCTGTGGTGCGTACCAGGGTAGCGGGTGAGAGTAACGTACGGCTTTGAGCCTCATCGCAGCCGTATCACGAAAGGACTGGGAACAGCGAACATTCAGTCGCAGTCAGAGACCCGTGCGGCGATTCATAGAAAATCGCTGAAGGCTCGATATAGATCACTCTCGAACTCGTCGAGGCCGTCCACCCGAACATAGGTGAGCGTTTCCAGAAGGTGATCGATACTTTCAAAATTCGATTGTCGGTTGGCCAGGATTTTCATTACTAGTTGAGACGGCAACCCGTACTCCTCGGCATCCGTCACGAAACGAGGCATGAAGAGGCTCTTCACTGAGGCTGCATAGGCAGAGTAATCGCATTCCTCGAAGCCTGCCTCAGTCAAAATAGGGTTAACGATGCTTTGGACGACCATGAGAAGCCGCGGAAAGGTGAACTCTGGCCAGTAGCGAATGAATTCGAGAACGTTCTCGACAGCCTCGTCAGGTGTAGGAGTTTCACTGTTCCTGGCCAACTCTTGCTCGACCAGCTCTCTGATATCTCCTCCTGCTCCGCGGAGAACATTGATCCGATACGCAAGCTGCTCGGGAGATGAGACGCCGTTGTTCCTGCCGCGCAAGGGGATCAGGAATTTGGTAATAAGCCGACAGCACGTAACCAGATTCTCGTATCGAGGCCACTGGCGCCAGGAAAGCTTGTCACCGATTAGGTGCACAGTCCTACGAACTTCTTTAGCGAGGTCGATCTGGCTTTGCGGATCAATGCCCGTATTAGTGCGCAGCGTCTCAAAGGGTACATCGCTCTGTTGTCGATACCTTTCGACCTGCTCTGAGGTCGACGGACGCACATAGTCCTCATCGACTTGAATTAGGAGGCTATCCGGAGTTCCGCTCCCTTGCGTATACAGCGGTACATCAACCGTCGGAAGGTCTTCCTCCGGGGGGGCTTTGAAAAGATACACGTTCCCCACGAAGTGTTGCATCATCCTGCCTGAGCGGCCCTTGATGTTGGAGAAAGTGAAGAAATCCAACTTCTTTCGGCTCAACTGATGATCGAAAATTACAACATTCTTGGCCGAGGTGTTTACTCCCTCGATGAGAGTTGATGTGCAGATCAGGAAGTCGAGCTTACCTTCGTTGAAGGCAGTTACTTGGTACTGAGCGAGGGCACGGGGAATCTTCCCGTGGTGGATGCCGATTCGCTGAGGTAGAGCCTGGCAAAGTAGCCAATCAGGATGGTAATTCTCGCCGATCCAGTCGGCAGCAGGCTGGAGCTCGATAGACGGCTCGCCGATTCCCACTGAGAGGAAATGCCTCGCTACCTGTCGAGCACGGAGTGGTGAGCGACAATAGATAAGGGTCGGCCCCGAGAGCTCCTCGCAGAGGTTCGAAAGAGCGTTGAACTCCTCACCGCGAGGTGGGGTCGGCAGCAGCTTTACGTCGCTCACAACGGTGGAAAAACTCGTTGAGATGAAACTGGCCGTGAAGTCTCGGGGTAAGGTGCCAGCTAAGGAGTGGATATTCGGTCCTGCCAGGTAGAAGTTCGCCCCTGTTTGCATCAGTCTTTGGAGTGCGTGATTAAGCAGGATACCTCTATCGACATCGCCTCTGCTTATGTCAAGTTTATAGAATTCGTCAATCATGAAGAGGTCGAGAGCTGGCAATTCCGGGAGATCGAGAACTCGCTCTTGGGTCATGACGAGCAGGTTCCGTTCACCCAACTCTTGACTTGGGTGTGTGATGATGCGGTAGAGGTCCCTGAACTTGGAAAGCCGCTTGCGTGTTTCGTCGATTAGGGCAAGCGTAGGAAGAACCACGGCGATGTTCTCGAACTTGTTGGATGCAATAAGCGCGTCGAGCACCAAGCTCTTGCCGAAACTCGTCGGAGCGCTCAAAATCACGTTTTCGCGAGACATTAGGCGCCTATACACTTTCGCCTGGATCTCGTGGAATACGACGTCGCCGTACTCGTAATCTAGAGGACGGTGAGCCTCGTAGGCGATTAGGTCTGGTAGTGATAGATTCGAAGGGGTTATGTAAGGGAACAGCCCCGCAGTCCTGAGTAGGCTATCCACGGCCTCTGAGTAGTCCGCGAAAGAACGTTGAGTCTGCCGCAATTCTAGGATGCGCAGCAGTAGTTCGCGGGCGGTAGCCTGGTGCTCCTCGTCCTGGATCAACTGTGAGATCAGTTTCAGGATGTCGAACTGATTGCCTTCAAGTTGACCGCCAGTGATCAACTCCCTAGCCGCCGGCACAGTCAGGCTGTTGCTTGCTGCCAACTCATCAGCCTTTCATGTAGGGCCTTAATCAGTGCTGCCTTGAAATGCAGGGGGACCAGAATCAGGCGGATTCTCACTCTGGGGGGCAGGCCTGATGCGACGAACTTGTCCCATCCCTTACGTACTTCTGCTTCGAAAGCAGCCCGGTACTGCTGGGCAGTGACGCTTGGGCTTTCGTTGGGGTTCCTCCTTAGTTGGGTCACGCGATCGTCCACCGCTCTACTGTCATATGTGAGCAAGACTGGGATGGTGATATTGTCGAAAATTTCATCGAGGCTGACGTCTTCATGAAGCATGCGTTGAAGAGTTGGCGCATGCTTCCAGGCCTTATCAACCTTACCTTCGATCGCCATGAATTCATGACGCAAATAGTCAGCGTCCAGGTGGTCGTGTAGCTCTTGCCTAACGTCTCTAATTGCTCGGGTGAGCTCGTTATAAAACTTCACCTCCCCGAGCCATAGCTCTAGAGCATCACCTTGCTCCACAATATGCACAGCGTCGAAACCCTTGACGGTGTCATTGCTAGCGTCTTTGAAGTAAATCTTACTAACGGCCACCTGTGTGCGGAATACCTCACGCAGCACTACGTGCAGGAGTAGTTCACCGAACTCGCCCCGGCTGGTGTACTTCTCGGACGTGTAGATTTTTCGTACGGCTCGCCCAATCATCTCCATACCGGTCTCGGAGTCGAACTCCTGCCGCTCGGAGTGAGATAGTGCGAAATCAATGATGTCTTTAAAGAGTCGCCGAGCGAATTGCTGGGCGCGCCATTCACCAGATTCGAAGCCGGCGCAGATGCCCGAGAGGGTTGGAGTGATGGAGGTGTCATCGACGATCACCTCAAGAAACGGTTGCTGTGTCGCCAACCTTTACCCCCCCGGGTGCGCCGCTCACTCATGTGCGTGCAGGCTCCCCCCCTAGAAGCCCCTGCACGCACATGATGCCTGCTGCCGTGATGCCTTGTCATCAAGCGAACCAAAAACCACCGGGCGATGCCTTTGGCCTAAGGTTTACTGATGGTCAGGGTGGTGTGTTTGGCCCATGAGTAGCGCGAGGTGGAAGGACGGGAGTTCTGGCGGCGGTCGGCAACAGGTGCGCAGGGTCTAGGGTCGGCGCCCACCCACACGGCACCGCCTCAGGTAGTTGGTGGGGCAGATGTGGGGCGCGGGGGGTGAGGCGAGGTGCTCTTGCTGGTAGATGCCTGCACCAGCGCAGACTGTAAATCTGCCGGCTCAGCCTTCCCAGGTTCGAATCCTGGCGCCGCCACACGACCGAAAGGGTCTGTGACCAGCAGCAATGCTGATCACAGACCCTTTCTTCGTTTCCACCGCCGCATCCGGCGCCCTATGTGTGCCGAAGTGCCGTTGGCCGCGGTGGGTGGCCGTCAGAGGGTGCCGGAGCCGGCCATCGCTATGGCCTCGGTCGTCGCCCGCCGCAGCGCACGCTGCGTGAGCCAGCTGTTCTTCCCGCCGGTCAGGCAGGACACGGCGCGGCCCACCCATTCCGGGTCGCCGAGGAGGTGCGGCTTCCCCTCGTCGACGAGCTGCCACAGCAGACTCTCCAGCCGGAGGGCATCCACCGCCCGGTACGGCCGCGCGTGCTGGTCGAAGCGGAACTGATGGTCCTCGTACGGGTGGCGCAGCGTCATGTGCAGCCAGCCTCCGGCGCGCCCGGCAACCATCCCCTTGAACGTGTACGTTCCCCTGCTGTTCGTGGCCCAGGAGTGCGTGCCCCAGGTGAGCCGGATGCCGGTCATGATCCTCGACCACGGGACCAACCGTCCCTGGGATGCCGGCTCGTGCTGGTGGAGCCCGTCCGGGCGGAACTCCACCCAGTGGGTGTCCGGGCGGGTGGCGTCACCCACTGACCAACGCCCGCCGACCAGTTCCAACGGTCCCAACTGCGTACCGTCCGCCTCCATACGGGGCATTGAACCACGCGGTCGCGGACACGTGCGGCCGTGCCGGAGGCCCGCCTGTACGGGAAGTCTGGACGGGAAGTGACGCACCGGTGGGACGGGGCGCGGGGCACACTGGGGGCATGTCGTCCCGTCGTCGTCCGTGCCCCGAGTGCCGTCGCGAGATCGCCGTCGTCGCCGGACGGTACGCGCGGCACGATCCGCCCGGCGCCCGCGGCAGCGGCGAGCTGACCTCCTGCCCCGGGTCGCGCCGACTTGCCCTGCCCGGGCCCGAACAGCCGTCGCTGGACGGGTACGTGGTGCCGGAGTTCCCCGGGCAGATGCCACTCTTCTGACGCCCGCGCCCCGCGCCCCGCGCCCGCGCCTCAGTTGCCGGCGACCGACTTCACGGCCACCGACGCCGGGGCGGAGCCGCTGATCAGCTCCAGGGTGAGGCCCGCCGTCGCGGGCGTGTCCACCAGTTCCGCCAATACGGTGGCCACGTCGTCCCGGGGGATCGGTCCGCGGCCCGTGCGGGCCTCCAGACGCACCAGCCCGGTGCCCGGCTCGTCGGTGAGCTGACCGGGCCTCAGGACCGTCGCGTCCAGGGCGTCCAGGCCGAGCACGTACGCGTCGGCCTCGCCCTTGGCGCGCAGGTACACGTCGAAGACCTCGTCGCCCTGATGCTTCGCGTCCGCGCCCATGGACGACACGATCACGAAGCGGCGTACGCCCGCGCGGACGGCCGCGTCGGCGAACAGGACCGCCGCCGCCCGGTCCACGGTGTCCTTGCGGCCCACGCCGCTGCCCGGACCGGCACCCGCCGCGAACACGGCGGCATCCGCGCCCTCCAGGTGCCGCGCGACCTCCTCCACCGACGACGACTCCAGGTCGAGCACGATCGGCTCGGCGCCCAGTTCCCGCAGATCGTCCGCCTGTTCGGGTTTGCGGATGATGCCCGCCGCCTCGTCCCCACGCGCGACGAGCAGACGCTCCAGCCGCAACGCGATCTGACCATGACCACCAGCGATGACAATGCGCATGTCTTCGACCGTACGCCGCGGCAGGCTCGTTCGCCGCGCGACTCAGCGACACCCCCGCGTCAACGACACGCCCGCGCCGCCACGCCGGCACCCTCCCGCCACGCTCGGCACGCTCCCGCCACGCCGGCCCCCTCCCGCCCACGCCGGCACCCTCCCGCCACGCTGGCACCCTCCCGCCACGCCGGCCCCTCCCCGCTACGCCGGCCCCCGCCCCTGCCGGGGCAGCCCGGGCCCCGTGCCGGAGGCCGCCGAGTCGCAGTACTCGCGCACCGCGCTCGTCCGGGCGACCACCCGGCCGCCGTGCACCACGACACGGCTGTACGCCAGGGACAGCGCGACCGGGAGGCCGGCGCCGCGGACCGCCAGCAGGTCGGCCGGGAAACCCGCCTCCACGCGCACCTCCGGCAGGCCCATGGCAGCCCGCGCCGCCGTGCTCACGGCCGCGTACGCGTCCTCGGGGGACAGGCCCTGGCAGGAGGCCAGCAGGTACGCCGCCTCCAGCGGGTCCCCCCGGCCCACCGGGTTCGAGACGTCCCGCAGGGCGCCGCTCCCGGCCGCCACCCGCACCCCCGCCGAACGCAGCAGCCGCACCGGCGCGGCACCCCGGACCCCGGCCGCGCCGCAGCCGCCCTGGGGCAGGCACACCACCGTCACGCCGGCCGCCGCGAGCCGGTCCGCCGTGCGGGCGGCCAGATCGGCGGGCAGGACGGAGAGGGCCCCGCACGGTCCGAGCGTCACCCCGGGCCGCAGACCGCCCGCCATCGCCGCGAAGCGGGCCAGCCGGGCCGGGTCGGCCGCGTCGGTGTGCAGGTCGACGGGACAGCCGTGCTCGGACGCGACCTCCAGCACCGCCTCCACATAGCCCGCCGGGTCGGGGTCGAGGTCCGGGCAGCCGCCGACCACGGAGGCGCCCATCTTCACCGCGTCCCGCAGCACCGCCAGCCCGTCCGCGCCGGCCACCCCGGTGAGCACCCGGGGCATCGCCACCGTGGTCAGCTCGGCCAGCCCCCGCAGCGAACGCCCCGTCCGCAGCACGGCTTTCAGCGCGCCCAGTCCCGCCATGTCCCCCACCCGCACATGCGCGCGCAGCGCCGTCGCCCCGTGCCCGAGCTGGAGCAGCGCCGCCTCGGTCGCCCGGCGCTGGACGTCCTGCGGGTCGTCGGAGACGGGCCCCGGCTCGTCGGCGGACAGGGCGGTGTCCGCGTGGGCGTGCGGCTCGGCGGGGGCCGGAAGGAGGAGGTAGCCGGTGAGGTCGAGCCGGGGCACGCTCGCGCGCGTGGCGTCCGGGGCGAGGCTGCCGGCCGTACCGACGGCCTCGATGCGTCCGCCGCCCAGCCGTACGTCCACGGTCCGGCCGTCGGTGAGACGGGCACCGCACAGCAGCAGCGGGGCCGGGTCGCCCGGGGACGAACCGGAGGGCGAGGACCACGGGTGGGACGGTGGCTGCGGCCGGTTGTCGGGCATCGCGCTCCTGGGACTCGGGCTGCGCACGAGGACGCACGTCACGCTGAGACAAGATCACGCAGAGTGAGTCGAGCCTAGGATGACCGCCCGCCACGCGCCGGGAGGAGCGCAATAGTCGTACCGGCGTGGTCTCCGCCGGGAGGGGGACAGGCACCCGAAACGGATTTGGGCGATCGGCGGCGGACCGTGTAATGTCTTCATCGCTCGCCCCAATAGCTCAGTCGGCAGAGCGTCTCCATGGTAAGGAGAAGGTCAACGGTTCGATTCCGTTTTGGGGCTCTGGTGTGTGAGGTTCCCGCCGTGAGGCGGGGCCCGATCGCATCAAAGCGGTGTAGCTCAGTCGGTAGAGCAAGCGGCTCATAATCGCTGTGTCACCGGTTCAAGTCCGGTCACCGCTACAGACAGTAGCCGATTGCGGGGTCGGTCCTTCGATCGGCTACTCTTCTTGCGTTAATCAAGTCCATCCGTTCGTCAAGGAGCACTCACGTGGCTGCCACCGACGTCCGCCCGAAGATCACGCTGGCCTGCGTGGAGTGCAAGGAGCGGAACTACATCACCAAGAAGAACCGGCGTAACAACCCGGATCGTCTTGAGATGAAGAAGCACTGCCCGCGTTGCAATGCGCACACCGCGCATCGCGAAACGCGATAAAAACAGGCTCGTACACGAGGCCGTCCCCCCACTCGGGGGGCGGCCTCGTGTCGTTTCACCACCGACATCACACACCGTGAGACACGTCGGTCCTGAACCGACACAGGAGGTGCCGCGCGCATGGCGCTCGACCAGTCCTTCGTGGGGCGGACGTACCCGCCCACCGAGCCCTACGAGGTGGGCCGGGAGAAGATCCGCGAGTTCGCCGAGGCAGTGGGGGACGCCAACCCGGCGTACACGGACGCGGAGGCCGCCAAGGCGCTCGGCCACCCCGATGTGATCGCCCCGCCGACCTTTGTGTTCGCCATCACGTTCAAGGCCGCGGGGCAGGTCGTCGCCGACCCGCAGCTCGGCCTCGACTACAGCCGGGTGGTGCACGGCGACCAGCGGTTCACCTACAACCGGCCGGTGCGCGCCGGTGACCGGCTCAGCGTCACGTCGACCATCGAGACGATCCGGACGATGGCCGGCAACGACATACTGGACATCCGCGGCGAGGTGCACGACCAGGACGGCGCACACGTCGTGACCGCCTGGACCAAGCTGGTGGCCCGCGCGGCCGAGGAGGCGTGAATCACACCATGACGGCGAAGATCTCCTACGCCGACGTCGAGGTCGGCACCGAGCTGCCCCCGCGGACGTTCCCCGTGACACGCGCCACTCTCGTCCAGTACGCGGGCGCCTCCGGCGACTTCAACCCCATCCACTGGAGCGAGCGGTTCGCCAAGGAGGTGGGCCTCCCGGACGTCATCGCGCACGGCATGTTCACCATGGCCGAGGCGATCCGGGTGGTGACCGACTGGGCCGGCGACCCGGGCGCGGTCGTCGAGTACGGCGTCCGCTTCACCCGCCCGGTCGTGGTGCCCGACGACGACAAGGGCGCCCTCATCGAGGTCGGCGGCAAGGTCGCCGCCAAGCTCGACGACAACACCGTGCGGGTGGACCTCGTCGCGACCAGCGCCGGCCAGAAGGTCCTGGGCGCCTCCCGGGCGGTCGTCCGGCTAGCCTGAACCGGACCGGACGGCGGGGGAGCGGGGGCGGCGGCGTCTCGTAGTCTTGAGCCCGTGCAGGAACTCCACGACGCCCCTCTCGCCCCGCTGACCACCTTCCGGCTGGGCGGCCCCGCGACCCGGCTGGTCACCGCGACCACCGACGACGAGGTGATCGCCGCCGTCCGCGAGGCCGACGCCGCCGGCACCCCGCTGCTGGTCATCGGCGGCGGCTCCAACCTGGTCATCGGCGACAAGGGCTTCGACGGCACCGCGCTCGTCGTCGCCACCAAGGGCGTCACCCTCGACGGCACCGACATCGAACTGGCGGCCGGAGAAGTGTGGACCGACGCCGTCGCGGCCACCGTCGAGGCCGGGCTGGCAGGCGTCGAGTGCCTGGCCGGCATCCCCGGCTCGGCGGGCGCCACCCCCATCCAGAACGTCGGGGCGTACGGCCAGGAGGTCTCCTCCACGATCACCGAGGTGATCGCCTACGACCGGCGCTCCGGCGGGACCGTCACGCTCTCCAACGAGGAGTGCGCCTTCTCCTACCGGCACAGCCGCTTCAAGGCCGACCCCGAGCGGTACGTCGTCCTGCGCGTCCGCTTCCGGCTGGAGGATGCCGGGGGACGGTCCGGCCCGGTCAAGTACGCCGAGACCGCCCGCGTGCTCGGCGTCGCGCCCGGCGAACGGGTCCCCCTGGCCACCGCCCGCGACACGGTGCTGAAGCTCCGCGCGGGCAAGGGCATGGTGCTGGACGCCGAGGACCACGACACCTGGTCGGCCGGGTCCTTCTTCACCAACCCGATCCTCGACGACGAGACGTTCGCCGCATTCCGTACGCGTGTGCGGGAGCGGTTGGGGGACGGCGTGGAGCCGCCCGCCTACCCGGCCGGTGAGGGGCGTACCAAGACCTCCGCGGCCTGGCTGATCGACAAGGCCGGCTTCACCAAGGGGTACGGCAGCGGTCCCGCCCGCATCTCCACCAAGCACACCCTGGCCCTCACCAACCGCGGCGAGGCCACCACGGAGGATCTGCTGGCACTGGCCCGCGAGGTCGTGGCGGGCGTCCGCGACGCCTTCGGGATCACCCTGGTGAACGAGCCCGTCATGGTCGGCGTCGGGCTGTAGCTCCGCGAATTCCCGTTGCCGTGCGGCTCACCCGCCCGTGATCATGGGCCGGTGAGGCTCCCTGCATGCAGCTGAGACTGCTCCAGCACCGCCCCCGCACCGGGCCGCACGAACACCGTGTCGTGCAGCCGCGCCCGCCGCTGCGCCATACGTCGCTGTTCGCCCCCGAGCCCATCGGCATGCTCCTCGGCGACCACGACGGACTCAACCGCCTCGCCGGCCTGTTCTCCTTCGCCGCGTACTCCCGCCACACCCTCGTCCACGTGCCGCTGCGCGACGCGGTCCCGCCCGACGAGGGCATGGGACAGCGCGTGGACCTGGTCCTGGCCCACCACTCCTACGGACTGCGCCCGAGCGCGTGGCCGCGCCTGCGCCGCGCCCTCGGTCCAGGAACGCCCCTGACCGTGCGGACCGACGAGGCGCGCACCGACCGTGACGCCGCCGCCTGGCGTGAGCGCGCCGCGCGTCCCGGCAGCCGTGACGAGCTGCGGCACGCCCTGCACGCCCGCACGTTCTTCCTCTTCGGCAGCCGGGACGTCTTCGCCGAGGCGGCCATGTCCTTCGCCTACGCGGCCGGCTGGGGACCGCGCCAGAAGCACGTCACGAAGGGACGGCTGGCGATGGTGTCGAGCCTGCTCGGCCTCGTCCAGCAGCCGGGCGGAGGACACCCGCACGAGGTCCTGATCTGCTACAAGCCGTATCCGCCCTACGCCCACTTCACCCGACCGGGGCGGTCAGCCAGGCGTCGACGCCCGACAGCAGCTTCTCCTTGACGTCCTCCGGAGCCGCCGAGCCCCGGACGGACTGCCGGGCCAGCTCGGCGAGCTCCGCGTCCGTGAAGGCGTGGTACCGGCGGGCGATCTCGTACTGCGCCGCCAGCCGGGAGCCGAACAGCAGCGGGTCGTCCGCGCCCAGCGCCATCGGCACGCCCGCCTCGAACAGCGTGCGCAGGGGGACGTCCGCCAGCTTGTCGTAGACGCCGAGGGCGACGTTCGACGCGGGGCACACCTCACAGGTCACGCCCCGGTCCGCGAGCCGCTTCATCAGCCGCGGATCGTCCGCCGCCCGCACGCCGTGGCCGATCCGGTGCGCGTCCAGGTCGTCCAGGCAGTCGCGGACCGACGTCGGCCCCGCCAGCTCGCCGCCGTGCGGGGCCGACAGCAGCCCGCCCTCCCGCGCGATGGCGAACGCCCGGTCGAAGTCGCGGGCCATCCCGCGCCGCTCGTCGTTGGAGAGCCCGAAGCCGACGATCCCCCGGTCGGCGTAACGCACCGCGAGGCGGGCCAGCGTGCGGGCGTCCAGGGGGTGCTTCATCCGATTGGCGGCCACCAGCACCCGCATTCCGAGCCCGGTGTCGCGGACCGCCGTGTCCACCGCGTCGAGGATGACCTCCAGCGCCGGGATCAGCCCACCCAGCCGCGGCGCGTACGACGTCGGGTCGACCTGGATCTCCAGCCAGCCGGAGCCGTCCCGCAGGTCCTCCTCGGCGGCCTCCCGCACCAGCCGCTGGATGTCCTCGGGCGCTCTGATGCACGAGCGTGCCGCGTCGTACAGGCGCTGGAAGCGGAACCATCCGCGCTCGTCCGTGGCCCGCAGTCTGGGCGGCTCCCCGCCGGTCAGGGCGTCGGTCAGGGCCTCGGGCAGACGCACCCCGTACTTGTCGGCCAGCTCCAGCAGGGTGCTCGGCCGCATGGACCCGGTGAAGTGCAGATGCAGGTGGGCCTTCGGCAGCTCAGAGACATCACGTACACGCTCCATTCGCCGATCCTGCCTGACGTTCCGGCCGTGCCGGTAGCGCTTTCGCCGTTCGTGGTCTTGCTCGCACACATGAACGGGGGCACCCGGAAGGAATCCGGGCGCCCCCGATGCGGAAGGGACGGGGCCTCAGTCCCGCGCCTCCGCGAGCAGCTTCTGGATCCGGCTCACGCCCTCGACGAGGTCCTCGTCGCCCAGCGCGTACGACAGCCGCAGGTAGCCCGGCGTGCCGAACGCCTCACCCGGGACCACCGCGACCTCGGCCTCCTCCAGGATGAGCGCCGCGAGCTCGACGGAGTTCTGCGGACGCTTGCCCCGGATCTCCTTGCCGATCAGCGCCTTCACCGACGGGTAGGCGTAGAACGCGCCCTCGGGCTCGGGGCAGACCACGCCGTCGATCTCGTTGAGCATCCGCACGATGGTCTTCCGGCGCCGGTCGAACGCCTCGCGCATCGCCGCCACCGCGTCCAGGTCGCCGGAGACGGCGGCGAGAGCGGCGGCCTGGGCGACGTTCGACACGTTCGACGTGGCGTGAGACTGCAGGTTCGTCGCGGCCTTCACCACGTCCTTCGGGCCGATGACCCAGCCGACCCGCCAGCCGGTCATCGCGTACGTCTTGGCGACGCCGTTGACCACGACGCACTTGTCACGCAGCTCGGGCAGGAGCGCCGGCAGGGACACGGAGACGGCGTCGCCGTACACCAGGTGCTCGTAGATCTCGTCGGTGAGCACCCACAGGCCGTGCTCGACGGCCCACCTGCCGATGGCCTCGGTCTCGGCCTCGCCGTAGACCGCGCCGGTCGGGTTCGACGGGGAGACGAACAGGACGACCTTCGTCTTCTCGGTGCGGGCCGCCTCCAGCTGCTCCACGCTCACGCGGTAGCCGGTGGTCTCGTCGGCGACGACCTCGACCGGGACACCGCCCGCGAGCCGGATCGACTCGGGGTACGTCGTCCAGTACGGCGCCGGGACGATGACCTCGTCGCCCGGGTCGAGAATCGCGGCGAAGGCCTCGTAGATGGCCTGCTTGCCGCCGTTGGTGACCAGGATCTGGGACGGGTCGACCTCGTAGCCGGAGTCGCGCAGCGTCTTGGCGGCGATCGCGTTCTTCAGCTCGGGCAGGCCGCCGGCCGGCGTGTACCGGTGGAACCTCGGGTTCTTGCAGGCCTCGATCGCGGCCTCGACGATGTAGTCCGGCGTCGGGAAGTCGGGCTCACCGGCGCCGAAGCCGATCACCGGTCGTCCGGCGGCCTTGAGGGCCTTGGCCTTGGCGTCCACGGCGAGGGTGGCGGACTCGGAGATCGCGCCGACTCGGGCGGAGACCCGGCGCTCGGTGGGAGGGGTTGCAGCGCTCATGCGCCCATCGTTCCAGACACGAAACACAGTCGGCACAGCGGTTTCACGGACTGAACAACACCGGGCAAACCGCTGAACACCAGTCCGAGCTGCGCGTCCGCCAACCGCGTGGCCAGGACGATCTTCGGCCGTCGTGCGGCCGGTGCGGCCCCTCGCAGGCACTTTCTGTTCGACGCCCGGCCCAGGAACACGTACACTCTCACCTCGTTGGCCTTCAGCGGTCCGCGCTCAGCCGGTGCACACCAAGCATCCGGTCGGATGCGGTACGTTGGGGGACGCACAAAGGGTCGTAGCTCAATTGGTAGAGCACTGGTCTCCAAAACCAGCGGTTGGGGGTTCAAGTCCCTCCGGCCCTGCTACACACACCTTCGCCAGGATGTGTGCGCATGTACGTACAGCAATGCACCGCCGTGCGGCTCAGACCGGGCGCGGCACGGCCACGACCCGGAATCAGGTGAGGACGAGTGACGGACGCCGTGGGCTCCATCGACATGCCTGATGCCCAGGACGCGGCAGACTCCAAGAAGCCCCGCAAGGGCGGCAAGCGGGCCAAGAAGGGCCCCCTGAAGCGCCTTGCGCTCTTCTACCGCCAGATCGTCGCGGAGCTCCGCAAGGTTGTCTGGCCCACCCGCAACCAGCTGACGTCGTACACGATCGCGGTGATCGTCTTCGTAGTCCTGATGATCGGCCTGATCACTCTGATCGACTATGGCCTCAGTCACGCCGCCAAGTACGTCTTCGGCTGACCCCCGAGCGAAGAGCGCCGAGGTACCCGGCGCTCCTTTCGCATGTTCCACCCCTATGTATCCAGGAAGAAGCAGCCACCGTGTCTGACCCGAACGTGAACGACGCCGTCGAGCCTTACGGCGAAGGGGCCGAGTCCGCCGAGGACGCGCTCGCCGCCGTCGAGGCCGCGGACGTCGAGGACACCGAGGCCCCCGCAGAGGCCGAGGCTGCCGACACCACCGACGGCGAGGCCGTCGAGGGTGAGACCGACGAGGACGAGTCCGCCGAAGCCGCGGAAGCGGCCGAGGAGGAGCCCGAGGACGACCGCGACCCGGTCGAGAAGCTCCGCGAGGAGCTGCGGTCCCTGCCCGGCGAGTGGTACGTCATCCACACCTACGCGGGCTACGAGAACCGCGTGAAGACCAACCTCGAGCAGCGCGCCGTCTCGCTGAACGTCGAGGACTACATCTTCCAGGCCGAGGTGCCGCAGGAAGAGGTCGTCCAGATCAAGAACGGCGACCGCAAGACGATCAAGCAGAACAAGCTCCCGGGCTACGTCCTGGTCCGCATGGACCTGACGAACGAGTCCTGGGGTGTCGTGCGCAACACTCCCGGTGTCACCGGCTTCGTGGGCAACGCCTACGACCCGTACCCGCTGACGCTGGACGAGATCGTCAAGATGCTTGCCCCGGAGGCCGAGGAGAAGGCCGCCCGCGAGGCCGCCGAGGCCGAGGGCAAGCCGGCGCCGCAGCGCAAGGTCGAGGTCCAGGTGCTGGACTTCGAGGTCGGCGACTCGGTCACCGTCACCGACGGCCCGTTCGCCACGCTCCAGGCGACCATCAACGAGATCAACCCCGACTCCAAGAAGGTCAAGGGTCTGGTGGAGATCTTCGGCCGCGAGACGCCGGTCGAGCTCTCCTTCGACCAGATCCAGAAGAACTAGCCCTTCTGGACCGGCTGTTGAACAGCTTCCGCGCAGGTCAGGCGAACGCTCGCGCGTTTGTCTGACCTGCGCGGTTTTTGGCCGCGCATCCATACCCGTTATCGTTGTGCGGTATGCCTGCGTCCTGGTTGTCGCCAGGACGCCGGCAGGACCCGAATCGAAAGGACCCGGAGAGCCATGCCTCCCAAGAAGAAGAAGGTCACGGGGCTCATCAAGCTCCAGATCCAGGCCGGTGCCGCGAACCCGGCCCCGCCGGTCGGCCCCGCGCTGGGCCAGCACGGCGTCAACATCATGGAGTTCTGCAAGGCCTACAACGCCGCGACCGAGTCGCAGCGCGGTTGGGTCATCCCGGTGGAGATCACGGTCTACGAGGACCGCTCCTTCACCTTCATCACCAAGACCCCGCCGGCCGCGAAGATGATCCTCAAGGCCGCGGGCGTGGAGAAGGGCTCCGGCGAGCCGCACAAGACCAAGGTCGCGAAGATCACCGCCGACCAGGTCCGTGAGATCGCCACGACCAAGATGCCCGACCTCAACGCCAACGACCTGGACGCCGCGTCGAAGATCATCGCCGGCACCGCCCGTTCCATGGGCATCACGGTCGAGGGCTGACCTCCACCCCCGTAAGCCAAGCAGTAGTGGCAGGGCCGGCTCGGCCCGGACCACAACTCCTCGAACGCACAGGAGCTTTCAGTGAGCAAGCGCAGCAAGTCTCTCCGCGCTGCGGACGCCAAGATCGACCGGGAGAAGCAGTACGCCCCGCTCGAGGCCGTCCGTCTCGCCAAGGAGACGTCCACGACCAAGTTCGACGGCACCGTCGAGGTCGCCTTCCGTCTGGGTGTCGACCCGCGCAAGGCCGACCAGATGGTCCGTGGCACCGTGAACCTCCCGCACGGCACCGGTAAGACCGCCCGGGTCCTGGTCTTCGCGACCGGTGACCGTGCCGAGGCCGCACGCGCCGCGGGCGCCGACATCGTCGGCGCCGACGAGCTGATCGACGAGGTGTCGAAGGGTCGTCTGGACTTCGACGCCGTCGTCGCCACCCCGGACCTCATGGGCAAGGTCGGCCGCCTCGGCCGCGTGCTCGGTCCCCGTGGTCTGATGCCGAACCCGAAGACCGGCACCGTGACCCCGGACGTCACCAAGGCCGTCAACGACATCAAGGGCGGCAAGATCGAGTTCCGTGTCGACAAGCACGCGAACCTGCACTTCATCATCGGCAAGACGTCGTTCGACGACACCAAGCTGGTGGAGAACTACGGCGCGGCCCTGGAGGAGATCCTCCGTCTGAAGCCGTCCGCCGCCAAGGGTCGCTACATCAAGAAGGCCGCGCTCAGCACCACGATGGGCCCCGGCATTCCGCTCGACCCGAACCGCACCCGCAACCTCCTCGTCGAGGAGGACCCGGCCTCCGTCTGAGCCGGGTGAGCCGGCCGACGGGCCGGTGTGCGCACGCATCGAAAAACCCGTCCCCACGCCCAACTCGGGCGGGGGGGCGGGTTTTTCCGTACGCCTGTGTCGGTGCGGTGGGTTACCGTGCACAGGAATCACACACGAAGTACGGCGAAACATCAGGGGTGGGTATTCATGGCCATGGCCGCATGGAAGCGCGCGGGTGTCTGTCTGACGGCCGCAGCGGTCGTCGTGGGCCTCGCGGGGTGCCAGGACGGTGACGGGGGCGGGAGCAAGAAGGCCGCGGGCTCGTCCGGCTCCAAGGCGCAGACGCAGAACGAGGCGACGGAGGTCCTCCAGGCGGCCTTCAAGAAGACCTCCGAGGCGAAGTCCTCGAAGGTCCGGATGACGATGACCATGCCGGCCGGGCTGGACGGCGGCGGCACCATGGAGATGTCCGGGGTCCAGGGGTGGGACCCGGCGGTCATGGACGTCACGATGAAGGGCTCCGCTCTCGCCGCGGGCGCCCCGGACGGGCCCCAGCAGGTCCGCATGATCATGCTGGACGGCGCCATGTACATGGACATGGGTGCCGAGCAGGCCGCCCAGATGGACGGCAAGCGCTGGATGAAGATGGACTTCAAGGCCCTCGCCGACGCGACCGGCGACCCGGAGGTCCAGAAGCAGATGACCGGCGGCCTGGAGAACATGAACCAGGACCCGGCGCAGCAGCTCGCCCTGCTGCTGGGCTCGCCCAGCCTGAAGCACGTGGGCCCGGCCAAGGTCGACGGCGTCGAGACGCAGCACTACAAGGGCACGCTGACCGTCGAGGAGATGCTCGACACCAACAAGGCGCTCGACGGGATGTTCACCAAGGCCGAGCGCGAGCAGCTCGTCACCAACATGAAGAAGACGGGCCTGAAGGGCTACGACACCGAGGTCTGGGTCAACGAGGACAACTACCCGGCCAAGATGGTCGTCGGCATGACCATGGCCGAGGGCACGATGAAGATGACCGCCCACTACTCCGACTACGGCGCCAAGGCCGAGGTCAAGGCGCCGGCCGCGGGCGAGACCTTCGACTTCATGGAGCTGATGAAGGAGCTGGAGTCGCTGGGCGCGGGGGCGGCCTCGTAGTCCCCCGAACCGGCCTGTGAGCCGTCGGCTCCCGGCGTCCAGAAGTGCGCCGGGAGCCCCCGATCGGCCGATTTGCCTCACGCCGATCCGTTCACGTACTCTTCCACCGAAGCCAAAGACCGCTGGTCGTTGCCGTGCGCTCGTACGAGGGCGCGGTGGCCGAAGGATCCGCTGAACTGCGGACGACCCGCGCAGGTGACATTGGATGAGTTCCCGGGAGACCGCCCCGCAAGGCGCGGAGAACCGGTTGAGCTTCGCCCCGTGCGCCTGCGCCCGGGGCGTTTCGTTTTCCCCAGTCCTCCTTCGGGTCCGCGCGGTCCGAATCACCCGGAAGGAGGCCGAGGCTCTATGGCGAGGCCCGACAAGGCTGCCGCGGTTGCCGAGCTGACGGACAAGTTCCGCAGCTCCAACGCCGCCGTGCTGACCGAGTACCGCGGTCTCACCGTGGCGCAGCTCAAGACGCTGCGTCGTTCGCTCGGTGAGAACGCCCAGTACGCCGTGGTGAAGAACACGCTGACCAAGATTGCGGCCAACGAGGCCGGGATCACGCTCGACGACCAGCTCTTCGCTGGCCCGACGGCGGTCGCCTTCGTCACCGGTGACCCGGTGGAGTCGGCGAAGGGTCTTCGTGACTTCGCCAAGGAAAACCCGAATCTCGTCATCAAGGGCGGTGTCCTTGACGGCAAGGCGATGTCCGCCGACGAGATCAAGAAGCTTGCGGACCTCGAGTCCCGCGAGGTTCTGCTCTCCAAGCTGGCCGGTGCCTTCAAGGCGAAGCAGTCCCAGGCTGCCTCCGTCTTCCAGGCGCTGCCCTCGAAGCTCGTCCGCACCGTGGACGCGCTCCGTGCCAAGCAGGACGAGCAGGGCGGTGCCGAGTAATTCGGCTCGCTTTCCGATCCTCGCCGCCTGAGGTGAGGGTCGACGCGGGCCTGACGTACGCCCGCCTCACCCCGTACATCCGGCACCTGCCGATTTAGTGGAAGGACCGCCATCATGGCGAAGCTCAGCCAGGAAGACCTGCTCGCGCAGTTCGAGGAGATGACCCTCATCGAGCTCTCCGAGTTCGTGAAGGCCTTCGAGGAGAAGTTCGACGTCACCGCCGCCGCCGCCGCGCCGGTCGTCGTTGCCGGCCAGGGCGGCGGCGCTGCCGCCGAGGCCCCCGAGGAGAAGGACGAGTTCGACGTCGTCCTCACCGGTGCCGGCGACAAGAAGATCCAGGTCATCAAGGTCGTGCGTGAGCTGACCTCCCTGGGTCTGAAGGAGGCCAAGGACCTCGTGGACGGCACCCCGAAGCCGGTCCTGGAGAAGGTCAACAAGGAGGCCGCGGAGAAGGCTGCCGAGTCCCTCAAGGCCGCCGGCGCCTCCGTCGAGGTCAAGTAACACCTTCCGGGTCCGACAGGATCCGTCACGCGTCCCACGGGGCGTGTAACGCTCAAGCGCCGAGGAGCGATCATCCATCCGGGTGGTCGCTCTTCGGCGTTCCGGGGGGTCGGCGGCGACTGCCTTGCACCCGGGACGGCGGGGGGTATGGTGATCTTCGTTGTGCCTCCGAGGGGCCGCGGAGATGAGCCGGACGGCGGCGGTTCGAACAAGGGGGGCCCTTGACGAACCGCACGCAGCGCGCAATTCTCAGGACGCGTCGTCACAAGGATCCGAATCCGAGGCATGGATCGACGGCAAAGAGGGCAGTATCACGGTGCGTTGAGGGCAGCGCCTTGCCGCAGGAGTTGAGTACAACGAGGGCCTCCAACCGGTCTCGTACACCGCACTGGACATCAGTGTGCCAAGTGGCTACACTGTCCCTTTGCGCTGCCTGTTAGCTGTCCCCTGCCCGTCACCAGGGGCATGCCCTCACTCGAGCACGGACGACCGGATCCTTTCCGACCTGGAATGTCCGTCCCCGCGCCCAGTGGGGGGCCGGTACGCGCGTAGTGAGTCCGAGCCCTCGGAAGGACCCCCTCTTGGCCGCCTCGCGCAACGCCTCGACCGCGAATACGAACAACGGCGCCAGCACCGCCCCGCTGCGCATCTCCTTTGCAAAGATCAAGGAGCCCCTCGAGGTTCCGAACCTTCTCGCGCTGCAGACCGAGAGCTTTGACTGGCTGCTCGGCAACGACGCCTGGAAGGCTCGCGTCGAGGAGGCTCTCGAGAACGGGCACGACGTCCCCACCAAGTCCGGTCTGGAGGAGATCTTCGAAGAGATCTCCCCGATCGAGGACTTCTCCGGGTCGATGTCGCTGACCTTCCGCGACCACCGCTTCGAGCCGCCGAAGAACTCCATCGACGAGTGCAAGGACCGCGACTTCACGTACGCCGCCCCGCTCTTCGTCACGGCCGAGTTCACCAACAACGAGACCGGCGAGATCAAGTCCCAGACCGTCTTCATGGGCGACTTCCCGCTCATGACGAACAAGGGCACCTTCGTCATCAACGGCACCGAGCGTGTCGTGGTGTCCCAGCTGGTGCGCTCGCCCGGCGTCTACTTCGACTCCTCCATCGACAAGACGTCCGACAAGGACATCTTCTCCGCCAAGATCATCCCGTCCCGGGGTGCGTGGCTGGAGATGGAGATCGACAAGCGCGACATGGTCGGTGTGCGCATCGACCGCAAGCGCAAGCAGTCCGTCACCGTCCTCCTGAAGGCGCTCGGCTGGACCACCGAGCAGATCCTCGAGGAGTTCGGCGAGTACGAGTCCATGCGCGCCACCCTGGAGAAGGACCACACCCAGGGCCAGGACGACGCGCTGCTCGACATCTACCGCAAGCTGCGCCCGGGCGAGCCCCCCACCCGTGAGGCCGCGCAGACGCTGCTCGAGAACCTCTACTTCAACCCCAAGCGCTACGACCTGGCCAAGGTCGGCCGCTACAAGGTCAACAAGAAGCTCGGCGGCGACCAGCCGCTCGACGCCGGTGTGCTCACCACCGACGACATCATCGCCACGATCAAGTACCTGGTGAAGCTGCACGCCGGTGAGACCGAGACGGTCGGCGAGTCGGGCCGCTCGATCATCGTCGAGACCGACGACATCGACCACTTCGGCAACCGCCGCATCCGCAACGTCGGCGAGCTGATCCAGAACCAGGTCCGTACGGGTCTCGCCCGTATGGAGCGCGTCGTGCGCGAGCGCATGACCACCCAGGACGTCGAGGCGATCACGCCGCAGACCCTGATCAACATCCGGCCGGTCGTCGCCTCCATCAAGGAGTTCTTCGGCACCAGCCAGCTGTCGCAGTTCATGGACCAGAACAACCCGCTGTCGGGGCTGACGCACAAGCGTCGTCTGAACGCCCTCGGCCCGGGTGGTCTCTCCCGTGAGCGGGCCGGCTTCGAGGTCCGTGACGTGCACCCCTCGCACTACGGCCGCATGTGCCCGATCGAGACGCCGGAAGGCCCGAACATCGGTCTGATCGGCTCGCTCGCCTCCTACGGGCGGATCAACCCGTTCGGCTTCATCGAGACGCCGTACCGCAAGGTCGTCGACGGCCAGGTCACCGACGATGTGGACTACCTGACCGCCGACGAGGAGGACCGCTTCGTCATCGCCCAGGCCAACGCGCCGCTGAGCGACGACATGCGCTTCGTCGAGAACCGCATCCTGGTCCGCCGCCGCGGCGGCGAGGTCGACTACGTCCCCGGCGACGAGGTCGACTACATGGACGTCTCGCCGCGCCAGATGGTGTCGGTCGCGACCGCCATGATCCCGTTCCTCGAGCACGACGACGCCAACCGTGCCCTCATGGGCGCGAACATGATGCGGCAGGCCGTGCCGCTGATCAAGTCCGAGGCCCCGCTCGTCGGCACCGGCATGGAGTACCGCTCCGCCGTCGACGCCGGCGACGTGGTCAAGGCGGAGAAGGCGGGTGTGGTCCAGGAGGTCTCCGCGGACTACATCACCACGACCAACGACGACGGCACGTACATCACGTACCGCCTGGCCAAGTTCTCCCGCTCCAACCAGGGCACCTCGGTCAACCAGAAGGTCATCGTCTCCGAGGGCGACCGGATCGTCGAGGGCCAGGTCCTCGCCGACGGCCCGGCCACCGAGAACGGCGAGATGGCGCTCGGCAAGAACCTGCTGGTCGCGTTCATGCCGTGGGAGGGTCACAACTACGAGGACGCGATCATCCTGTCGCAGCGCCTCGTGCAGGACGACGTCCTCTCCTCGATCCACATCGAGGAGCACGAGGTCGACGCCCGTGACACCAAGCTCGGCCCCGAGGAGATCACCCGGGACATCCCGAACGTCTCCGAGGAGGTCCTCGCCGACCTCGACGAGCGCGGCATCATCCGCATCGGTGCCGAGGTCGTCGCCGGTGACATCCTCGTCGGCAAGGTCACGCCCAAGGGTGAGACCGAGCTGACCCCGGAGGAGCGCCTGCTCCGCGCGATCTTCGGTGAGAAGGCCCGTGAGGTCCGTGACACCTCGCTGAAGGTGCCGCACGGCGAGATCGGCAAGGTCATCGGCGTCCGCGTCTTCGACCGCGAGGAGGGCGACGAGCTTCCCCCCGGTGTGAACCAGCTGGTGCGCGTCTACGTCGCGCAGAAGCGCAAGATCACCGACGGTGACAAGCTCGCCGGCCGTCACGGCAACAAGGGCGTCATCTCCAAGATCCTGCCCATCGAGGACATGCCGTTCCTCGAGGACGGGACCCCGGTCGACATCATCCTCAACCCGCTCGGCGTGCCGTCCCGGATGAACCCGGGACAGGTCCTGGAGATCCACCTCGGCTGGCTCGCCAGCCGCGGCTGGGACGTCTCCGGCCTCGCCGAGGAGTGGGCCGAGCGGCTCCAGGTCATCGGCGCCGACAAGGTCGAGCCCGGCACCAACGTCGCCACCCCGGTCTTCGACGGTGCGCGTGAGGACGAGCTCGCGGGTCTGCTGCAGCACACCATCCCGAACCGTGACGGCGAGCGCATGGTGCTCCCGACCGGTAAGGCGCGGCTGTACGACGGCCGCTCCGGTGAGCCGTTCCCCGAGCCGATCTCGGTCGGTTACATGTACATCCTGAAGCTCCACCACCTGGTCGACGACAAGCTGCACGCCCGGTCGACCGGTCCGTACTCCATGATCACCCAGCAGCCGCTGGGTGGTAAGGCTCAGTTCGGTGGCCAGCGGTTCGGCGAGATGGAGGTGTGGGCACTCGAGGCGTACGGGGCCGCCTACGCGCTCCAGGAGCTGCTGACCATCAAGTCCGACGACGTGACCGGCCGCGTGAAGGTCTACGAGGCCATCGTCAAGGGCGAGAACATCCCCGAGCCCGGCATCCCCGAGTCCTTCAAGGTCCTCATCAAGGAGATGCAGTCCCTGTGCCTGAACGTGGAGGTGCTGTCCTCGGACGGCATGTCCATCGAGATGCGCGACACCGACGAGGACGTCTTCCGCGCAGCGGAGGAGCTTGGCATCGACCTGTCCCGGCGCGAGCCGAGCAGCGTCGAAGAGGTCTGACGGGAGTCCGGCGGCCTTCCCCGTGAAGGCCGCCGGCCCCAGGACCCCCGTTTCAGACCCCATGACTTACAACCCTGAGAGGGATTGACGCATAGTGCTCGACGTCAACTTCTTCGACGAGCTCCGGATCGGTCTGGCCACCGCTGACGACATCCGTCAGTGGAGCCACGGCGAGGTCAAGAAGCCCGAGACCATCAACTACCGCACCCTCAAGCCCGAAAAGGACGGACTCTTCTGCGAGAAGATCTTCGGTCCGACCCGGGACTGGGAGTGCTACTGCGGCAAGTACAAGCGCGTCCGCTTCAAGGGCATCATCTGTGAGCGCTGTGGCGTCGAGGTCACCCGCGCCAAGGTGCGCCGCGAGCGGATGGGCCACATCGAGCTGGCCGCGCCCGTCACGCACATCTGGTACTTCAAGGGTGTCCCGAGCCGTCTGGGCTACCTGCTCGACCTGGCTCCCAAGGACCTCGAGAAGGTCATCTACTTCGCCGCGTACATGATCACGTACGTGGACGAGGAGCGTCGTACCCGCGACCTGCCGTCGCTGGAGGCCCACGTCTCCGTCGAGCGCCAGCAGGTCGAGAACCGCCGGGACTCCGACCTGGAGGCCCGCGCCAAGAAGCTCGAGACCGACCTGGCCGAGCTGGAGGCCGAGGGCGCCAAGGCCGACGTGCGCCGCAAGGTGCGCGAGGGTGCCGAGCGCGAGATGAAGCAGCTGCGCGACCGTGCGCAGCGCGAGATCGACCGCCTCGACGAGGTGTGGAACCGGTTCAAGAACCTCAAGGTCCAGGACCTCGAGGGCGACGAGCTGCTCTACCGCGAGCTGCGTGACCGCTTCGGCACGTACTTCGACGGCTCGATGGGTGCCGCGGCGCTGCAGAAGCGCCTGGAGTCCTTCGACCTCGACGAGGAGGCCGAGAAGCTCCGCGAGATCATCCGCACCGGCAAGGGCCAGAAGAAGACCCGCGCCCTGAAGCGGCTGAAGGTCGTCTCCGCGTTCCTGCAGACCTCCAACAGCCCCAAGGGCATGGTCCTGGACTGCGTCCCGGTCATCCCGCCGGACCTGCGTCCGATGGTGCAGCTGGACGGTGGCCGCTTCGCGACCTCCGACCTGAACGACCTGTACCGCCGTGTCATCAACCGCAACAACCGCCTGAAGCGGCTTCTCGACCTCGGCGCGCCCGAGATCATCGTGAACAACGAGAAGCGCATGCTCCAGGAGGCCGTGGACGCGCTCTTCGACAACGGCCGTCGTGGCCGCCCGGTGACGGGCCCCGGCAACCGTCCGCTGAAGTCGCTGTCCGACATGCTCAAGGGCAAGCAGGGCCGCTTCCGTCAGAACCTGCTCGGCAAGCGTGTGGACTACTCCGCGCGTTCCGTGATCGTCGTCGGTCCGCAGCTGAAGCTGCACCAGTGCGGTCTGCCGAAGGCGATGGCGCTGGAGCTGTTCAAGCCGTTCGTGATGAAGCGCCTGGTCGACCTGAACCACGCGCAGAACATCAAGTCGGCCAAGCGCATGGTCGAGCGCGGCCGCACGGTCGTGTACGACGTGCTGGAAGAGGTCATCGCGGAGCACCCGGTTCTGCTGAACCGTGCGCCCACGCTGCACCGCCTCGGCATCCAGGCCTTCGAGCCGCAGCTGGTCGAGGGCAAGGCCATCCAGATCCACCCGCTCGTCTGCACCGCGTTCAACGCGGACTTCGACGGTGACCAGATGGCCGTGCACCTGCCGCTGTCCGCGGAGGCGCAGGCCGAGGCCCGCATCCTGATGCTGTCCTCGAACAACATCCTCAAGCCGGCCGACGGCCGCCCGGTGACGATGCCGACCCAGGACATGGTCCTCGGTCTGTTCTTCCTCACCACCGACGGCGAGATGCGCGACCTCAAGGGCGAGGGCCGTTCCTTCGCCTCGGTCGCGGAGGCGATCATGGCCTTCGACGCGGGCGAGCTGTCGCTCCAGTCGAAGATCGACATCCGCTTCCCGGTCGGCACCATCCCGCCGCGTGGCTGGACCCCGCCGGTGGGCGAGGACGGCGAGGCCGAGGCCTCCGAGTGGCAGCAGGGGGACCCGTTCCGCCTGAACACCACCCTGGGCCGCGCGCTCTTCAACGAGCTGCTGCCCGAGGACTACCCGTTCGTCGACTACGAGGTCGGCAAGAAGCAGCTCTCCGAGATCGTCAACGACCTCGCCGAGCGCTACCCGAAGGTCATCGTGGCGGCGACGCTCGACAACCTGAAGGCGTCCGGCTTCTTCTGGGCGACCCGTTCCGGTGTCACCGTGGCCATCTCCGACGTCGTCGTTCCCGAGGCGAAGAAGGAGATCGTCAAGGGCTACGAGGCGCAGGACGAGAAGGTTCAGAAGCAGTACGAGCGCGGTCTGATCACCAAGGACGAGCGCACGCAGGAGCTCATCGCGATCTGGACCAAGGCGACCAACGAGGTCGCCGAGGCGATGAACGACAACTTCCCGAAGACCAACCCGATCTTCATGATGGTGAACTCGGGTGCACGAGGCAACATGATGCAGATGCGTCAGATCGCCGGTATGCGTGGTCTGGTGTCGAACGCGAAGAACGAGACGATCCCGCGTCCGATCAAGGCGTCGTTCCGTGAGGGCCTGTCCGTGCTGGAGTACTTCATCTCCACGCACGGTGCCCGTAAGGGTCTGGCGGACACCGCTCTGCGTACCGCCGACTCGGGTTACCTCACCCGTCGTCTGGTCGACGTCTCCCAGGACGTCATCATCCGCGAGGAGGACTGCGGCACCGACCGTGGTCTGCGCCTCAAGATCGCGGGCCGCGACGCGGACGGCGTGCTGCGCAAGGCCGAGGACGTCGAGACGTCCGTGTACGCGCGCTGCCTCGCCGAGGACATCGTGGTCGACGGTCAGGTGCTGGCCCCGGCCGGCACCGACCTGGGCGACGTCCTCATCGAGGAGCTCGTCTCCCGCGGCGTCGAGGAGGTCAAGACCCGTTCGGTCCTGACCTGCGAGTCCGCCGTCGGCACCTGCGCGATGTGCTACGGCCGTTCGCTGGCCACCGGCAAGCTGGTCGACATCGGTGAGGCGGTCGGCATCATCGCCGCCCAGTCCATCGGTGAGCCCGGCACCCAGCTGACGATGCGTACCTTCCACACCGGTGGTGTGGCCGGTGACGACATCACCCAGGGTCTGCCGCGTGTCGTCGAGCTCTTCGAGGCCCGTACCCCGAAGGGTGTCGCCCCGATCTCCGAGGCCTCCGGCCGCGTGCGGATCGAGGAGACGGAGAAGACGAAGAAGCTCGTCGTCACTCCGGACGACGGCAGCGACGAGACGGCGTTCCCGATCTCGAAGCGCGCCAAGGTCCTGGTCTCCGAGGGCGAGCACGTCGAGGTGGGCCAGCAGCTCACCGTGGGTGCCACCAACCCGCACGACGTGCTGCGCATCCTGGGGCAGCGTGCCGTCCAGGTCCACCTGGTCGGCGAGGTCCAGAAGGTCTACAACTCGCAGGGTGTGTCGATCCACGACAAGCACATCGAGATCATCATCCGGCAGATGCTGCGCCGGGTGACGATCATCGAGTCGGGCGACGCGGAGCTGCTGCCCGGCGAGCTGGTCGAGCGCTCGAAGTTCGAGCAGGAGAACCGTCGTGTGGTCCAGGAGGGCGGTCACCCCGCCTCCGGTCGTCCGCAGCTGATGGGTATCACCAAGGCCTCGCTGGCGACGGAGTCCTGGCTGTCGGCCGCCTCCTTCCAGGAGACGACCCGAGTGCTGACGGACGCGGCGATCAACGCCAAGTCCGACTCGCTCATCGGCCTCAAGGAGAACGTCATCATCGGTAAGCTCATCCCGGCCGGTACGGGTCTGTCCCGCTACCGCAACATCCGGGTCGAGCCGACCGAGGAGGCCAAGGCCGCGATGTACTCGGCCGTCGGCTACGACGACATCGACTACTCGCCGTTCGGCACCGGCTCCGGCCAGGCCGTTCCGCTGGAGGACTACGACTACGGTCCGTACAACCAGTAAGCGAGTCGCCTGAACCGAAGGGCGGTCACCCCGTGCGGGGTGGCCGCCCTTCGGCGTGTCCGCATCACGCGCGACGGGGGCCTGCGTGGAACCGAACGCCCCGCGCGGTGCGTTCAAGGGGGTGAATACTCATACTGGGACGTGTCCGTCCCGGCCCTGGGGAGGCAGCCGTGTCGTATCCGACTCCGTGGCAGGGCAACCCCCTGCAGGGACCCGGTGCCCCGTCGATGCTGGCCTCCCACGCCGACCGCGAGCGGGCGGTGGACGTCCTGCGCGCCGGGTACGGGGAGGGGCGGCTGGACCACCCGGAGTTCGAGAAGCGGGTGGCGCGCGCCTACTCCGCCCGCACGGTGGCCGAGCTGTCGCTGCTGGTGGCCGATCTGCCGCAGGGCCCGATGCCCCAGCCGCTGACGACCCCCCAGGGGCCGGTGCCGCCGACGTTCCTGGCCCGGCCGCAGCCCCGGACCAACGGCAAGGCGCTCGCCTCCATGGTCTGCGGGGTGCTGTGCGTGGCCACCGGCGGCCTCACCGGACTGCCGGCCGTGATCCTCGGGCACATGGCGCAGTCGGAGATACGCCGCACCGGTGAGAGTGGTGACGGTCTGGCGCTGACCGGACTGGTGCTGGGGTGGCTCTCGCTGGCCGGCTGGCTGATCTTCCTGGGGCTGTTCGGACTGCTGGCGGTGGTGGCGACCTCGGGCTGACGGCCGGCTCAGCGGGTCGGCCGGAGGTACGGCTGCAGGTGGTGCAGCCGGGTGTGGTGGTCCGGGTGCGAGGACAGCAGCCTGCTCGCCGCGGTCTCGGTGACCGGGGCGCCCCGGTTCGCCGCGGTGAGCGCGGCGGTCCGCACCTGCTCCTGCTGGTGCAGCTTCTCCAGCACGGCCGCCAGCATCGGCGCGAAGCCCAGCGCCGCGGCGTGCTGGTCGGCGCGCAGCTCCGATCGGCGGCCCACGGCGGCGAGGGCGTACGGCATGCCCAGGAGCAACAGCGGCAGACCGTACAGCGTGCTGATGGTGGCGAAGGCGATACCGCCGGCGCACAGGCCGAAGAAGGCCACGCCGAGGCAGGAGAACGCCCGTGACACCCGGAACAGGAAGCCGGTGACGGCGCGCAGCAGCCGCCAGGCGATCCGGCCGGGCAGCGCGTACCAGTAGCCGAGCAGCCCGGACCAGGCGTGCCCGCCGACATGGTGGCCCAGCTCGTGCGCCATGACGGCGGCCAGCTCGCCGTTGGGCAGGTTGTTCATCGCGAAGCTGGTCACGCCGACGATGTGGCCCGCTGCCGCGACCGCGTTGAGGCTGTCGCTGTCCTCGACCCACAGCTCGTAGTTCCGGCCCTCGACGCCGGCCCGGGCGGTCACCTCGCGCCAGACCGGTTCGAGTTTGGCTCGTTCCTGCGGAGTGGGGTAGCGCAGACGGAGCAGATGGCGCGCGAGGGCGCTTTCCGTCGGGCGGTGGAACACGAGTGCGCCGCTGACGAGCCACGCCAGTATCAGCAGGACCCCGAGGCCGCCGAAGAGCAGCGAGACCAGGGTGACGACGACGAGGCTGCACAGGAAGTTCGGCAGGTGGAGCAGGAGGTTGCCGAAGGCGGTGGCGTCGGTGTGCCGCTGCTGACCGGCGATGTGGACCCGCCCGCGCTCGGTGCTGATGTGGTGCGGGTGCAGCGGTGAGCGCGGCGGAGGCGGCACCACGGCCTGCGGGTACGGGGGAGCGGCGGCGGCCTGCGGGTACGGGGGCGGGGCCGACGCGTGCGGGTGCGGGTGCGAGGGCTGGGGGGCCGGCGGGCCGACCGGGTAGTGCGGTGGGGCTGGGGTGGCCTGCTGCGCGACGTACGGGGCGGCCCCCGGTGCCGTCTGCTGCGGGTTCTGCGGGTACGGCGGCGCCTGCTGGGGGACGTACGACGGTGCCGGGGACTGCTGCTGGGGAACGTACGGCTGGGCCGGGGGCTGCTGCTGGGGCGCCGGGTACGCCGGGGGGACCTGCGCCGCCCCGGGCCGGCCGGTCGTCTCGGGGTACTCCGGAGGGGTCGGCGGTGGCTGGGTCATGGTGCTTCCTTCGCTTGAGGTGCGCGGTGGCCGCCCACGGGGGTCAGCCGACCAGCAGGGAGGCCGGCAGCAGGAGCGTGCCGGTGCAGAAGGCGATCAGGCCGGTGCGGATCCACTGGTGCTTGCGCCAGGCGATCCGGCTCGTCTCGGTGAGCGCCGTGGTCAGGGCGGCCAGCGGGTGGGCCTCGGTGTCGGCGAGCGCCGTGTCCAGCCGGCCCGTCCGCACGGCCCGCTGGATGTCGCCGAAGTACGACAGGGGCTGCCCCGGCGCCCACGTCCCGCTGCGGTAGCGGGGCAGGACGGCCAGGAGCAGCGAGAGCAGCGACAGGGCGAGGGCCAGGGCCCCGGCCCACCACACCACGGCCCCGAACGCCGACAGCGCGTCCGGCGACCAGTCCTGTCCGGCGAGCAGGCCGCTGAACACGCCCGCGGTGATGCCGAGCGCGGCGACCAGCACGGCCGCCTTGCTGTCGGCGCGGGCGATCTCGGTGCGCAGGTCGGTCAGCAGCCGCTCGCACACCTCGGTGCCGGACCGGGCGGGGGCGGGTGGAGCCGCCGGGGCCGGTGGATCCGCCGGAAGTGGCGGGGCGGCCGGGGGCGTGGGGGACGGGTCGGGGCCGACGGTCGTCATGACCCCGCGTCCTTGTCCGTGGGCTCCGTCGGGCCGGGTCCCGCCGGACGCGGTTCCGACGGGCCGGGGGTGGTGGGCGCCTGCTGCGGGGGCGCGGTCGGCGTGTGACCGTAGCCCGGGGGCGGCTGCCAGGCCGGCGGCGCGGACGGTGGCGGGTACGGCGAGGCGGCGGCCGGCGGCGCTCCGGGCGCGGGAGGCACAGGCGCGGGCGGCATCGGCGGGGGGTACGGGCCGGGCGGCGGATAGGGCAACGGTGCGTACGCCGTCGGAGTCGCGGCGGTGGGCACAGGGGGCGCGTACGGGGTGTCGGGCGCCCCTGGCGGTCCCGGCGGCGGCGCGCTCGGCACGGCCGCCGGTGCGGCACCGTGCGGCGCAGCGGCGTACGGCGACGGGGCGGGTCCCGGGGGCGGGGTGCCGACCGCTCCGCTCCCGTCCGGTCCCTCCGGCGACGGAAGCAGTGGAGGGTTCTGCGGGACCCCGGGCAGACGCTGGTTGAGGATGTCGCTGACCGTGCGCAGCGCCAGCTGCTTGGGCCCCTCGAGCTCGAACTTCTCCGCGCCCTTCCCACCCAGCAGCTCCTTCACCAGCTCCATCTGCGCCTGGATCATGCGCAGTTGGTCCTCGCGCATGCTGGTCATCACCAGCTGCGAGTCCTCCGGGTGCTGCGCCAGGTGGAGCGCCCAGGCCTGCACACCGCCCTGCGACAGATGCCACTGGTAGAACTCGATCTTCTGGGTCTCGATCTGCTGCAGCTCCAGCATCTGGTGCCCTTGCAGCATCGCCTGTTCGTGCTGCCAGTGGTGCTGCTGCATGGCCAGCTCCTGCTGCCGGCGCCCGTACTCCATGGCTCGTACGGCCTGCAGCTCGTCCTGCTGCCGGTGGCGGTCGTCCATGGCGACATCGACCCGCATGCCCTCCTGGGCCGCGTGGACCTGCTCCTCCGCCGAGTGGCCGATCTGCTGGAGCCGCCGCTGGTGGTCGATGTTCGCCTGGTCGCGGCGCAGCCGCAGGGTCCAGGTGACCTGGAGCCCGGCGGGCGCGCCGAGCGGGCCGACGACGGTGACCGCGCTCAGCAGCTCCCGCTCGGCCCGCGCGCTGTCGGCGACGGCGAAGCGCCGGGTCACCGGGCGGGCCGCCTGCTGCAACTCGCCGATCAGCAGCGCGGGCACGTCCCGGACGCCGCTCGCCACGAACCGTGCCGGATCCAGCACCTGCCACGAGAAGTCCACCTCGGCGGTGAACTCGAAGGCGTCGTTGTCGCTGGGCAGCGTGAGCGTCTCGGTGAAGGGGTGGACGCCCATGTCCACCTCGTACACGGCGGTGTAGCGCCGGGCGGCGATCTCGCCGCGGCCCGGCCGGGCGGGCGGGAGGTAGGGCTCGTAGCCGCCCTTGGGGGTGGAGAAGACCAGGGCGTGGTCGATGCGGACCACGTGCTTCAGGGACAGCTCGAACCGGGACAGCTGTCTCACGGTCAGCACCGGGTCGGACAGCCGGCTGTGCCGGTCGGCCGGCTGCTGCCACTCGGGCGGTCGGTGGAAGGAAGGCATGGGATGTCTTTCGTCGACGGGGTCGGAGCGTCAGCGCGGTGGCAGCGTGCCGAGCAGGCGGGCGGCGACCTCCGGCGGGGGATCGCCGTCCTCGCCGGGCATGGTGCGCAGCAGGTGGCTCAGCCGCTGGTGCTCCGTGGGCGTGGTGACGAGCCTCGGCAGCAGCGCGGCGAGCGCCCACTCGACGGCGGTGGAGCGGTCCGCGATCAGCACCCACGCGCGCAGCGTGTCCAGCGCGTGCCGGGTGCGGTACGGGTCGCCGAGCGCCTCCCGCCACAGGTGCGCGATGCCGTCGGCGGCCCGGTCCTCGTCGGTCGCGGCCCGGGCGTACCAGTCGAGGACCAGCGGGACGCCGTACCGCTCGTCGCCCTCGGTGCGTCCGCAGGCACTCACGAAGCCGCCCAGGACCAGGTCGTGCACGGCACGGTCGTCGTCGAGGTGGGCGCGCAGGTCGTCGAGGACCTCGGAGGCGGCCGGGGACAGCAGCAGCAGTTCCACGGCCTCGGCGAGCTCCCGCACCATCTCCACGTCGAAGTCGTCCGGGTCGCCGAAGCGCCTGTACAGCTCGCGGGTGGCGGCGCGCAGCGCGGCGAGCGCCTGGGCCGGCCGCTCCGGGCCGATCAGCGCGTACGCGCGGACCGCCACCCAGCGCAGCCGCCGGTCCTCGGCTTCCGACCAGGTGTCCAGGATGCGCGGCACGTTCGGCGTGCCGATGTGGTGGGCGAGAGTGAGCGAGTTGACCGCCACGAGCCGGTGGCGGAACAGGTTGGACATCGCCCACGGCTCGATGACCAGCGCCATCGCGGACGGCAGGTCGGTGCGGGCGAGCACGGCGACGGTGGACGCGGCACGGGTGCGCACCAGGGGCCTGCCGTCGTCGGCCAGCCGGCGCAGCCACTGGATCAGGGCGGGCCGCGCCGAGGGGTGGCCCGTCCACACCTCCCGCAGCAGCACCAGCGAGGCCCGCTCGTCGTGGAACGCGGCCTTCGTCTGGGTGACCGGGCCCCACTCGGTGTGCTCCTCGCCCTCGGAGAGACGGGCGCGGGCGAGCTGCAGGCGCTTGCCGACGTGGGTGCCGAAGACGGGGATCTCCGGGGCCCGGGACCGGTTCTCGGTCTGCTGGAGAGAGCTGTAAAGCAGGTCGCTGAGCTCGGCGGTGAGCGCGTAGGGGCCGTCGTCGAACGCGGCGAGCGCGATGAGGAACGCCTTGTCGCGCAGGTGGACGGTGGCCTCGTCCTCCTCGAACCACTCGCGGACCTGGTTCTCCAGCGACACCAGCGAGAAGGCGGCGACCTCCCGTTCGGTGACCTCGCCCGCGGCGTACCGGCCGAGCAGCTGGGCGAAGGCGGCGACCTCGCGCAGCTGGTGGCCGTGGTCGAGGAACTCCTTGACCGCGGGCGTTCCCAGCAGGCGCTCGACCGTCTCGTCGTCGGCGCGGACGCTCAGGTGGGCGGCGAGCACGTCCTCGTTCGCCGGGGGCCGCCAGTCGGCCGCGGACACGTCGTCCTCCAGGACGGCGGTCGGCCCGACGGTGATCACCGCGTACGCGTCCTGCTCGGCGAGCCGGTCCGCTGCGCCGAGCAGATGGGTCTCGCGCAGGGCACTGCCGCGGCGGGTCTCCAGGTCGCACAGGACGTATCCGCGGGCGCGCGCGGCGGGCATCGCGTCCGTGCCGTTCGCCGGGTCGTCCCGCACGGTGAACCGGTCGGCCAGGGAGCCGGGGGTGGTCTCGCGGTCCAGAGCGACCACGGGGGTGGCGCCGAGCCGGTGCAGCAGCATCAGGGCGGCCGTGCGGCGGCCGGTGAAGCGGGCGCCGGACAGCACCAGGACCCGGTCCCGGCGCAGCCGCCCGACCAGCTCGTCGAAGGTGTCACCGGACGCGACGAAGGTGGCGGCGAGCCGGTCCAGGGTGGCGCGCGGTATCTCGCCCGAGGCGGAGGCGGCCGTGGACAGGCCGGGGAACGTCCAGTGATGGACCGTCTTGCCGCCCATGACGACGTCGCCGGTGACCCGGCCGCCGGACACGCCGTGCTGGTCGCCGCTCACCAGACCGCCACCGAAGGAGGCGTGCGAGCCGACCTTCATGGTGCGAGGGCTGTGGTCGACCAGGTCACGCCGGGCCGACCACGCGTTCTGCGGCTGGTCGCGCTCCTCGGACTCCTCGGCGGCGGGCTTCCCCTGCGGGTGCTCGTCGGGGGCGGCCCCGTCGGGCGCGGGAGGGGCGGCCGAGCCGGCGGCCCCCGGACCCGTGGTGTCCTGGACGGTCATGGGCGTTCCCCCTCCGTCTTGCTGCCCAGCACGACGTCACCGGTGACCTGGCCCCCGGACACGCCGTGCTGGTCACCGGCGACATAACCGCCGCCGAAGCTCACCGTGCCGTTGCCGACGTCCAGGACCGGACCCGGCGCCGCGGCTCCTCGGTGTCCGGCCGGCGCCGGGCGGTTCCGGGCGTCGACGTCCGCGGTTCCCGAGGCGGCGGCGGCCGGCGCCGGGCGGTCCCCCGATCCGCCCGGCGCCTCCCCCGCCCCCCGCTCACCGTGGTCCTCCTCGCCCCGCGGCACCGGACCGTGCAGCCATGCCGGCAGCGGGCCGTTCTTGGTGTCCACCGTCACTCGGTGGAAGGCGGCGGCCGGTACGCCCGGATGGTCGTGGCGTACGACGCCCTGGTACACGGAGTCGGACACGCACAGGGCGAAGTCGTCGGCGCGCTCGCGCAGGGCCGCGCGCAGCAGGGCGGCGTCCAGCAGACGGCAGGCGTGGTTGAGGTCGGAGCCGACCCAGCCGTCGAGACGGTCGACGGCGACGTACCCGCCGGCGAGGACCCCGCGCAGACGCATCTGCGCGGACCGCGACGCCATGCGGTTGACGGCCCGCAACTGCACCGGGACCTCGGTGAGCAGGACCCGCAGCAACGCCGTGACCGGGGCGTTCGCGTCGATCAGCTCCATCACGGAGTCCCCGCGGTCCGCGCGCGTGCGCAGCGTCTCGTCGATGCCGGCGGCCTCCAGCGCGCGGTCGGTCACGTCGTAGAGCATGCGGCGCAGATACGCCTGCTCCACGTCGTCCCGGTCGCTGAACCTCTCGATGTCCAGCAACAGGATCGTGCGGCTCACGGGGTCGGTCATGGTCGCCCTTCGCAGATGGGTCGTCGCGCCGGACAGCAGAGTGGCGTGAGCGGGGGGTGGGGCGTGAGGGCGTATGACCCAGAGGAACTGTGACCACGTACACAGAAGCGCCCCGAAGGGGCGCGGGGAACGGCGCGCTCAAGCCCCACGGCCCGCTGTGGGGCACCGCCTGCGCCCACCCGTGCCGCCCTGCGGCACGACTGCCCGCAGACGACGGGGCCCCGTCCCGCAGACGACGCGCCCCCGAAGGGGCTCGGGGAACGGCGCGCTCAGTCTCACGGACCGGCAGACGGTTGCCGAGGTGAGAGTCCCGGCTCCGACCCCTCCCGGGCTCGCTGCGGCGACGGAATCGCCGGAGCCGCCTCCTCGCCGGCGGCGATGCGGCGCAGAACGTCGCGCCGCCGGATCAACAGGGTCCGTCGCCCCGTGGACACCGCGCCCTTCTCCCGCAGCTCGCGCAGCAACCGCTGCACCATCTCCCTGGACGCACCGACCGACCCCGCCAGCTCCTGCTTGCTGAGCGGCACGGCGAGCTCGACCCCGTCGGGTGTGCGGCGGCCGTGGCCGCGGGCCAGGTCCAGCAGCAGCACCGCGAACCGCTGCCGCACACTCATCGACCCGAACTCCAGGCGCCGGCGGTCCGCCGCCCGGGTGCGATCCGCGGTGAGGGCGAGCAAGGCGAAGGACGCGGCGGGGGAGCGACCCAGGAACTCCTTGAAGCGCGCGTGCTCCACGGCCACCGCCCGCACCAGCTCCAGCGCGGTCACCGTCGCCGATCGGGGGCGCCCGGTCAGCGCCGCCGACTCGCCGACCACGTCACCGGCACCGCGCAGCGCGAGCAGGGCCTCGTAGCCGTTGGCGGCCGAGGCCGTCACCTTGGTCCAGCCCTGCACCAGGAACAGCACGTGGGAGGACGGTTCGCGCTGGTGCAGCAGGACGACCCGAGGGGCGAAGCGCAGCTCACGGCCGAGTGCGAGCAGCGCGGTGCGTTCCCCGCTCTCCAGTCGGGCCAGGAACGGCACCCTGTCCTCCAGGCCACCGTCGTCCGGTCCGTATGACGCCGATGTCATCAGGCTGGATCCCCCCGTTCGTCTACGGCGGACGGATCAAAGTACTGAGCGCGCCGTGTGTAAAGGGCGAGATCCGGCCAACGCGGCAAATCGGCCAGGGGTGCGCCGTACGGTGGAGGCGGGTCGGCTGCCGGGTGGCGAGGGGCTCTCCCGGACGGATCCGAAGGCCCGCCGGAGGAAGCCCGGGAACCGGCAGGAGGAACCGTAAAAAGTCGGGCGTGTCGAACCACGCTCCATTTGTTTTGACCGGAGTCCGTGAGGTAGGTACGCTCAGTCCTTGTGCCTGGGGTGTGCCCTGGCCTTCGTGCGTGCCATCACACCGCACCGGGGGCTGCGAAACGGTCACCGCGATTCAGCGCTTCCTTCTGCTTTGCGGTGGGAGTCCGCCGGATTCGACACACCCGACCGCGTGGGTCGGAGGTGTTCCAGGTTAGCTGTACCCATCGGCACACAGAAACCGGAGAAGTAGTGCCTACGATCCAGCAGCTGGTCCGGAAGGGCCGGCAGGACAAGGTCGAGAAGAACAAGACGCCCGCACTCGAGGGTTCTCCTCAGCGTCGTGGCGTCTGCACGCGTGTGTTCACGACCACCCCGAAGAAGCCGAACTCGGCCCTGCGTAAGGTCGCGCGTGTGCGTCTGACCAGCGGGATCGAGGTCACCGCTTACATTCCGGGTGAGGGACACAACCTGCAGGAGCACTCGATCGTGCTCGTGCGCGGCGGCCGTGTGAAGGACCTGCCGGGTGTTCGCTACAAGATCATCCGCGGCTCGCTCGACACCCAGGGTGTCAAGAACCGCAAGCAGGCCCGCAGCCGCTACGGCGCCAAGAAGGAGAAGTAAGAATGCCTCGTAAGGGCCCCGCCCCGAAGCGCCCGGTCATCATCGACCCGGTCTACGGTTCTCCTCTTGTCACGTCGCTGATCAACAAGGTGCTGCTGAACGGCAAGCGCTCCACCGCCGAGCGCATCGTCTACGGCGCCATGGAGGGTCTGCGCGAGAAGACGGGCAACGACCCGATCATCACGCTGAAGCGCGCCCTGGAGAACATCAAGCCGACCCTCGAGGTCAAGTCCCGCCGCGTCGGTGGTGCGACGTACCAGGTCCCGATCGAGGTCAAGCCCGGTCGTGCCAACACGCTCGCCCTGCGCTGGCTGGTCGGTTACTCCCGCGCCCGTCGCGAGAAGACCATGACCGAGCGTCTGCTCAACGAGCTTCTCGACGCCTCCAACGGCCTCGGCGCCGCTGTGAAGAAGCGCGAGGACACGCACAAGATGGCCGAGTCCAACAAGGCCTTCGCGCACTACCGCTGGTAGTCGCAGACCCCATCGAGACCGAGAGAAGACTGAAGCCTTATGGCTACCACTTCGCTTGACCTGGCCAGGGTCCGCAACATCGGGATCATGGCCCACATCGACGCGGGCAAGACGACGACCACCGAGCGGATCCTGTTCTACACCGGCGTTTCCTACAAGATCGGTGAGGTCCACGACGGCGCTGCCACCATGGACTGGATGGAGCAGGAGCAGGAGCGTGGCATCACGATCACCTCTGCTGCCACCACCTGCCACTGGCCGCTGGAAGACGTCGACCACACCATCAACATCATCGACACGCCGGGTCACGTCGACTTCACCGTCGAGGTGGAGCGTTCCCTGCGCGTGCTCGACGGTGCCGTGACGGTGTTCGACGGCGTCGCCGGCGTCGAGCCCCAGTCCGAGACCGTGTGGCGTCAGGCGGACCGCTACGGCGTTCCGCGTATCTGCTTCGTCAACAAGCTCGACCGCACCGGTGCCGAGTTCCACCGCTGCGTCGACATGATCAGCGACCGCCTGGGTGCGCAGCCGCTCGTCATGCAGCTCCCCATCGGTGCCGAGGCCGACTTCCAGGGTGTCGTCGACCTCGTGACGATGAAGGCCTTCGTGTGGTCCGCCGAGGCGGCCAAGGGCGAGATGTACGACGTCGTCGACATCCCGGCCACGCACACCGAGGCCGCCGAGGAGTGGCGCGGCAAGCTGCTCGAGGCCGTCGCGGAGAACGACGAAGAGCTGATGGAGCTGTACCTCGAGGGCCAGGAGCCCTCCGTGGAGCAGCTGTACGCGGCGATCCGTCGTATCACCATCGCCTCCGGCAAGGGCGACGGCACCACCGTCACCCCCGTGTTCTGCGGCACCGCGTTCAAGAACAAGGGCGTGCAGCCCCTGCTCGACGCCGTCGTGCGCTACCTGCCCTCCCCGCTGGACGTCGAGGCCATCGAGGGCCACGACCCCAAGGACGCGGAGAAGGTCGTCGAGCGCAAGCCGTCGGACGAGGAGCCCCTCGCCGCGCTCGCGTTCAAGATCATGAGCGACCCGCACCTCGGCAAGCTCACCTTCGTCCGCGTGTACTCCGGCCGTCTGGAGTCCGGCACCCAGGTGCTGAACTCCGTGAAGGGCAAGAAGGAGCGCATCGGCAAGATCTACCGCATGCACGCCAACAAGCGTGAGGAGATCGAGTCGGTGGGCGCCGGTGACATCGTCGCCGTCATGGGTCTGAAGCAGACCACCACCGGTGAGACGCTGTCCGACGACAAGAGCCCGGTCATCCTGGAGTCCATGGACTTCCCGGCGCCGGTCATCCAGGTCGCCATCGAGCCCAAGTCGAAGGGCGACCAGGAGAAGCTCGGCGTCGCGATCCAGCGGCTCGCCGAGGAGGACCCGTCGTTCCAGGTCCACTCGGACGAGGAGACCGGCCAGACCATCATCGGCGGTATGGGCGAGCTGCACCTCGAGGTGCTGGTCGACCGCATGCGCCGTGAGTTCAAGGTCGAGGCCAACGTCGGCAAGCCCCAGGTCGCGTACCGTGAGACGATCCGCAAGACCGTTGAGCGCGTGGACTACACCCACAAGAAGCAGACCGGTGGTACCGGTCAGTTCGCCAAGGTGCAGATCGCGATCGAGCCGATCGAGGGCGGCGACGCCAGTTACGAGTTCGTGAACAAGGTGACCGGTGGCCGCATCCCGAAGGAGTACATCCCTTCGGTGGACGCCGGTGCCCAGGAGGCCATGCAGTTCGGCATCCTGGCCGGCTACGAGATGACGGGCGTTCGCGTCACGCTCATCGACGGTGGCTACCACGAGGTCGACTCCTCCGAGCTCGCGTTCAAGATCGCCGGTTCGCAGGCCTTCAAGGAGGCCGCGCGCAAGGCTTCGCCCGTGCTCCTGGAGCCGATGATGGCCGTCGAGGTCACCACGCCCGAGGACTACATGGGTGAGGTCATCGGCGACATCAACTCCCGCCGTGGCCAGATCCAGGCCATGGAGGAGCGGGCCGGTGCCCGCGTCGTGAAGGGTCTCGTGCCCCTCTCGGAGATGTTCGGCTACGTCGGCGACCTGCGCAGCAAGACGTCCGGCCGTGCCAGCTACTCCATGCAGTTCGACTCCTACGCCGAGGTTCCGCGGAACGTCGCCGAGGAGATCATCGCGAAGGCCAAGGGCGAATAAGGGGCTCCGTTTAACGGACTCCGTAACAACGCTTTAGGCTTGACCCCGGAGCCTGCAAGTGGTCATTCCACCGTCACCCGGTGGAATGACCCGGGCCCGGGTTTCCCAGCAAAGATCACCTGGCGCCGTTGAAGTAAGGCGTACAGAACCACTCCACAGGAGGACCCCAGTGGCGAAGGCGAAGTTCGAGCGGACTAAGCCGCACGTCAACATCGGCACCATCGGTCACATCGACCACGGTAAGACGACCCTCACGGCCGCCATTACCAAGGTGCTGCACGACGCGTACCCGGACCTGAACGAGGCCTCGGCCTTCGACCAGATCGACAAGGCTCCCGAAGAGCGCCAGCGCGGTATCACCATCTCCATCGCGCACGTCGAGTACCAGACGGAGACCCGTCACTACGCCCACGTCGACTGCCCCGGTCACGCGGACTACATCAAGAACATGATCACGGGTGCGGCGCAGATGGACGGCGCCATCCTCGTGGTCGCGGCCACCGACGGCCCGATGCCGCAGACCAAGGAGCACGTGCTCCTGGCCCGCCAGGTCGGCGTTCCGTACATCGTCGTCGCCCTGAACAAGGCCGACATGGTGGACGACGAGGAGATCCTGGAGCTCGTCGAGCTCGAGGTGCGTGAGCTCCTCTCCGAGTACGAGTTCCCGGGCGACGACGTTCCCGTCGTCAAGGTCTCCGCTCTGAAGGCCCTCGAGGGCGACAAGGAGTGGGGCAACTCGGTCCTCGAGCTCATGAAGGCCGTGGACGAGTCCATCCCGGAGCCCGAGCGCGACGTCGACAAGCCGTTCCTGATGCCGATCGAGGACGTCTTCACCATCACCGGTCGCGGTACGGTCGTCACCGGCCGCATCGAGCGTGGTGTCCTCAAGGTCAACGAGACCGTCGACATCATCGGCATCAAGCAGGAGAAGACCTCCACCACGGTCACCGGTATCGAGATGTTCCGGAAGCTGCTGGACGAGGGTCAGGCCGGTGAGAACGTCGGTCTGCTGCTCCGCGGCATCAAGCGCGAGGACGTCGAGCGCGGCCAGGTCATCATCAAGCCCGGTTCGGTCACCCCGCACACCGAGTTCGAGGCCCAGGCCTACATCCTGTCGAAGGACGAGGGTGGCCGTCACACCCCGTTCTTCAACAACTACCGCCCGCAGTTCTACTTCCGTACGACGGACGTGACCGGCGTCGTGACCCTCCCCGAGGGCACCGAGATGGTCATGCCGGGTGACAACACCGAGATGAAGGTGGAGCTCATCCAGCCCGTCGCCATGGAGGAGGGCCTGAAGTTCGCCATCCGTGAGGGTGGCCGGACCGTGGGCGCCGGCCAGGTCACCAAGATCAACAAGTGAGCTTGTTGATCTGACCTGGTAGCTCCTACCGCGAGCACCTGAAAGGGCCCGCACGACTTCGGTCGTGCGGGCCCTTTTCGTTTGTCGCGAAAGCTCTGAGCGTCAACGCGCGCCGGGGAGTTCGCTCGGTCGTGTGATCGCTTCCGCATATCCGCCCGGCGTATGCCAACGCGCCCCTAGTTTCGCCCCATGGTCAGCTCATCCCATGAGGCCCTGCACCGGATCTTCCAGCAGGACCCGGGGCTCTTCGCCCGCGCCGCCAGACACCTCGGCGTCGCCTTCCCGCCACCCGTCTCCACCGTCGCACTCTCCACCGACCTCACGGAGACGCAGCCCCTGGAACGCCGGGTGGACACGCTCCTGCAGATGGACACCGAGGACGGCAGCTTCCTCTTGGCGGTCGAGTCCCAGAGCCGGCCCGCCCCGGACAAGCCGGCCAGTTGGGCCTACTACCTCGCCTACGTGTACGCCAAATACCGCGTTCCGCCGGTACTCCTCGTCGTCTGCGCGGACCGGGGGACGGCCGAGTGGGCCGCCCGGCAGGTCGACATCGGACCACGGCAGTGGTGCTCGCTCCGCCTGCGTCCTCTCGTCCTCGGACCCGACGACCTGCCGGTGATCGACAGTCCGGACGAAGCCGCCCGCGACATCCCGCTCACCGTCCTGTCCGCGGCGCTGCACCGCCGTGACCCGGGCGCCGATGCCATACTGAACGCGCTGGCCAAGGCACTCAAGGGCTTGTCGGCCGACGACGAGAACACCGCGACCACCTTCATCGAACTCACGGAACAGGGCCTGGGCGCGACGCAGGCCGCGGAATTGTGGAGGCATCTCATGGCCGTCGACCTCTCGTTCTTCCAGTCCCAGACCGCGCAGCAGCTTCGGGCGGAGGGCCGGGCGGAGAGCCGGGCGAAGGACCTGCTGATCCTGCTGGGCCACCGGGGTGTCGAGGTCTCCGAGGAGGACCGGGAGCGCATCGTCGGCTGTGGTGATCCCGACGTGCTGGGCCTGTGGTTCAGGAAGGCCCTCACCGCGACCTCGACGGCGGAGGTCCTCGCGTCGGACGGGGAGGCCGGGGCGGACGCCGGCTGACGGGTCTCCGGGCCGGGGTTCCTGACGGCGGCGGCAGCAGCCGCCGCCGGTCACCGTGTTGCCCGGCTGGAGGGGGCCCGACACCGCGGCTCCCTGGAGAGGCGGGACTGTGTCCCTCGCCGGTCGTCAGTGCGTCCGCCGCAGCCCGTCGACCAGGGTGGCGGCGAGGCGGCGGGCGTCGTAGTCCGGGTCGGTCTCCGCGCCGATGCAGAGGTTGCCCACGCCGCGCATGAGGGTCAGGGCGCTGATGTCCACGCGGATCTCGCCGGCCGCGGAGGCGGCGTCCAGCAGCTGGGTGCAGACGGGGACGAGCCGGTCGAGGAAGTACGCGTGCAGGCCCTCGAAGCCCGACTGGTCGGAGCGCAGGACGGCGGCCAGGCCGTGCTTGGTGACCAGGAAGTCGACGAAGAGGTCGATCCACTGCCGCAGGGCGTCGTGGGGGGTGGGGGCGGACTCCAGCAGGGCGGGGCCGGCTTCGGCGCACGCCTCGACCTGGTGCCGGTAGACGGCGATGATCAGGTCCGCCCGGGTCGGGAAGTGCCGGTAGAGGGTGCCCAGGCCCACGCCCGCCCGGGAGGCGATGTCACGCACCGGGGCGTCCACGCCCGACGCGACGAAGGCCGCGGCGGCCGCCTCCAGCAGCGTCTCCTTGTTGCGCCGGGCGTCCTTGCGCCGTGACGGGCCGGCGCCCGCGCCGTCGTCGCTCTGGTTCACCGCGTCTATTCCTCCGTCACTCGCATGGCCACCGCATGGTCTCACGCCTGCCCAAGGCCCCTCACGCTTGTCCGCAGGCGCTCGGACTGGAAAAACGGAACAGTGTTCCGTATCGTTGGAGGCGTACCGGAACGCTGTTCCGATTCTACTCGTGAGGAGACCACGACATGCAGTACCGCACTCTCGGCCGCACCGGCGTCCAGGTCAGCACCCTCGCGCTCGGCGCGATGAACTTCGGCGCCATCGGGCGCACCACGCAGGAGGAGGCCACCGCCATCGTCGACGCGGCCCTGGAAGCCGGCGTCAACGTCATCGACACCGCCGACATGTACGGCACCGGCGAGTCCGAGGAGATGGTCGGCAGGGCGATCGCCGGCCGCCGCGACGACATCGTGCTGGCCACGAAGGCGACCATGCCGATGGGGGAGGAGCGCAACCACCGCGGCAGCTCGCGGCGCTGGATCCACACCGCCCTGGACGACAGCTTGCGCCGCCTCGGCGTCGACCACGTGGACCTCTACCAGATGCACCGCTGGGACCCGACGACCAGTGACGAGGAGACCCTGTCGGCGCTCACCGACCTGCAGCGCGCGGGCAAGATCCGCTCCTTCGGCTCCTCGACCTTCCCCGCGTACCGCATCGTGCAGGCGCAGTGGGCCGCCCGCGAGCACCGGCTGAGCCGCTACGTGACCGAGCAGCCCAGCTACTCGATGCTGCAGCGCGGCATCGAGGCCCACGTTCTGCCCGTGACGGAGGAGTACGGCATGGGCGTGCTGGCGTGGAGCCCGCTGGCCTCGGGCTGGCTGTCGGGGGCGGTGCGCCCGGGGCAGGAGGTCGCCACCCACCGCTCGGCGATCCTGCCGGAGCGCTTCGACCTCTCACTCCCGCACAACCAGGCCCGGTACGCCGCCGTCGAGCGGCTGAGCAAGGTCGCCGACGAGGCCGGGCTCACCCTGATCCAGCTGGCGCTCGGTTTCGTCACCGCGCACCCCGCCGTGACGGCCGCGCTCATCGGCCCCCGCACGGTGGGGCATCTCCACTCGCAGCTCGCCGCCGCGGACACGGTGCTGTCGGCCGACGTCCTCGACGCGATCGACGAGATCGTCGCCCCGGGGACCGACCTGGCGCCCGGCGAGAAGTTCGACACGCCGCCCGCGCTCCTCGACGCGTCCCTGCGCCGCCGTCGTTGACCACCGCCACCCGAACCGGAAGGGAGCCCCGGCCCATGCCCGACGCGACACGTCCGCCCGACACGGCATGTCCGACCGACGCGACTCCTCCGCCCGACACGGCACGTCCGGCCGCCCGGCCCGGGCGGCCCAGCTTCGGCGTCATGACCGCGCCCTCTCAGGTCGGCTACGACGACCTTGTCCGCGTCTGGCGCGAGGCGGACGAGGTGCCCGAGATCGAGCACGCCTGGCTGTTCGACCACCTCATGCCCATCTGGGGTGATCCCGAGGGGCCGGCGTTCGAGGGCTGGACGCTGCTGGCGGCCCTCGCGGCGCAGACCCGGCGGATGCGGCTGGGCGTCATGGTCACCAGCAACCGGTTCCGGCCGCCCGCCGTACTCGCCAAGATCGCGACGACCGTCGACATCGTCTCGGGCGGCCGGCTCGACTTCGGCATAGGCGTCGGCTCGCGCCCGCATCCGCCCGAGGCGTGGCGCGAGTATCCGGCGCACGGGCTGCCGTTCCACGAACCGGCGCAGGCGGTGGCGAGCCTCGCCGAGGCCTGCGTGCTGATCAAGCGGCTGTGGACGGAGGAGAAGCCCTTCGACTTCCACGGCGAACACCACCGGCTGACGGGGGCGTTCGGCAGCCCGAAGCCGGTGCAGCGCCCGCATCCGCCGATCCTCGTCGGCGGGCGGTCGTCCGCGACGCTGCGCGTGGTCGCCGAGCACGCCGACCTGTGGAACGTCCCGGGAGGCGACCTCGACGACGTCGTGCGCCGCAGCGCCCTGCTCGACCGGTACTGCGCCGACATCGGCCGCGATCCCACGTCGATCGTCCGGTCGATCCACCTCCCCGTCGACACCGGCCGGCCCGACGCCGTGCGGGAGGCGGTGGGGGAGGTGCTGGAGGCGGGGTTCTCGCACGTCGTCCTCGGACTGCCGGCGCCGTTCCCCGAGGGAATCGCCCGGTGGGTGGCGGAGGAGGTGATCCGTCCGTCGGTGGGGTGAGGGTGGCCGGAAAACCCGGCGCGTGCACGGGTATTGACGCGCCGCTCGGCCGGATCGTACCGTCCGCCCATCCCTAATGTTTCGGATACGGCTTCGAAACATTCGAGAATGACGACGGGAATGAGAGCCCCCGCATGAGACCCTTCCGTTTCGCCACCGTGGCCCTCGCCACCGCAGCACTGGCCCTGCCGCTCCTGGGCGGTTCGGCGTCCGCCGCCCCGTCGGCCGGACCCAAGCCGCCGCCGCACTCGCACGCCTCGTTCGACCGGCTCCGCGCAGCAGCTCCCGAAGGTTTCGTGATCGGCACCGCCGTGGCGGGCGGCGGCCACCACCTGGAGCAGGACTACCCGGACCCCTTCACGTACGACAAGGAGTACCGGAAGGTCCTGGAGCGGGAGTTCAGCTCGGTCTCGCCCGAGAACCAGATGAAGTGGGACCACATCCACCCCGAGCGCGACCGCTACGACTTCAAGCAGGCGGACGCGATCGTGGAGTTCGCCCGCCGCAACCACCAGGTCGTGCGCGGACACACGCTGCTGTGGCACAGCCAGAACCCGGCCTGGCTGGAGGAGGGTGACTTCTCCAAGGCGGAGCTGCGCGGCATCCTGCGCGAGCACATCACCAAGGTGGTCGGCCGGTACAAGGGCAAGATCCAGCAGTGGGACGTCGCCAACGAGATCTTCGACGACCAGGGCAACCTGCGGACGCAGGAGAACATCTGGATCCGCGAACTCGGCCCGGGCATCGTCGCCGACGCGTTCCGCTGGGCGCACCAGGCCGATCCCAAGGCGAAGCTGTTCTTCAACGACTTCAACGTCGAGAGCGTCAACGCGAAGAGCGACGCCTACTACGCCCTGGTCAAGGACCTGCGCGCGCAGCGGGTGCCGGTGGACGGCTTCTCCGTGCAGGGCCACCTGAGCACGCGGTACGGCTTCCCCGGCGACCTGGCGGACAACCTGCGCCGCTTCGACGCCCTCGGCCTGGAGACCGCGATCACCGAGCTGGACGTGCGGATGGACGTGCCGGAGGGCAGCACGCCCACCGCGGCGCAGGAGAAGCAGCAGGCCGAGTACTACGAGCGGATGCTCCAGGCGTGCCTGGAGGTCGACGGCTGCAACTCCTTCACCATCTGGGGCTTCACCGACAAGTACTCGTGGGTCCCGGTGTTCTTCGAGGGTGAGGGCTGGGCGACGGTCATGACCGGCGACTTCGCCCGCAAGCCGGCGTACTACGCCCTGCGCGACACCCTGAAGGACGCCCGTCACGACGACTGCGGGAAGGGCGGCCCGAAGGGCCCGAAGCACCGCAAGCACTGAGCGGTCCCCGCAGGCCCCACGCACTGCCGCCCCGGCCCGGTCGCCCGTCACCGGTCCGGGGCGGTTCCCTGCGGCAGTCGCCGGCAGTGGGTTTCCGTTTCCGGCGCGGAAACGGAAACCCACTCCGGTGGCGATGGTCACCGTCCGTCGTTCGTCCGGTGCTGTCCGGGCTGTCGGCGCGTTGGTCCGGGCAGGGCGCCGCGGTAGGGCGTGGGACGACACGGAGGGGCGCGGGTATGACGGTGGACGGTGAGGTCGTACGGGGTGTGGGGGAGGCGGACAAGGCCCCCGCCGGCCCCCGCCTCACGCTCGCGCCCGCGCGTGGGCCCGCTTCGTGACGTACGCCGCGGAGCGCTGAAGCGCACACCCGCCCGCTGCGCACGGCATCCGTACTCCGTACACGGCGTCCAGATAGCGGACGATCGGACTCGGCCCTTGGTATCCGGTTAACGCAGGAGTAACACTGGGAGGGTCGGCCGACCTGTCGTATACGAACGGGCGGCCGTCGTCCCGCGCGCGGCAACGGCGCCGAGCGCTCCTCACCGGTTCCCGTCCATGGGTCCGCCATGCGCCCGCGAACCGGCTGCCCGCCGTGCCAGAAAGGGACACTGTGACCTCACGCCCCGACCCCAAGATCTCGCTCGACCAGCTCCGTGCCGAGGTGGAGCGCCGCAACCCGGCCGAGCCGGAGTTCCACCAGGCAGCGCGTGAGGTGCTGGAGACGCTCGCCCCCGTACTCGCCGCGCGCCCCGAGTACGCCGACCCCGGCCTCGTGGAGCGGCTCGTCGAGCCCGAGCGGCAGATCATGTTCCGGGTGCCGTGGACGGACGACAACGGCCGCGTGCACGTCAACCGGGGCTTCCGTGTCGAGTTCAACAGCGCCCTCGGCCCGTATAAGGGCGGCCTGCGCTTCCACCCCTCGGTGAACCTCGGGATCATCAAGTTCCTCGGCTTCGAGCAGATCTTCAAGAACGCGCTCACCGGGCTCGGCATCGGCGGTGGCAAGGGCGGCAGCGACTTCGACCCGCAGGGCCGCAGCGACGCGGAGGTCATGCGCTTCTGCCAGTCGTTCATGACGGAGCTGTACCGGCACATCGGCGAGTACACCGACATCCCCGCCGGGGACATCGGCGTCGGCGCCCGCGAGATCGGTTACCTCTTCGGCCAGTACCGGCGCATCACCAACCGCTGGGAGGGCGGCGTCCTCACCGGCAAGAGCGCCGGCTGGGGCGGCTCGCTCATCCGCCCGGAGGCCACCGGGTACGGCAACGTGCTGTTCGCCGAGGCCATGCTGCGCGCCCGCGGCGAGGACCTGATGGGGCAGACCGCGGTGGTCTCCGGCTCCGGCAACGTCGCGATCTACACCATCCAGAAGCTCGCCGCCCTCGGCGCCAACCCGATCACCTGCTCCGACTCCGGCGGCTACGTCGTCGACGAGAAGGGCATCGACCTGGAGCTGCTGCGCCAGATCAAGGAGGTCGAGCGCGGCCGGGTGAGCGACTACGCGGAGCGCCGGGGCTCCTCCGCGCGGTTCGTGTCCGGCGGACGCGTCTGGGAGGTGCCGGCGGACGTCGCCCTGCCGTCGGCCACGCAGAACGAGCTGAACGCGGTCGACGCCGACGCCCTCATCCGCAACGGCGTCAAGGCGGTCTCCGAGGGCGCGAACATGCCGACCACGCCGGAGGCCGTGCAGCTCTTCCAGCGGGCCGGCGTCGCCTTCGGCCCCGGCAAGGCGGCCAACGCGGGCGGTGTCGCGGTGAGCGCGCTGGAGATGACGCAGAACGCGTCGCGTACCAGCTGGAAGGCCGACCAGGTCGAGGCCGAGCTGGCCCGGATCATGACCGACATCCATAGCACCTGCGCGGAGACCGCCGAGCGCTACGGCGCCCCCGGCGACTACGTGACCGGCGCGAACATCGCCGGCTTCGAGCGGGTGGCGGACGCGATGCTGGCGCAGGGCGTCATCTGAGGCGTACGGCGTACGGTCGCGGGGCCGGGGGCATCGCGCCCTCGGCCCCGCCGCCGTTCAGGGGGTGGGGATGCCCGCCGGACGGGCCGGGCGGCCGAAGCGGGCGGGGACGCCCGGCGAGTACAGCACACTGACCGGTGCCCCGGCCGGTGCCGGCAGCCCGGCCGCCGCGACCAGGTCCTCCTCGCACTCCAGCAGCTCGGCCCGGTACAGGGGCCAGCGCGGATGGGCGTTCGGCAGGTACATCGACCGCCCGAAGAACGTGCCGTGCATGCCCCAGCGGGCGGTGAGGAAGTGCTCCAGCTCCGTCGGCTCGGCGACGGCCTCGCCCCGGCGCACGGTGAGCCGCGTACCGGCGCCGCGCGGGCCCGGCCAGCGGCGGGACGCGGTGTACGTGACGGTGCTGTCGTCGACGTGCCGCACCCGCATCCGCGACCAGACGTACGGCATCCCGAAGCCGAGCCGGCCGACCAGCACCGGAATCAGCCGGGAGGCGTCAAGGGAGAGGAACACCACCCCGCGCCGCCCGTGGTCGTCCACCGAGTACAGGCGGACGTTGGTCTCCGGGAAGTTCCCCAGGTAGGGCACGCCCGGCAGCCGCAGCCAGCCCACCCGGTGCATACGGAACGCGACGAGACCGACGTACGTGACCCCGTCGAGGGTGTCGGGCACGGTGCCCGGCGGCAGCAGCCCCGCCACGTCGGCCGGGTCGGCCGCCCAGTGCACGAAGGTCAGGTCGAGCCAGGACTGGGTGAGCAGCGGACGCGCGATCGTCTCCGGCGGGTCGGGCGTCACGGGCTGCGGGGTGGAGGGCACGGCGCCAGTATCGCGGAGGGCCAATGAGGGCCGGTGAGGGCCGTGTGGCCCTGGCCCCGGGCCGGAGGAGTCGGCCAGGCTGGACGTATGCAGAAGCTCTCGCTCGACGCCCTCGTCCGCACCCACCTGGAACAGGCCGCCACCGCCTCCAGCGGCCGCAGCGCCACCACCGTCTTCGGCGGCCACGAGCACACCCTGCGCCAGACCCTGCTCGCGCTGACCGCCGGCACGAGCCTCGCCGAGCACGACAGCCCCGGCGAGGCCACCCTGCTCGTCCTGCGCGGCCGCGTCCGCCTCACCAGCGGCGCCGCGGACTGGGAGGGCCGCACCGGCGACCTCCTCGCCATCCCGGACACCCGCCACGGCCTGGAGGCCCTGGAGGACGCGGCGGTACTGCTGACGGTGGCGAAGGAGGGCTGACGTCGGTGACCTTCGACGACTGAGGGCCCCGCGCCGCACGCGATGACGGCTCGGTGGCACCATGTCGGCACGTCATCGAGCGAAGGGGGACGCCGGCGTCATGGCCCGTTACATGGAAGCGCTGACCGTCGAGCGGGGCGGTTTCCGGATCAAGGTGCCGGAGAGCTGGTGGGAGTTCGACGTACGGCCGGAGTCGCGGGACGACTCGATCCACCGCATGGTGACCGAACGCCTGCGCGCCCACCCCGAACTGGCCGCGCACCGCGACACGTACATCTCCTTCCTGCGCAAGGCGGCGGCGGACGCCTGGAAGTCGGGCGCGCTGTACTGCGGCTGCATGGCGGAGACCTTCGGGGGCGACACCCCGATCACCGGCTCGGTCACCGTCTCGCTGGTCGGCGGACGCACCAGCAAGGGCGACCCGCTCCCCACCGACCCGGAGGCGGTCACCGCCCAGCTCGCGGTCAAGGAGGCGAAACGGGAGGGCGACTCCTGGCGCAAGGTGACCACCGTCGACATCCCGGGCGTCGGCCCGGCGGCCCGGACGTACGGCGTCGAGGACGTGCCGGTACCGGGCGACGAACTCGGCCGCACGATCCGGGCGGTGCTGATGCAGACCTTCATCCCGGTGCCGGGGCAGGAGGGCAAGGTCGCCCTGGTCGCGGGCAGCAGCCAGGTCCTGGACCTGGCCGAGTCCTTCTTCGACATCTTCGACGCGATCACGTCGACGTTCCGGTTCGCGGACTGAGTGGATCGAGTGGGCATGACGCGGTCGTGGGACTGGGCGACTGGGGAGCGCCTCCTGGGGCTCGACAACCCGGAGGAGTGGGACGCCGCGTGCGAACGCGGTGAGCGGAGTTTGGGCACGGCGGCGATCGGCCTGGCCTTCAACTGCCCGCTGGAGGACGCCTCCCCGCGTCTCGTCCGCGCGACGCAGCTCCCGGACACCGCCCAACGCGGCTTCGCCTTCACGGCGGTGGGGACGGCGGCCCGTCTGAACGGGGCACTGACGCCGGAGCTGTACGAGGTGCTGCGGGCGGCGGGTCCCGGCCGCAGAAGCATCGCGGTCAACGCCGTCGACGACACCCTGACCTTCGTACCGTTCCGCGACCTGCCGCCGTGGCTGAAGCGGTGGGCGGTGTACCGGGCGGTGCGGGACAAGGCGGAGGGGTGGTGGCTGCGAGGGGAAGACGCGGTGGGGGATGCCTGGCGGGCTATGCGGCAGCGCCGTTCCTGAACACGGGCGGCAGCTGTCCGGCCTTTCCTCCTGGAAAGTGACGGACTGACCGACGAGTACGGAGCCGATGTCGTCTGGCCGGCCCAGCGCATCCTGGACGACAACATCAACTTTCGTGGGGACGAGCAATTCCGCTCGCTCTACATGTCGTTCGATTCGCTGATGCTTTTCGGCGACAACGGCAGGGGTGACCAGTTCGCCTTCGTCCGGGTTCCAGAGCGCAGTGCCATTTTCGTCTGGGACCATGAGACGGACGGTCGCGACCTCGTTTCGCCCAACCTGGAGAGCTATCTGCGCAGTGCGTTGGGGAGCGGCGGCGAGGACTGGTACAGGTAGGCCGGCTGCGGGCGAGGCGTTCAGCGCGTTCGCCGACGCCCTCCCGCGCACTCCGCGGCGCGCCCCGTACCCCATGGGGTTTGCCCGCGCTTCCCCTAGGGGTACTCTCATCCGCTCGATTGGCCAGCGCGCCGCCCCCTGTGGCAGACTGTCCGAGTTGCTCGGTCGAGTGTTGATGCTGCGCGCCTCCCGCCGGGAGGACCGGAAGCGAGTCCCACAGTACTCGTCGCCCCTGATCAGGGGCGGACGTACGGGAATCTTCCGGGAAGCGTGGGCGCGGCACCGGCCAGGCGCCCGGTGGGCCTTTCGCCCCCGGTTCACGGTTTCGGTAGGGCCGTGTCAATCCCGCAGGGATGTTCGAACAAGGGACATTCATGTCAGCGGGAGTGCGACACGCCCGACCGCGTGGGTCGGAGGTGAGGGGAGCCGCTCCGGGTTCCAGAGCGTAATGAGAGACAGGACTACGAAGTAGCCATGGCGGGACAGAAGATCCGCATCCGGCTCAAGGCCTACGACCACGAGGTCATCGACTCTTCGGCGAAGAAGATCGTCGAGACGGTGACTCGCACTGGTGCGTCGGTCGCGGGCCCGGTGCCGCTGCCCACTGAGAAGAACGTGTACTGCGTCATCAAGTCGCCGCACAAGTACAAGGACTCGCGCGAGCACTTCGAGATGCGCACGCACAAGCGCCTGATCGACATCCTCGACCCGACCCCCAAGACCGTTGACTCTCTGATGCGACTCGACCTCCCGGCCGGTGTCGACATCGAGATCAAGCTCTGAGGCCGGTGATCTAGAGATGGCAAAGCAGATCAAGGGCATCCTGGGCGAGAAGCTCGGCATGACGCAGGTGTGGGACGCGAACAACCGCGTCGTCCCGGTCACCGTCGTCAAGGCCGGCCCCAATGTCGTCACCCAGGTCCGTACGAACGACGTCGACGGCTACGAGTCCGTCCAGATCGCCTTCGGCGAGATCGACCCGCGCAAGGTGAACAAGCCCCTCAAGGGTCACTTCGCCAAGGCCGACGTCACCCCCCGTCGTCACCTCGTCGAGATCCGCACGTCGGACGCCTCCGAGTACACGCTGGGCCAGGAAGTCACCGCCGAGGTCTTCGAGTCCGGCGTGAAGGTCGACGTCACCGGCAAGAGCAAGGGCAAGGGCTTCGCCGGTGTCATGAAGCGTCACAACTTCAAGGGCCTCGGCGCCGGTCACGGCACCCAGCGCAAGCACCGCTCGCCCGGTTCCATCGGTGGCTGCGCCACCCCGGGTCGTGTGTTCAAGGGCCTCCGCATGGCGGGTCGTATGGGCAACGAGCGGGTCACCACCCAGAACCTGACCGTCCACGCCGTTGACGCGGAGAAGGGTCTGCTGCTCATCAAGGGCGCGGTCCCTGGTCCGAACGGCGGCCTCGTCCTGGTCCGCACCGCGGCCAAGGGGGCCTGAGGTAACCGATGAGCACTGTTGACATCCTTTCGCCGGCGGGCGACAAGGCCGGTACCGTCGAGCTCCCCGCGGAGATCTTCGACGTCGAGAAGGTCAGCGTTCCGCTGATCCACCAGGTCGTCGTCGCGCAGCTGGCCGCTGCCCGCCAGGGCACCCACAAGACGAAGACCCGTGGCGAGGTCCGTGGTGGCGGCAGGAAGCCGTACCGCCAGAAGGGCACCGGCCGCGCCCGTCAGGGCTCGACCCGCGCGCCGCAGTTCGCCGGTGGTGGCGTCGTGCACGGTCCCGTGCCGCGCGACTACTCGCAGCGCACGCCCAAGAAGATGAAGGCTGCCGCCCTGCGTCACGCCCTCACCGACCGGGCGCGCCACAACCGCATCCACGTCGTCACCGGCGTGATCGAGGGCGAGAACCCCTCCACGAAGGCCGCCAAGACGCTGTTCGGCAAGATCTCGGAGCGCAAGAACCTGCTCCTGGTCGTCGACCGCGCCGACGAGGCCGCGTGGCTCTCCGCCCGCAACCTGCCCCAGGTCCACATCCTGGAGCCGGGCCAGCTGAACACGTACGACGTTCTCGTCTCGGACGACGTGGTCTTCACCAAGGCCGCTTTCGAGTCCTTCGTCGCCGGCCCGAACAAGGCCAACGACAACGAAGGGAGCGAGGTCTGATGGCTGCCCGTCACCCCTCGATCGCCTCGAAGGCCGCCAAGGCGGCCAAGGCCCGTCGCGTCGCCAAGGCGCGCCGCCACGAGGCCGAAGGCAAGAACACCGTCGTCACCCCGGTGAGCAAGTCGTACACGGACCCCCGTGACGTGCTGCTCAAGCCGGTCGTGTCGGAGAAGAGCTACGCGCTGATCGACGAGAACAAGTACACGTTCCTCGTCGACCCCAACGCGAACAAGACCCAGATCAAGCAGGCCGTCCAGGCGGTCTTCGAGGTCAAGGTCACCGGGGTCAACACGATCAACCGCATCGGCAAGCGCAAGCGGACCCGCACCGGCTTCGGCCAGCGTGCGGCGACCAAGCGCGCGATCGTGACCCTCGCCGAGGGCGACCGTATCGACATCTTCGGCGGTCCGACCGCGTAAGCGGTCAGGATCGTTCGATATCGGACGAGGACTGAGAAATGGGTATCCGCAAGTACAAGCCGACGACTCCGGGCCGTCGTGGCTCCAGCGTCGCCGACTTCGTCGAGGTCACGCGGTCCACGCCGGAGAAGTCGCTGGTCCGTCCCCTGCACAGCAAGGGCGGCCGTAACAATTCCGGTCGTGTGACCGTCCGCCACCAGGGCGGTGGCCACAAGCGCGCCTTCCGCGTGATCGACTTCCGTCGTCACGACAAGGACGGCGTGCCGGCGAAGGTCGCGCACATCGAGTACGACCCCAACCGCACCGCGCGCATCGCGCTCCTGCACTACGCGGACGGCGAGAAGCGCTACATCCTCGCGCCGCGTGGCCTGAACCAGGGCGACCGCGTCGAGAACGGTCCCGGGGCCGACATCAAGCCGGGCAACAACCTTGCCCTGCGTAACATCCCCGTGGGTACGACGCTGCACGCCATCGAGCTGCGTCCCGGCGGCGGCGCCAAGTTCGCCCGCTCCGCCGGCGCCTCGGTGCAGCTGCTCGCGAAGGAGGGCACCATGGCCCACCTCCGCATGCCCTCCGGTGAGATCCGCCTGGTCGACCAGCGCTGCCGCGCCACGGTCGGCGAGGTCGGCAACGCCGAGCAGAGCAACATCAACTGGGGCAAGGCGGGCCGCAAGCGGTGGCTGGGCGTCCGCCCGACCGTCCGCGGTGTCGTCATGAACCCGGTGGACCACCCGCACGGTGGTGGTGAGGGCCGGACCTCCGGTGGCCGTCACCCCGTGTCCCCCTGGGGCAAGAAGGAAGGCCGTACTCGTTCGCCCAAGAAGGCGTCGAACAAGTACATCGTCCGCCGCCGCAAGACGAACAAGAAGCGCTAAGGACGGGTTGAGATGCCTCGTAGCTTGAAGAAGGGACCCTTCGTCGACGACCACCTGATCAAGAAGGTGGACGTCCAGAACGAAGCCGGTACCAAGAACGTCATCAAGACCTGGTCCCGTCGTTCGATGATCGTCCCGGCGATGCTGGGCCACACGATCGCGGTGCACAACGGCAAGACCCACATCCCGGTGTTTGTCACCGAGTCGATGGTCGGCCACAAGCTCGGCGAGTTCTCGCCGACCCGCACCTTCCGGGGCCACGTCAAGGACGACCGGAAGTCGAAGCGCCGCTAGTCGGCGGGGTGCAATCGACCATGACAGACACTGAAGGGACAACCATGGAAGCCAGGGCCCAGGCGCGGTACATCCGCGTCACGCCCATGAAGGCCCGCCGCGTGGTGGACCTCATCCGTGGCATGGACGCCACGGAGGCTCAGGCGGTCCTGCGTTTCGCCCCGCAGGCCGCGAGCGTGCCGGTGGGCAAGGTGCTGGACAGCGCCATTGCCAACGCCGCGCACAACTACGACCACACCGATGTCGACAGCCTCTTCATTTCCGAGGCCTACGTCGACGAGGGCCCGACCCTGAAGCGGTTCCGTCCGCGCGCCCAGGGCCGCGCCTACCGGATCCGCAAGCGGACCAGCCACATCACCGTGGTCGTCAGCAGCAAGGAAGGAACCCGGTAATGGGCCAGAAGGTTAACCCGCATGGGTTCCGGCTCGGTGTCACGACCGACTTCAAGTCGCGTTGGTACGCCGACAAGCTGTACAAGGACTACGTCAAGGAAGACGTCGCCATCCGTCGGATGATGACGTCCGGCATGGAGCGCGCCGGCATCTCCAAGGTCGAGATCGAGCGCACCCGCGACCGTGTGCGTGTGGACATCCACACCGCGCGTCCGGGCATCGTGATCGGCCGCCGTGGCGCCGAGGCCGACCGCATCCGCGGCGACCTCGAGAAGCTCACCGGCAAGCAGGTCCAGCTGAACATCCTCGAGGTCAAGAACCCCGAGACCGACGCTCAGCTGGTCGCCCAGGCCGTCGCCGAGCAGCTCTCCTCCCGCGTCTCCTTCCGCCGCGCCATGCGTAAGAGCATGCAGTCGGCCATGAAGGCGGGCGCCAAGGGCATCAAGATCCAGTGCGGTGGCCGCCTCGGTGGCGCCGAGATGTCCCGCTCGGAGTTCTACCGCGAGGGCCGTGTGCCCCTGCACACGCTCCGCGCGAACGTGGACTACGGCTTCTTCGAGGCCAAGACGACCTTCGGCCGCATCGGCGTGAAGGTCTGGATCTACAAGGGCGACGTCAAGAACATCGCCGAGGTCCGCGCCGAGAACGCCGCTGCCCGCGCCGGCAACCGCCCGGCCCGTGGCGGTGCCGACCGCCCGGCCCGTGGTGGCCGCGGTGGCGAGCGTGGCGGTCGCGGTCGCAAGCCGCAGCAGGCTCCCGCTGCCGAGGCCCCCAAGGCCGAGGCTCCGGCGGCCGCTCCGGCTGAGAGCACCGGAACGGAGGCCTGACCACCATGCTGATCCCCCGTAGGGTCAAGCACCGCAAGCAGCACCACCCGAAGCGCAACGGCATGTCGAAGGGTGGCACGCAGGTTGCGTTCGGCGAGTACGGCATCCAGGCGCTCACCCCGGCGTACGTGACGAACCGTCAGATCGAGGCCGCGCGTATCGCCATGACCCGCCACATCAAGCGTGGCGGCAAGGTCTGGATCAACATCTACCCGGACCGCCCCCTCACCAAGAAGCCGGCCGAGACCCGCATGGGTTCCGGTAAGGGTTCCCCGGAGTGGTGGGTGGCCAACGTCAAGCCCGGACGTGTCATGTTCGAGCTGTCGTACCCCAACGAGAAGATCGCGCGCGAGGCCCTGACCCGTGCGGCTCACAAGCTGCCGATGAAGTGCAAGATCGTCAAGCGCGAGGCAGGTGAAGCGTGATGTCGGCCGGTACCAAGGCGTCAGAGCTGCGCGAGCTGGGCAACGAGGAGCTTCTGGCGAAGCTCCGCGAGGCCAAGGAAGAGCTGTTCAACCTCCGCTTCCAGGCGGCCACGGGTCAGCTCGAGAACCACGGTCGGCTCAAGGCCGTCCGCAAGGACATCGCGCGGATCTACACCCTGATGCGTGAGCGCGAGCTGGGCATCGAGACGGTGGAGAGCGCATGAGCGAGAACAACGTGACTGAAGAGACGAAGGCCGCCCGCGGTTTCCGCAAGACCCGTGAGGGTCTGGTCGTCAGCGACAAGATGGACAAGACCGTCGTCGTCGCCGTCGAGGACCGCGTCAAGCACGCGCTGTACGGCAAGGTCATCCGCCGTACCAACAAGCTCAAGGCGCACGACGAGCAGAACGCCGCCGGTGTCGGCGACCGCGTCCTCCTCATGGAGACCCGGCCGCTGTCCGCCACCAAGCGCTGGCGCGTCGTCGAGATCCTCGAGAAGGCCAAGTAAATCTCCTGCGGGGCATTCCTCGCAGGACAGTTCCGCCAGGCTCCGGGGGCCGTTCCTGAACGGCCCCCGGGGAACCGGCAGACAAACAGGAGATAGACGTGATCCAGCAGGAGTCGCGACTGCGTGTCGCCGACAACACGGGGGCGAAGGAAATCCTTTGCATCCGTGTGCTCGGTGGCTCCGGTCGCCGCTACGCGGGCATCGGTGACGTCATCGTCGCCACCGTCAAGGACGCGATCCCCGGTGGCAACGTGAAGAAGGGTGACGTCGTCAAGGCGGTCATCGTTCGCACCGTCAAGGAGCGCCGCCGTCCGGACGGCTCGTACATCCGCTTCGACGAGAACGCCGCCGTCATTCTGAAGAACGACGGCGACCCTCGCGGCACCCGTATCTTCGGCCCCGTGGGCCGTGAGCTGCGCGAGAAGAAGTTCATGAAGATCATCTCCCTCGCGCCGGAGGTGCTGTGAGCATGAAGATCAAGAAGGGCGACCTGGTCCAGGTCATCACCGGTAAGGACAAGGGCAAGCAGGGCAAGGTCATCGCGGCCTTCCCCCGCGAGGACCGCGTCCTGGTCGAGGGTGTCAACCGGGTCAAGAAGCACACCAAGGCCGGTCCGACCGCAGGCGGTTCGCAGGCCGGCGGCATCGTGACCACCGAGGCCCCGATCCACGTCTCCAACGTCCAGCTGGTCGTGGAGAAGGACGGCAACAAGGTCGTCACGCGCGTCGGTTACCGCTTCGACGACGAGGGCAACAAGATCCGCGTTGCCAAGCGGACGGGTGAGGACATCTGATGACGACCACCACCACTCCGCGTCTGAAGACGAAGTACCGCGAGGAGATCGCGGGCAAGCTGCGTGAGCAGTTCTCCTACGAGAACGTCATGCAGGTTCCCGGCCTCGTCAAGATCGTGGTCAACATGGGTGTGGGCGACGCCGCCCGCGACTCCAAGCTGATCGATGGCGCCATCCGCGACCTCACCACGATCACCGGTCAGAAGCCGGCCGTCACCAAGGCCCGCAAGTCCATCGCGCAGTTCAAGCTGCGTGAGGGTCAGCCGATCGGTGCCCACGTCACCCTCCGTGGCGACCGCATGTGGGAGTTCCTGGACCGCACCCTGTCGCTCGCGCTCCCGCGCATCCGCGACTTCCGTGGTCTGTCCCCCAAGCAGTTCGACGGCCGGGGCAACTACACCTTCGGTCTCACGGAGCAGGTCATGTTCCACGAGATCGACCAGGACAAGATCGACCGTGTCCGGGGTATGGACATCACCGTGGTGACCACGGCGACCAACGACGAAGAGGGCCGTGCCCTTCTCCGTCACCTCGGCTTCCCGTTCAAGGAGGCGTGAGCGAGATGGCGAAGAAGGCTCTCATCGCGAAGGCTGCTCGCAAGCCCAAGTTCGGAGTGCGCGGCTACACCCGCTGCCAGCGCTGCGGCCGTCCGCACTCCGTGTACCGCAAGTTCGGCCTGTGCCGCGTCTGCCTTCGTGAGATGGCTCACCGTGGCGAGCTGCCGGGCGTGACCAAGAGCTCCTGGTAGTCGGGTACTTCCCCACTCCCAGGACTCTCGGTAAGCAACTGGGGCGGCAGGACGCCCACTCCCCATGGCTTAGGCTTGTGGGGTTGGGCGCCTGCCGTGCCCATACGACTTACTACGCCGTAGGTCCACCGCGCCGCACCCGTCCCGTCTCGGATCGGGGAGAGGGATGGCGCACCAGGAAACCCCGGCGAGAGAGGCCGAAGGCCAATTCATGACCATGACTGATCCGATCGCAGACATGCTTACGCGTCTGCGGAACGCGAACTCGGCGTACCACGACACCGTGGCGATGCCGCACTCGAAGATCAAGTCGCACATCGCGGAGATCCTCCAGCAGGAGGGCTTCATCACGGGCTGGAAGGTCGAGGACGCCGAGGTCGGCAAGAGCCTCGTCCTGGACCTCAAGTTCGGTCCCAACCGTGAGCGCTCCATCGCGGGCATCAAGCGGATCTCCAAGCCCGGTCTCCGGGTGTACGCGAAGTCCACCAACCTGCCGAAGGTGCTGGGCGGCCTCGGCGTGGCGATCATCTCCACGTCGCACGGGCTCCTCACCGACAAGCAGGCCGGCAAGAAGGGCGTGGGTGGGGAAGTCCTCGCCTACGTCTGGTAGCGGAAGGGAACGGAGGAAACAGCTATGTCGCGCATCGGCAAGCTCCCCATCGCGGTTCCCGCCGGCGTGGACGTCACCATCGACGGCCGTACGGTTTCGGTCAAGGGCCCGAAGGGCTCGCTGACTCACACCGTCGTGGCGCCGATCGAGATCGCCAAGGGTGAGGACGGCGTTCTGAACGTCACCCGCCCCAACGACGAGCGTCAGAACAAGGCCCTGCACGGCCTGTCCCGCACGCTGGTGGCGAACATGATCACCGGCGTGACCCAGGGTTACGTGAAGAAGCTCGAGATCAGCGGTGTCGGTTACCGCGTTGTCGCCAAGGGTTCGAACCTGGAGTTCTCCCTCGGCTACAGCCACCCGATCACGGTCGAGGCCCCCGAGGGCATCACCTTCAAGGTGGAGGCCCCCACCCGTTTCTCGGTCGAGGGCATCGACAAGCAGAAGGTCGGCGAGGTTGCGGCCAACATCCGCAAGCTGCGCAAGCCCGACCCGTACAAGGCCAAGGGCGTCAAGTACGAGGGCGAAGTCATCCGCCGCAAGGTCGGAAAGGCGGGTAAGTAAGCCATGGCATACGGGCAGAAGATCCTCAAGGGCGACGCCTACAAGCGTGCTGCTATCAAGCGTCGTCACATCCGGATCCGCAAGAAGGTCGCCGGCACCGCCGAGCGTCCTCGCCTGGTCGTGACTCGTTCCAACCGCCACATCGTGGCGCAGGTGATCGACGACCTGAAGGGTCACACCCTGGCGTCGGCGTCCACCCTGGACGCGTCCGTCCGCGGTGGCGAGGGCGACAAGTCCGCGCAGGCCAAGCAGGTCGGCGCCCTGGTCGCCGAGCGCGCCAAGGCCGCCGGTGTCGAGGCCGTCGTGTTCGACCGTGGTGGCAACCAGTACGCCGGGCGCATCGCCGCTCTGGCGGACGCCGCCCGCGAAGCCGGACTGAAGTTCTGAGCCGGTTCCGTAGCTAGCGGAAACAGAGAGAGGTAATTCCAATGGCTGGACCCCAGCGCCGCGGTGGCGGTGCCGGTGGCGGCGAGCGGCGGGACCGGAAGGGCCGTGACGGTGGCGCAGCCGCCGCCGAGAAGACCGCATACGTTGAGCGCGTTGTCGCGATCAACCGTGTCGCCAAGGTTGTGAAGGGTGGTCGTCGCTTCAGCTTCACCGCGCTGGTCGTGGTGGGCGACGGTGACGGCACCGTGGGTGTCGGATACGGCAAGGCCAAGGAGGTGCCGGCCGCCATCGCCAAGGGTGTTGAGGAGGCCAAGAAGCACTTCTTCAAGGTCCCCCGCATCCAGGGCACCATCCCGCACCCCATCCAGGGTGAGAAGGCTGCCGGCGTCGTGCTGCTCAAGCCCGCGTCGCCCGGTACCGGTGTGATCGCCGGTGGTCCGGTGCGCGCCGTGCTCGAGTGCGCCGGTATCCACGACGTGCTGTCGAAGTCGCTCGGCTCCGACAACCAGATCAACATCGTGCACGCGACCGTGGAGGCCCTCAAGGGCCTGCAGCGTCCCGAGGAGATCGCGGCCCGCCGTGGTCTGCCCCTCGAGGACGTCGCTCCCGCGGCTCTTCTCCGTGCGCGTGCCGGGGCGGGTGCGTAATCATGGCGCAGCTCAAGATTACGCAGGTCAAGTCCTACATCGGCAGCAAGCAGAACCACCGTGACACCCTGCGCTCCCTTGGTCTCAAGGGCATCAACACGCAGGTCGTCAAGGAGGATCGTCCCGAGTTCCGCGGCATGGTGCACACCGTCCGCCACCTCGTGACGGTCGAGGAGGTCGACTGATCATGGCGGAGAACAACCCGCTCAAGATCCACAACCTCCGTCCCGCCCCCGGCGCCAAGACCGCGAAGACCCGTGTCGGTCGTGGTGAGGCGTCGAAGGGTAAGACGGCCGGTCGTGGTACCAAGGGCACCAAGGCCCGTTACCAGGTTCCGGAGCGCTTCGAGGGTGGCCAGATGCCCCTCCACATGCGTCTCCCGAAGCTCAAGGGCTTCAAGAACCCGTTCAAGACCGAGTTCCAGGTCGTGAACCTGGACAAGCTCGCCTCCCTCTACCCCGAGGGCGGAGAGGTCACGGTCGAGGACCTGGTCGCCAAGGGCGCCGTGCGCAAGAACAGCCTCGTCAAGGTCCTGGGCCAGGGCGAGATCTCCGTGGCGCTGCAGGTGACGGTCGACGCCGTCTCCGGCTCCGCCAAGGAGAAGATCACCGCCGCCGGCGGTACCGTCACCGAGCTCGTCTGACCCGTCAGGTGTCTTGATGACGTAGAGCGATCCCGACCGGGGATACCCCACAAATGGGGTATCCCCGGTTGGTCGTTCCTAGGGCGGCAGTCTCGCCGGTAAGGTGGCCTGCGCTGCCCGTTGACCTCGGGCGCCCCACGCGGGGCACTCAGGGCGGCAGTTGACCGTTACGTATTCGTCCTCAGTCGGAATCTCAGACCATCACCCTTGACGCAGTCGCGCGGGGGGTCGCAGGAGGCACCGTGCTCACCGCGTTCGCCCGGGCGTTCAAGACGCCCGACCTGCGCAAGAAGCTGCTCTTCACGCTCGGCATCATCGTGGTGTACCGGGTCGGTACGCACATTCCCATCCCGGGTGTCGACTACCGGAACGTCCAGACCTGTATCGACGCCGCCCAGGCGAACCAGGGCCTGTTCGGTCTGGTGAACATGTTCAGCGGCGGTGCGCTGCTCCAGATCACGGTCTTCGCGCTCGGCATCATGCCGTACATCACGGCGAGCATCATTCTGCAGCTGCTGACCGTGGTGATCCCGCGCCTGGAAGCCCTCAAGAAGGAGGGACAGGCCGGCACGGCGAAGATCACGCAGTACACCCGTTACCTGACGGTCGCGCTCGCCATCCTGCAGGGCACCGGCCTGGTGGCCACCGCCCGCAGCGGCGCCCTCTTCCAGGGCTGCCCGGTCGCGGGCCAGATCGTCCCGGACCAGTCGATCTTCGTGACCATCACCATGGTCATCACCATGACCGCCGGTACGGCCATGGTCATGTGGCTCGGTGAGCTCATCACCGACCGCGGCGTCGGCAACGGCATGTCGATCCTGATGTTCATCTCGATCGCCGCGACCTTCCCCTCCGCCCTGTGGGCCATCAAGGAGCAGGGCAGCCTGGCGGGCGGCTGGATCGAGTTCGGCACCGTCATCGCCGTGGGCCTGGTCATGGTCGGCCTGGTCGTCTTCGTCGAGCAGGCACAGCGCAGGATCCCCGTCCAGTACGCGAAGCGCATGATCGGGCGCCGCTCCTACGGCGGCACGTCCACCTACATCCCGCTCAAGGTGAACCAGGCCGGTGTGATCCCGGTCATCTTCGCCTCGTCGCTGCTGTACATCCCGGCGCTGATCGCGCAGTTCTCCAGCGGCACCTCGGGCTGGAAGACCTGGATCGAGTCGCACCTCGTCCGCGGTGACCACCCGATCTACGTGACGCTGTACTTCTTGCTCATCGTGTTCTTCGCGTTCTTCTACGTGGCGATCTCGTTCAACCCCGAGGAAGTCGCGGACAACATGAAGAAGTATGGTGGCTTCATCCCGGGCATCCGGGCTGGCCGACCGACCGCTGAGTATCTGAGTTACGTACTCAACCGGATCACCTGGCCGGGTTCGCTGTACTTGGGGTTGATCGCTCTCGTACCGACGATGGCGTTGGTTGGTTTCGGGGCGAACCAGAACTTCCCGTTCGGCGGGACCAGCATCCTGATCATCGTGGGTGTCGGTCTCGAGACCGTGAAGCAGATCGAGAGCCAGCTCCAGCAGCGCAATTACGAAGGGTTCCTCCGCTGATGCGAATCGTCCTCGTCGGGCCGCCGGGTGCTGGGAAGGGCACACAGGCAACCCGCCTTGCCGAGAAACTGCGCATCCCGCACATCTCCACGGGCGACCTGTTCCGCGCCAACATCAGCCGGCAGACCGAGCTCGGGAAGCTCGCGAAGTCCTACATGGACGCCGGTAACCTCGTCCCCGACGAGGTCACCATCGCCATGGCCAAGGACCGCATGGAGCAGCCCGACGCCGAGGGCGGCTTCCTGCTGGACGGCTTCCCGCGCAACGTGTCGCAGGCCGAGGCGCTGGACGAGCTGCTGAAGACCGAGGGCATCAAGCTGGACGCGGTGCTCGACCTCGAGGCTCCCGAGGACGAGGTCGTGAAGCGGATCGCCGGCCGGCGCGTCTGCCGCAAGGACTCCGCGCACGTGTTCCACGTGACCTACAGCCCCCCGAAGCAGGAGGGCGTCTGCGACCTCTGCGGTGGCGAGCTGTACCAGCGCGACGACGACTCCGAGGAGACCGTCCGCACGCGGCTGGAGGTCTACCACACGCAGACCGAGCCGATCATCGACTACTACCGGGCCCAGGGCCTGGTGGTGACCATCTCCGCGATGGGTCCCGTCGACGAGGTCACCGGCCGGGCGCTGGAGGCGCTGAAGAGCTCCCAGTAGCCCTGCTCCCGCCGTTCACAGCCGCGGTTCCCCTCCGAGGGGCCGCGGCTGTGGCGTGGGCGGGACCCGCTGCGCCGCCCCTCGGCGGGAACCGGGGCGGCGGACGCCCGTATCGTTGGAAGCGTTCGTCTTTCCCTCTGGTCCAGAAAGGCCGTCGTCCCCATGGTGCAGATCAAGAGCCCTGAGCAGATCGCCAAGATGCGCGAGGCGGGGCTGGTCGTCGCCGCCATTCACGCGGCCACCCGGGAGGCCGCGGTGCCCGGGGCCTCCACGAAGGATCTGGACCAGGTCGCCCGCAAGGTGCTCGCCGAGCACGACGCCAAGCCGAACTTCCTCGGTTACGGCGGCTTCCCCGCCACCATCTGCACCTCGGTGAACGAGGTCGTGGTGCACGGCATCCCGTCCGACGACGTGGTCCTCAAGGACGGGGACATCATCTCCATCGACTGCGGCGCGATCATCGACGGCTGGCACGGCGACGCCGCGTACACCGCGTTCGTCGGCTCGGGGCACTCCCCGGAGCTGATCGAGCTGTCCCGGGTGACCGAGGAGTCGATGTGGGCCGGCATCGCGGCCATGAAGCAGGGCAACCGGCTGGTCGACATCTCCCGGGCCGTCGAGACGTACATCCGCCGCCAGCCCAAGCCCGGCGGCGGCAAGTACGGGATCATCGAGGACTACGGCGGCCACGGCATCGGCACCGAGATGCACATGGACCCGCACCTGCTGAACTACGTGGACCGCAAGCGCGGCAAGGGCCCCAAGCTGGTCCCCGGCTTCTGCCTGGCGATCGAGCCGATGGTCTCCCTCGGGACCCCCCGGACCGAGGTCCTCTCCGACGACTGGACCGTGATCACCACCGACGGCACCTGGTCCTCGCACTGGGAGCACTCGGTCGCCCTGACCGAGCAGGGCCCGCTGGTCCTCACCGCCCCCGACGGCGGCAAGGCGAAGCTCGCCGAGATGGGCGTCACGGCGGCGCCGGACCCGCTCGCCTGACGACGGCCCGGGGCCCCGCCGGCCGGTCGGAGGCCGGCGCGGCCGCGCGGAGCTTGCGAGGCGCCCCGGAGCCGAGCCCGCGAGGGCGTCGTCAAGGATCGGTTCCGGGCGTCACGGCGGCACCGAACCCGCCGGCCTGACGACGGCCCGGGGCCCCGCCCGCCTGACGACGGCCGGCGTTCGGTTAAGGATCTCCCGGACGGGGCAGAATCTCACGATTCGTTTTTCCGGGTGCGCTGACGTAGACTGACTCGTCGGCTCTTGTGCACCCGCATGTCTGCATGTGGTCATGGTGCACGCGAGAGTCGATCAAGGTAGTCGATTCGAAGGGCGAAGCGTGGCCAAGAAGCAAGGTGCCATCGAGATCGAGGGCACTGTCGTCGAGTCTCTTCCGAACGCCATGTTCAGGGTCGAGCTCCAGAACGGCCACCAGGTCCTGGCACACATCAGCGGCAAGATGCGTATGCACTACATCCGCATCCTCCCTGACGACCGGGTCGTGGTGGAGCTGTCTCCGTACGACCTGACGCGTGGCCGGATCGTCTACCGGTACAAGTAGATCTTGCCCGCTCCCCGGCCCGCCGGGGTGATGGCACTGACCCGGAGAACCTCACACCCATGAAGGTCAAGCCGAGCGTCAAGAAGATCTGCGACAAGTGCAGGGTGATCCGCCGTCACGGCCGGGTCATGGTCATCTGCGACAACCCGCGCCACAAGCAGCGCCAGGGCTGACCGCAGCACTGATCCACCCTCTGCGACTTCCGCAGACTTCGCGCGACGCGAGCAACACACGTTCATACGCAGGTCCCGAGCCGCACGGCTCGACACCCCCGGCTCGGAGGCCGGGGACCCGGCCCGTACCTGGTACGGCGGGCGGGGATCCGGTCCTGTGGAAGACCTCCGACAATCAACTGGAGCCATTGAATGGCACGCGTTTCCGGTGTTGACATCCCGCGCGAAAAGCGCGTGGAGATCGCCCTCACCTACGTGTTCGGCATCGGCCGGACCCTTTCGCAGCAGACGCTGGCCGCCACCGGCGTCGACCCGAACACCCGCGTTCGCGACCTCTCCGAGGAGCAGCTCGTCGCGATCCGCGAGTACGTCGACAGCAACATCAAGACCGAGGGTGACCTCCGTCGCGAGATCCAGGCCGACATCCGCCGCAAGGTCGAGATCGGTACCTACCAGGGTCTGCGTCACCGTCGCGGTCTGCCCGTCCGCGGTCAGCGCACCAGCACCAACGCGCGTACCCGCAAGGGCCCGCGTCGCGCCATCGCCGGCAAGAAGAAGCCGGGCAAGAAGTAGTCCTCAGCGGACGCTCATCCAGCGGTCTTGCTGCAGGACCGACCACCTCCCGTAGGAGTTATAGATGCCCCCCAAGGGTCGTCAGGGCGCTGCCAAGAAGGTGCGCCGCAAGGAAAAGAAGAACGTCGCTCACGGCCACGCGCACATCAAGAGCACGTTCAACAACACGATCGTCTCGATCACGGACCCGTCCGGCAACGTGATCTCCTGGGCCTCCGCCGGCCACGTCGGCTTCAAGGGCTCCCGGAAGTCCACGCCGTTCGCCGCGCAGATGGCCGCCGAGTCGGCCGCCCGCCGCGCCCAGGAGCACGGCATGCGCAAGGTCGACGTGTTCGTCAAGGGCCCGGGTTCCGGTCGTGAGACCGCCATCCGCTCCCTGCAGGCCACGGGCCTCGAGGTCGGCTCCATCCAGGACGTCACCCCGACCCCGCACAACGGCTGCCGTCCGCCCAAGCGCCGCCGCGTCTGAGGCACCGGTTTCCTGAGGTTCCGGGCGGTACGGCTCGCAAGGGCCGTATCGCCCGTACCCTTGCAGTACCCGCACTTGTCACCGGGTGCGGTTTCCGTCGGGCGTCAAATAGCGGGCGTCCACGAAAGAAGGATCTGATCCACACATGCTGATCGCTCAGCGTCCCTCGTTGACCGAAGAGGTCGTCGACGAATTCCGCTCCCGGTTCGTGATCGAGCCGCTGGAGCCGGGCTTCGGTTACACCCTCGGCAACTCCCTGCGCCGTACCCTCCTGTCGTCGATCCCCGGTGCCGCTGTCACCAGCATCCGCATCGACGGCGTCCTGCACGAGTTCACCACCGTGCCGGGCGTCAAGGAGGACGTCACCGACCTGATCCTCAACATCAAGCAGCTGGTCGTCTCCTCGGAGCACGACGAGCCGGTCGTGATGTACCTGCGCAAGCAGGGCCCGGGTCTGGTCACCGCCGCCGACATCGCGCCCCCGGCCGGTGTCGAGGTGCACAACCCGGACCTCGTCCTCGCCACGCTCAACGGCAAGGGCAAGCTGGAGATGGAGCTGACCGTCGAGCGCGGTCGCGGCTACGTCTCCGCCGTGCAGAACAAGCAGGTCGGCCAGGAGATCGGCCGGATCCCGGTCGACTCGATCTACTCGCCGGTCCTCAAGGTCACCTACAAGGTCGAGGCGACCCGAGTCGAGCAGCGGACCGACTTCGACAAGCTGATCGTCGACGTCGAGACCAAGCAGGCCATGCGCCCGCGTGACGCCATGGCGTCGGCCGGCAAGACCCTGGTCGAGCTGTTCGGTCTCGCCCGCGAGCTGAACATCGACGCCGAGGGCATCGACATGGGTCCGTCCCCGACGGACGCCGCCCTCGCCGCCGATCTGGCGCTGCCGATCGAGGAGCTGGAGCTCACGGTCCGGTCGTACAACTGCCTCAAGCGTGAGGGCATCCACTCCGTGGGTGAGCTCGTCGCGCGGTCCGAGGCGGACCTGCTCGACATCCGCAACTTCGGTGCGAAGTCCATCGACGAGGTCAAGGCCAAGCTGGCCGGCATGGGCCTGGCGCTCAAGGACTCGCCTCCCGGGTTCGACCCGACCGCCGCGGCGGACGCGTTCGGCGCGGACGACGACGCGGACGCGGGTTTCGTGGAGACCGAGCAGTACTGAGCTCGGGACCTGCGGTCCGTTGCTGACTGCCGGCCGGTTTCGGCTGGTCGCGCGGTCCCCCGCGCCCCTTCGGGGGCGCGGGTCCTCCAGGACGTCGGTGAAGGCGTCCTGGATCTCCGACAGGCGACCGCCTGCTCGGATACTGACTCCGGTACCTGATACGGCCGGGGCAGACACACAGGAGAGTCATCATGCCGAGGCCCACCAAGGGTGCCCGTATGGGCGGCAGTGCCGCGCACGAGAAGCTGCTTCTCGCGAACCTCGCCAAGGCGCTGTTCGAGCACGGCCGCATCACCACCACCGAGGCGAAGGCGCGCAAGCTGCGTCCGTACGCCGAGCGTCTGGTCACCAAGGCGAAGAAGGGCGACCTTCACAACCGCCGTCAGGTGCTCCAGGTGATCACGGACAAGAGCATCGTCCACACGCTCTTCACCGAGATCGGCCCGCGGTACGAGAACCGTCCCGGTGGCTACACCCGCATCACCAAGATCGGTAACCGCCGTGGCGACAACGCGCCCATGGCCGTCATCGAGCTGGTCGAGGCGCTGACGGTGCAGCAGGCCGCGGTCGGCGAGGCCGAGGCGGCGACCAAGCGGTCCGCCAAGGACGCCGAGGCCGGCGAGGCCACCGAGGCCAAGGTCGACACGACCAAGGCCGACGACGAGGCCGCGGCCGAGGAGTCGAAGGACGCGTAAGCGTTTTTGGCGGGGACTGGGTGGTCGCCTTGGCTGCGGCTCTCGTCGTGGCTGGTCGCGCAGTTCCCCGCGCCCCTTCGGGGCGTACCGGTGGGCCCGCTTCTTTCGAGGAGCGGGCCCGCTTCGTTTGGGAAGGGAGTTGTCCGGGTGAGTGGTGTGGTGCGGGTTCGGCTGGATCTTTCCTACGACGGGACCGAGTTCTCCGGGTGGGCCAAGCAGGCCGGTGGGCGGCGGACTGTGCAGGGGGAGATCGAGGACGCGCTGCGGACCGTGACGCGGTCCACGACGACGTACGAGCTGACCGTGGCGGGGCGGACCGACGCCGGTGTGCACGCCCGTGGCCAGGTCGCGCACGTGGACCTGCCGCGCGAGGTGTGGGCCGAGCACCACACCAAGCTGCTGAAGCGGCTCGCCGGGCGGCTGCCGCGGGACGTGCGGGTGTGGGCGCTGCGGGAGGCGCCGAGCGGCTTCGACGCGCGGTTCTCCGCGATCTGGCGGCGCTACGCCTACCGCGTCACCGACAACCCCGGCGGGGTCGACCCGCTGCTGCGCGGCCACGTGCTGTGGCACGACTGGCCGCTGGACGTGGACGCCATGAACGAGGCCGCGCGCGGACTGCTGGGCGAGCACGACTTCGCCGCCTACTGCAAGCGGCGCGAGGGTGCGACGACCATCCGGACGCTGCAGCAGCTGAGCCTGGTGCGCGGGGACGACGGGATCATCACGGCCACCGTGCGGGCCGACGCCTTCTGCCACAACATGGTGCGCTCGCTGATCGGCGCGCTGCTGTTCGTGGGCGACGGCCACCGCCCGCCGGACTGGCCCGCGAAGGTGCTGGCGGCGGGCGTACGGGACTCGGCGGTCCATGTCGTACGCCCGCACGGCCTGACCCTTGAGGAGGTCGGCTACCCGGCCGACGAGCTGCTCGCGGCGCGCAGCGTGGAAGCGCGCAACAAGCGGACCCTGCCGCCGGCCGGCTGCTGCTGACGTCGCGCGGGCGGCGCTATCCGACCGCCGCCGCCGACGCCTGTGCCTCGCCCCTGCGGCGGATCTGACGGTACGTGAACTCCTGGAGGTCGTCGCCGGTCTTGAAGACGGCCTTGTCCTTCTCCGCCACGTCCTTGCCGTTGGTGAAGCCGGCCAGGGTGAAGTAGGCGTAGCGGCCGTAGGCGTTGGTCGTCGAGCGGCACACCGCGCCGACGCAGAAGTCCTTCACGCCGCCGCCCGACAGCGACTTGACGATGCTTTTCTTGTCCGCCTGCTGCTTGGCCTTCGTCGCCTGCGCCTCGGTCGCGAACACCGCCACGCCCACCGTCACCGCCACGCCCTCCCGGGTGTAGGTGACCCGGATCATCCGCGTGCACTTGTTGTCGGTGAGGACCTTGGGGAGCGTCGCCTTGGCCGCGGAGCCGCAGTTGGTGGTGTCCGCCGTGGGGCCCTTCTTGTAGACCGTGTCGCCCATGGTCAGCTGCGTGCCCGGGAAGAGGATGTCGGGGCTCAGCGGCGCCTTGTCCTTCTGCGCGCTGGCGACGAACTCCTTCGGGTCCAGCGGGGGCGGCGCGCTCGTCGGCGCGAACGACGGGACCGTGCCGGTGGGGCTCGGCAGGTCGGAGGTCCCCGGCAACTGGGAGGAGGTGCCCGGGGAGGCCTGGTTGCTGCCGTTCGCGGACACGACGGCGACCGCCACGGCCGTGCCTATCGCGACGGTGGCGAGTGCGCCGCCGCCTATGAACAGCAGCCGGCGCCGCTTGGCGCGCGCCTCGGACGCGTCGGCGAGCGCGGCCCAGTCGGGTGACCCGCCGGCGCTGCCGCCGTTCCACGGCTGCTGGGAATTCGGTTTCCAGGGATCCCACTGCTGCGGAGGTCCCCCCTGCCCAAAGCTCATGGGGCGCATCTTAGACGGGGCAAGGGGTGTGCTGGTCCGCCTCAACGAGCCCGCGAGGCCCTAGCGTTGCGTCCATGGCGACGGACAAAGGCGACATCTCCGGGTGGTTGGTGCGACCTGCGGGTGTGCTCTGGTGGGTCGGACTGCTGGCGGTGCTGGGCGCGCTGACGACCCATACGGTGCTGGTGACCTCGGACGGAGGCATGGACAACAGCATCGTCGTGGACGCGGCGCGCACCTGGCTGGACGGCGGATCGCCGTACGACGACGCGCACTTCCTCTATTTTCCCAGCGCGGTCGTCGCCGCCGCCCCGCAGGCGCTGCTGCCGCGGTCCGTGCTGGACGTCCTGATGCCGGTGCTGGTGACCGTCGCGCTCGTCCTGGGCTGGGTGTGCGCGCTGCTGCTGCACCGGGTCGCGCTGCACAGCAGGCTCGCCGTCCTCGGGCTGGTCGGCCTGGTGGTCGGGTTCGCGCCGTTCGCGCAGCTGGTGCGGCTGGGCAACTGGACGGTGACGGCGGTGCTGGCGCTGCCCCTGTGCCTGCTGCTGGCGAGCCGGGGCCGGTGGATCGCGGCGGGCGCGGTGATCGGGGTGGCGGTGGCGCTGAAACCGCTGCTCGCGCCGATGGCGCTGCTGTTCCTCTTCGCGCGCCGGTGGGGCGCGCTGGCCCTGGTGGTGCTGGTGCCGGCGGTGTCCTCGGTGGTGGCCGCGCTGTTCCTCCCCGATCCCACGGGCTTCCTCACACAGACCTTGCCCTTCCTGTTCACCGCCGACGACGCCTTCCTGCGGCTCTACGAGGCCGGTCCCGCGGCCGTGCTGCCCCGGCTCGGGGTGCCCCAGGCCCTGGCCACGGCGCTGGCGGTGGCCGCCGCCGCGGTGGGCGTGGTCTGCGCCTACCGGAGGTGGCGGGGGCCGGGGCCCGAGGCGCTGCGCCTGTCCGAGACGTCCGCCGGGCTGATGCTGTCCGCGTTCCTGGTGTCCCGGCCGTCCTACAACCACTACCTGCTGGTCGTGCTGCCGCTGCTGGTCGCCGGCCTGCCGTACGCGGGGGCGGTGGCCCGGCGGCCGTGGTTCTGGCTCGCTCTGGTGCCGCAGCTGCCGGGGGTGACCTGGCCGTGGCTGGAGTCGGACAAGCGGCGGGCCTTCCGGGACGCGGTCACGCTGTGTGTGCTGGCGGGGACGGTGGCGTACCACGGTGTGCGGGGGGCGCCTGGGGCGGCGGATCCGGGGGAGGAGCCGAACGAGTGGCGTACGCCCGTGGAGGGCGGGGTGCGGCCTTAGACTCGGGGGTGCCCCACGGTCGGCGGGCTCGTTTTGACCCGTCCGGCCGAGCGCGGGTATTCTGCATCTCTGTTGTGTGTAGTGGCTTACTCATTCTCACGTGAGGGGCCCTTACACCGGTCCACCGGGCCGATGACCAGCGACCAGCACGCGGTTTGCGTCACCGCTGTGCGGTCAGGGCTGTCGTGATCGTCTTCGGTGACCTTGTCAGGACCATTCACTGAAGAAGCGAAGGCTACGAACCGTGCGTACGTACAGCCCCAAGCCCGGCGATGTGACGCGCCAGTGGCACGTCATCGACGCTCAGGACGTCGTCCTGGGCCGTCTGGCCTCCACTGCCGCCTCCATCCTGCGTGGCAAGCACAAGCCGATCTACGCCCCTCACGTCGACACCGGTGACTTCGTCATCATCATCAACGCCGACAAGGTGCACCTCTCCGGCAACAAGCGGACCCAGAAGATGGCGTACCGCCACTCGGGCTACCCGGGTGGTCTGCGCTCCGTCCGCTACGACGAGCTGCTTGCCAAGAACCCCGAGAAGGCCATCGAGAAGGCCGTCAAGGGCATGCTCCCCAAGAACACCCTGGGCCGTCAGATGCTCTCGAAGCTGAAGGTCTACTCGGGCGACCAGCACCCGCACGCTGCCCAGCAGCCGGTGCCGTTCGAGATCACCCAGGTCGCGCAGTAAGTCCGGCCACCCCCTAAGACTGAAGAGAATCTGAGGAGCATCGTGGCCGAGACCACTGCCGAGCAGCCGCTCGAAGAGCTTGACATCGACAGCTACACCACCGAGTCGGACGCGCCCGTCGAGGGCGAGTACACCTCGGAGTCCATGGCGTCCCGCTTCGGTGAGCCCCAGCCGGCCGCCGGCCTGGGCCGCCGCAAGAACGCCATCGCCCGTGTCCGGATCGTCCCGGGCACCGGCAAGTGGAAGATCAACGGTCGCACCCTCGAGGACTACTTCCCGAACAAGGTGCACCAGCAGGAAGTCAACGAGCCCTTCAAGGTGCTCGAGCTCGAAGGCCGCTACGACGTCATCGCCCGCATCGCGGGTGGCGGTGTCTCCGGTCAGGCCGGTGCGCTCCGTCTCGGTGTCGCCCGTGCGCTGAACGAGGCGGATGTCGACAACAACCGTGGCGCGCTGAAGAAGGCCGGCTTCCTGCGCCGCGACGACCGTGCGGTCGAGCGGAAGAAGGCCGGTCTGAAGAAGGCCCGCAAGGCCCCGCAGTACAGCAAGCGCTAATCACAGGGCGCTCGCGCGTACTCCGAACGCCCCGGCGGCACGCCAACGTGCTGCCGGGGCGTTCGTTTATTCACTGCCGTGGGCGTATAACGGCACAAGGCGCTCAAACGCTAATGTGATCGGATGGTCGGGCGGTGACGCCGTGGTGTACGCCCGGTGAGACCGTGGTGCGCGTTCCCCTCACTCGGGAGCCGTGGACGGTCCGCGACCGTCGAACACCCGACGGTCGAGCACAGCACAAGCTCAGCTTTGTCAGTGGCACAGCCGTCGGCCGTACGGGCCGGTCCCTCGCCTCGGCGGGACCTCGGTGGCGGGGCCCTGGACGGCTGTCGATACTGACGCATCCTCAGGAGGACAAGTGGGACGACTCTTCGGCACGGACGGCGTGCGCGGTGTCGCCAACGCGGATCTCACGGCGGAGCTGGCGCTCGGCCTCTCCGTGGCCGCGGCGCACGTACTGGCCGAGGCGGGCACGTTCGAAGGGCACCGGCCCACCGCCGTCGTCGGGCGGGACCCGCGCGCCTCCGGTGAGTTCCTGGAGGCCGCCGTGGTCGCCGGCCTCGCCAGCGCGGGTGTGGACGTCCTGCGGGTCGGCGTGCTGCCGACGCCGGCCGTCGCCCACCTCACCGGCTCGCTCGGCGCGGACCTCGGCGTGATGCTCTCCGCGAGCCACAACGCCATGCCGGACAACGGCATCAAGTTCTTCGCGCGCGGAGGGCACAAGCTCGCCGACGAGCTGGAGGACCGGATCGAGGCCGTCTACGCGGAGCACCGCACCGGCGCTCCCTGGGAGCGGCCGACCGGGAGCGGCGTCGGGCGTGTGCGGGACCACGAGAAGGGGCTGGACACGTATGTCGCCCACCTCGTGGGCGTGCTGCCGAACCGGCTCGACGGGCTGAAGATCGTGCTGGACGAGGCGCACGGGGCGGCGTCCCTGGCGTCCCCCGAGGCGTTCCGGCAGGCCGGGGCCGAGGTCGTCACCATCGGGGCCGAGCCGGACGGGCTGAACATCAACGACGGCTGCGGGTCCACGCATCTCGCGCAGCTGAAGGCCGCCGTGGTGGAGCACGGGGCCGCGCTGGGGATCGCGCACGACGGTGACGCGGACCGGTGCCTGGCCGTGGACCACACGGGCGAGGAGGTCGACGGGGACCAGATCCTCGCGGTGCTCGCGCTGGCCATGCGGGAGCGGTCCGCGCTGCGGTCCGACACGGTGGTCGCGACCGTGATGTCGAACCTCGGGTTCAAGCTCGCCATGGAGCGGGAGGGGATCCGGCTCGTCCAGACGGCGGTGGGGGACCGGTACGTGCTGGAGGAGATGAAGGAGCACGGGTTCGCCTTGGGCGGCGAGCAGTCCGGGCACGTCATCATCCTCGACCACGCGACGACCGGGGACGGGACGCTGACGGGGCTGCTGCTGGCGGCGCGGGTCGCGGAGAGCGGGCGGTCGTTGCGGGAGCTGGCTTCTGTGATGGAGCGGTTGCCGCAGGTGCTGATCAACGTTCCGGACGTTGACAAGTCCCGTGTGAAGACGTCGGCCGAACTGGCCACGGCGGTGTCGGAGGCGGAGCGGGAGCTCGGCGAGACGGGTCGTGTGCTGTTGCGCCCGTCGGGTACGGAGCCCCTCGTCCGAGTCATGGTGGAAGCCGCTGACATCGACCAGGCGCGGTCGGTGGCGGGGCGGCTGGCTGATGCGGTGAAGTCGGCACTGGGCTGAGGTCCGGCCTGCGGCGCGGTTCCTGCCCGGTGGGGGTTGAGGTTTGACGCCTGCGGCGCAGGGTTGCGGTCCGGTGGGGGCGGGCGTAGCGCCTACGGGCGGTGGGTGGTGCGGGGCCGGGGCGGGGGTGGTCGTCCTCGGTCTGGCGCGACTGGGTCGCCTGGAGAAGTGCAGGGTGCGGACGCGCCAGCCGCTGCGGGCGCCGCCCACCCCCACCCCGTCCCCTCCCCGCCGTCGGCGACCACTCCAACGCCGTGGCGGGCCATCACCCTTCGCCACGGGCGCGCGGGCGGACGGCGGCAGCAAGCTGCCGCCAACTGCGGGCAGTCGTGCCGCCTGGGCGGCACGGGTGGGCGCGGCGGCACCCCGTCGGCGCCGGGGTGCGCGGACTCCCCCCGGCCCGCTCCCGCGCCGGGTATGCGTCTGGCGCCGGGGTGCGCGGACTTACCCGGCGACCCGCACCGACGCCGGGTACGCGCCTACGCGCCGGGGTGCGCAGCCCCCCGAGGGGCCCGCACCCGCGCCGGGTGCTCGTGGGGGCGCCAGGTGTGCAGCGCCCCCCGGCGACACCTACAGCTTGCGGAGGCTCAGGCGTTGGACCTTGTGGTCCGGGCCCTTGCGCAGCACCAGCGTCGCCCGGCCCCGCGTAGGGGCGATGTTCTCGACGAGGTTCGGCTTGTTGATGGTCCGCCACATCGTGCCGGCGTAGTCCAGCGCCTCCTCCTCGGACACCTGCGTGTACTTCCGGAAGTACGAGGACGGGTCCTGGAACGCCGTGCCCCGCAGCTTGCGGAACCGGTTCAGGTACCACTGCTCGATGTCCTCGGTCCGGGCGTCGACGTACACGCTGAAGTCGAAGTAGTCGGCGAGACCGACGCGGGTGCGGCCGTCCTTGCCGGGAAGGGCCGGCTGCAGGACGTTGAGGCCCTCGACGATCAGGATGTCCGGCCGCCGCACCGTGAGCTTCTCGTCCGGGACGATGTCGTAGATGAGGTGGGAGTAAACGGGGGCGGTGACTTCGGCCTTGCCCGCCTTGATGTCGGCGACGAACCGCGTCAGCGCGCGGCGGTCGTAGGACTCGGGGAACCCCTTCCGCGACATCAGGCCGCGCGCCTGGAGTTCCTTCGTGGGCAGCAGGAAGCCGTCCGTGGTGACCAGTTCCACCCGTGGGTGCTCCGGCCAGCGGGACAGCAGCGCCTGCAGCAGCCGGGCCACCGTGGACTTGCCGACGGCGACGGAACCGGCGACCCCTATGACGAAGGGCGTGCCCGACTGGGAGCCCTTCTCGCCGAGGAACGTGTTGAGCGCCCCCCGCAGGCCGTCGGTGGCACGGACGTAGAGGTTGAGCAGCCGGGACAACGGCAGATAGATGTCCCGCACCTCGTCGAGGTCGATGACGTCGCCGAGACCACGCAGCTGTTCGACCTCCGCCGCCGTCAGCGGCAGCGGCGTCTTGTCCCGCAACGCGCTCCACTCGGAACGCGTGAGGTCGAGGTAGGGAGTCGCCTCCGGCCGCTGCCGGTGGGCGCTCCGGGGCATCGAGGAGACCGGAGAGATCACAGTCCATTGTTAACGGAGTTCGACCGCGGCGACAGGTGGGCTGTGTCACGCCGGGATTCCGTGGGGGGCCCGATGATCAACTGTGAAGCAGCTGTGTTTAGAGTGCGCGCACGTGATGCGGATCATCACTCCGCACCTTCGAGAAAGAGTTCCTCCGTGAGAACCAGTTCCGTCCGTCGCACCGCGCTCGCCGCCTCCGCCGCCGCGCTGGCCCTGCTCGTCACCGCCTGCGGCGGTTCCGGCGACGACCAGGACAAGGCCGACGAGGGCAAGGGCAAGGCGGCGCCCACCGCCTCCTCCGCCGCCCCGGCCAAGGCGCTCACCGCCGCCGAGCTGGAGAAGGCCGCCCTCACGCAGGCGGACGTCAAGAGCGGCAAGGTCGCCACCAAGCTCCCCGCGACGGACGACATCGCCGCCGAGAAGGTGGAGACGAAGGACGCCGCCTGCCTGCCGCTGGCGCACGCCCAGGCCGGCGTGGCCCAGGGTGAGCCGGCCGCGTCCGTGAAGCGGTCCTGGACCGGCGACCCGGTGAAGCCGTCCGCGGACACCAAGCCCGAGGACGCGCTGCTGGCCGCGCTGGACACCGAGAAGATGCTCATCAACCTCGCCTCCTACGACGGCGACGGCGCCGAGCAGGCCGTGAAGGGCGTCGTCACGGCGGCCGAGAAGTGCGCGGGCGGGTTCAAGGCCACCGTCGTCGGCGAGCCGCTGGACGTCGCGAAGGTCGCCACCGGCGACGCGCCCGAGGGCGGCGACGAGGGTGCCGCCGTCACGCTGACCGTCGCCGCCGAGGAGGGCGTCAAGGCTCCCGCCAAGATCGTCGTCGTGCGCAAGGGCTCGACCGTGGTCACCTTCAGCGCCGTGAACCTCGCGTCCATGGTTACCGGCAAGGACTTCGAGGTCCCGGCCGATGTCGTCGCCGCCCAGGCCGGCAAGCTCGGCTGACGCGGAACTTCTCGCACCGGTGCCTCGTGCACCGGTGGGAATTTCCGATTTCGGGCACGCGGAGGCCGTTTCCGGCGACTGACGGACCGTAGGCTGCCGCTCATGTGCGGAATCGTGGGTTATGTGGGGCCGCAGTCGGCGCTCGACGTCGTGACGGCCGGACTGAAGCGACTCGAGTACCGGGGCTACGACTCGGCGGGCGTCGCCGTGCAGGCCGACGGCGGACTGGCCACGGCGAAGCGGGCCGGGAAGCTGGTCAACCTGGCGAAGGAGCTGAGCGAGCGGCCCCTGCCGGCCGGGACGACCGGGATCGGGCACACCCGGTGGGCCACCCACGGCGGGCCGACCGACGCCAACGCCCACCCGCACCTGGACAACGCGGGCCGGGTCGCCGTCGTCCACAACGGCATCATCGAGAACTTCGCCGCCCTGCGCGAGGAGTTGACCGAGCGCGGGCACGAACTGAGCTCCGAGACCGACACCGAGGTCGTCGCCCATCTGCTCGCCGAGGAGTACTCCGCCTGCGCCGACCTCGCGGAGGCCATGCGGCTGGTGTGCCGGCGGCTGGAGGGCGCCTTCACCCTCGTCGCCGTGCACGCCGACGAGCCCGACGTGGTCGTCGGCGCGCGCCGCAACTCGCCGCTGGTCGTGGGGGTCGGGGAAGGGGAGACGTTCCTCGCCTCCGACGTCGCCGCGTTCATCGCGCACACCCGCGAGGCGATCGAGCTGGGACAGGACCAGGTCGTCGAACTGCGCCGGGACGCGGTGACGGTGACGGACTTCGCCGGGGCCCCGGCCGACGTCCGTGAGTACCACGTCGACTGGGACGCCTCCGCCGCCGAGAAGGGCGGCTACGACTACTTCATGCTCAAGGAGATCGCCGAACAGCCGAAGGCGGTCGCCGACACCCTGCTCGGCCGCATCGACGGGTCCGGTTCGCTCACCCTGGACGAGGTCCGCATCCCGGCGAACGTGCTGCGCGAGGTGGACAAGGTCGTCATCGTCGCCTGCGGCACCGCCTTCCACGCCGGGCTCATCGCCAAGTACGCCATCGAGCACTGGACGCGGGTGCCGTGCGAGGTGGAACTGGCGAGCGAGTTCCGCTACCGCGACCCGATCATGGACCAGCAGACCCTGGTCGTCGCCATCTCCCAGTCCGGCGAGACCATGGACACGCTGATGGCGCTGCGGCACGCCCGGGAGCAGGGTGCCAAGGTGCTGGCCATCTGCAACACCAACGGGTCGACCATCCCGCGGGAGTCGGACGCCGTCCTCTACACGCACGCCGGTCCGGAGGTCGCGGTCGCGTCGACGAAGGCTTTTCTGACGCAGCTGGTCGCGTGCTATCTGGTCGCGTTGTACTTGGGGCAGGTGCGCGGGACCAAGTACGCCGACGAGATCCGCGCGGTGGTGCGGGACCTCGCCTCGATCGCCGACTCCGTCGACCGGGTCCTGGAGACCATGGAGCCGGTGCGCCGGCTCGCGCGGTCCCTGGCGGAGAAGAACACGGTGCTGTTCCTGGGCCGGCACGTCGGCTACCCGGTGGCGCTGGAGGGCGCGCTGAAGCTCAAGGAACTCGCCTATATGCACGCCGAGGGCTTCGCGGCGGGTGAGCTGAAGCACGGGCCGATCGCCCTGATCGAGGACGACCTGCCGGTGGTGGTCGTGGTGCCGTCGCCGCGCGGACGGTCCGTGCTGCACGACAAGATCGTCTCCAACATCCAGGAGATCCGGGCGCGCGGCGCCCGCACCATCGTGGTCGCGGAGGAAGGGGACGAGGCGGTCGTCCCGTACGCCGACCATCTGATCCGCATCCCGGTCACACCGACGCTGCTGCAGCCGCTGGTGGCCACGGTGCCGTTGCAGGTGTTCGCCTGTGAGCTGGCGACCGCCCGCGGCAACGAGGTCGACCAGCCGCGGAACCTCGCCAAGTCCGTGACCGTCGAGTAGCGGATGGGGGCGGCAGGCCGCGGGGCCCGCGGAATTAGGGTGCCCGCATGAGCATCATCGGAGTCGGGATCGACGTCGCCGAGATCGAGCGGTTCGCCGCGTCGCTGGAACGCACGCCAGGGCTGGCCAGGCGGCTCTTCGTGGAGAGCGAGCTGCTGCTGCCCGGCGGGGAGCGGCGCGGCGTCGCCTCCCTGGCGGCCCGGTTCGCCGCCAAGGAGGCGCTGGCCAAGGCGCTCGGCGCGCCCGCCGGGCTGTACTGGACCGACGCCGAGGTGTGGTGCGAGGACAGCGGGCAGCCCCGGCTGAGGGTCAAGGGCACCGTCGCCGCCCGGGCGGAACAGCTCGGTGTGCGCTCCTGGCACGTGTCGCTGAGCCACGACGCCGGGGTGGCCTCCGCCGTCGTGATCGCGGAAGGCTGAGAGATTTTCTGAGAATGAGGTGCGTGCTTAGCCCGGACGGGGGTACATGCGGGGAGCCGGATGGAGCGGGGGCACACATAGGGAGGGTTTCACTGTGACGTCGACAATGGCGCGGACGGACCAGGCGCAGAGCGTGACCGAGCTGCCGGAGGTCGCGGATCCCGGCCAGGTGGCGCCGCAGGACGCGCGTGAACTGTCCCGGCAGTTCTTCCGGCGGCTCACGGAGCTGGAAGAAGGTACGCACGAGTACCAGTACGCGCGCAACACGCTGATCGAGATGAACATGTCCCTGGTCCGCTACGCGGCCGGCCGGTTCCGCAGCCGCGGACCGGAGGAGATGGAGGACATCGTCCAGGTCGGCATGATCGGACTGATCAAGGCCATCGACCGGTTCGAGCTGTCCCGCGAGGTCGAGTTCACCTCCTTCGCGATTCCCTACATCGTCGGCGAGATCAAGCGTTTCTTCCGCGACACGTCGTGGTCCGTGCACGTCCCGCGCCGGCTCCAGGAGGCCCGGGTGCAGCTCGCCCGTGCCACCGAGGAACTGCGCAGCCGCCTGGGTCGTACGCCCACCACCGCCGAGCTCGCGCAGCTGATGAGCCTGACCGAGGCCGAGGTCAACGAGGCCCGGCTGGCTGCCAACGGCTACAACTCGGCGTCGCTGGACGCCGCCATCGGCAGCGAGCCCGACGGCGAGAGCGTCCTCGCGGACTTCATCGGCGCCGAGGACGCGGCGCTGGGGCTGGTCGAGGACTTCCACGCCCTCGCCCCGATGATCGCCGAGCTGGACGAGCGCGAGCGGAAGATCGTGCACTGGCGGTTCGTGGAGGAGCTGACGCAGGCGGAGATCGGTGAGCGGCTGGGCTGCTCGCAGATGCACGTGTCGCGGCTGCTGTCGCGGACGCTGAAGCGGCTGCGGGCGGGGATGCTCGCCACCAACTGAGGCGCGGTGCGGGGGCGGCTTTTCGCCGCGGGCTCTCGTAGCGGGTTTCGTAGTGGGTTTTCGTAGCGGGGTGCGGTGCCTTCGGGTGCCGCACCCCGCTACGTGTTGTGCGTCTGGTGCGGTGGGTCCGTGACGGGAGCAGGTCCCGGGGGAAACTCGGTTGTATGCGGACTGCTTACGGTGTGGAGACGGTCAGGGCGGCGGAGCGGGAACTGATGGCGCGGCTGCCGGAGGGCGCACTGATGCAGCGCGCCGCGGCGGGGCTCGCCGTGGTGTGCGCGGACGTGCTGGGGCGGGTGTCCGGGCGGGTCTACGGCAGCCGGGTGGTGCTGCTGGTGGGGAGCGGCGACAACGGGGGTGACGCCCTGTACGCCGGGGCGCGGCTCGCCCGGCGGGGGGCCGGGGTGCGGGCGGTGCTGCTGGCACCTGGGCGGGCCCACTCGAGTGGCCTCGCGGCTCTGCTGCGGGCGGGCGGGCGTGTGGTGGACGCCGGGGGTGGGATCGGCGCTGTCGAGCAAGCCGATCTTGTCGTCGACGGGATCGTCGGGATCGGGGGGAAGGGTGGGCTGCGGCCGGACGCGGTGCCGCTCGCGGAGGCCGCCGAGCGGGGGCGGGGGGTCGTCGTTGCCGTCGATCTGCCGAGCGGGGTGGACGCGGACACCGGGGAGGTGCGGGGGAGGGCGCTGCGGGCGGATCTGACGGTGACCTTCGGTGCGTACAAGCCGGGGCTGCTGATCGATCCGGCCCGGGAGTACGCGGGGGCGGTGCGGCTCGTCGACATCGGGCTGGAGGTGGGTGAGCGGGGCCAGGGAGAGGGGCGGGTCGAGGCGCGGGTCGAGGCGTTGCAGCATGCGGACGTGGCGCGGTTGCTGCCGGTGCCGGCGGCCGAGAGCGACAAGTACCGGCGCGGGGTGGTGGGGGTCGCGGCCGGGTCCGCGCGCTATCCGGGGGCCGCGGTGCTGGCGGTGGCGGGGGCGTTGCGGGGAGGGGCCGGGGCGGTGCGGTACGTCGGGCCGGCGGGGGAGGCCGTGATCGCCCGTCATCCCGAGACGCTGGTGTCGGACCGGGGGCCGAAGCACGCGGGGCGGGTGCAGGCGTGGGTGGTCGGGCCGGGGGCGGGTGACGACGCGGCGACGGTGGGGGAGGTGCTGGCGGCGGACGTGCCGGTGCTGATCGACGCGGACGGGTTGAGGCTGGCGGAGGTGGGGGCGGTGCGGGGGCGCCGGGCGCCGACGCTGATGACGCCGCACGCGGGGGAGGCGGCGGCGCTGCTCGGTGTCGAGCGGGAGGAGGTGGAGGCGGGGAGGCTGGCCGCGGTGCGGGAGTTGGCGGGGCGGTACGGGGCGACGGTGCTGTTGAAGGGGTCGACGACGTTGGTCGCTTCTGCGGGGGGTGACGGTGCTGGTGACGGTGCTGGTGTGGTGCGGGTGAATCCGACGGGGACGCCGTGGCTGGCCACGGCGGGGAGCGGGGACGTGCTGTCGGGGCTCGGGGGGTCGTTGCTGGCGGCGGGGTTGTCGGCGGTGGACGCGGGGAGTGTGGCGGCGTATCTGCACGGGTTGGCGGGGCGGTTCGCGGCGGAGGGGGCGCCGGTGACCGCTGAGGACGTGGCGGGGCGGATCGCGGAGGCCTGGCGGAGTGTGGTGCTGGGGTAGGACGCCTGCGGCGCAGGGTTCTGTCCGGTGGGGGCGGGCGTAGCGCCCAGGGTGGGGTGGTGGTGCGTGGCCGGGGTGGGGGTGGTCGTCCTCGGTCTGGCGCGATGAAGCGTGCTTGTGGGGTGTGGGGTGTTGACGCGCCAGCCGCTGCGGGCGCCCACCCCCACCCCGTCCCCNCCCCGCCGTACGCGGCCCCCACCGACGTCGTGGCGGGCCTTCGCCCTTCAGGCGCCTCACGGCTCCCCACGGCTCCGCGGCCCGGCGGGCGGTGCGGGGGCCTGGTCGGCAGGCCCCCCCGCCCACTGCGGGCAGTCGTGCCGCCTGGGGCGGCACGGGTGGGCGCGGCGGCGCCCCGTAAGCGCCGGGGTGCGCAGGCTCCACCCGGCCCGCAGCCGCGCCGGGTGGTTGTGTGTGGGGGCACAATCAGGTGACCGTCCGCGCCGGGTGGTTGTGGGGGGCACGGTCAGGTGACCGTCCGCAGCCGCGCCCGGTGAGCTGGGGGGACGTCCGCGGGAGAGGGCCCGGCGGCACCCGTGCGGGCGGGTGCTGATGGGGCACGTGATGACAAGTGCCGTACCCCCGGTGCAAGAGGGGAGCGCGGGCGCTCTGAGACACTGTGCGGGATGAAAGAGACAGTTGCCCCGCCCGGCGCGGAACTGCGGGCCCGTGCCGTGATCGACCTGGCCGCCGTGCGGGCCAACGTCCGCACCCTCCGCGACCGCGCCCCCCACGCCGCCCTGATGGCCGTCGTCAAGGCCGACGGGTACGGGCACGGCGCCGCCCCCTGCGCCCGCGCGGCCGTCGCCGCCGGGGCGACCTGGCTGGGCACCGCCACACCGCAGGAGGCGCTCGCGCTGCGCGCGCCCGGCGCCGGTGTGCCGGACGACGTCCGCGTCATGTGCTGGCTCTGGACGCCAGGCGGGCCCTGGCGTGAGGCGATCGAGGCGGACGTCGACGTCTCCGTGAGCGGGCTGTGGGCGCTGGACGAGGTCACCCGGGCCGCCCGTCTCGCCGGACGGCCCGCAAGGGTGCAGCTCAAGGCGGACACCGGGCTCGGGCGGGCCGGCTGCCAGCCCCGCGACTGGCCCGAGCTGGTCGCGGCCGCGGTGCGTGCCCAGGCCGAGGGGCTGCTGCGGGTGACCGGACTGTGGTCGCACTTCGCGTGTGCCGACGAGCCGGGGCATCCGTCCATCGGCCCTCAGCTGTCGCAGTTCCGGGAGATGGTGGCGTACGCCGAGGCGCAGGGTGTCGAGCCCGAGGTGCGGCACATCGCCAATTCGCCCGCCACGTTGACGTTGCCGGAGAGCCACTTCGATCTGGTGCGGCCCGGCATCGCGCTGTACGGCGTCTCGCCCAGCCCCGGGATCGGCACGCCGCAGGAGCTGGGGCTCCGGCCGGCGATGACCCTGTCGGCGTCGTTGTCGCTGGTGAAGCACGTGCCGGGTGGCCACGGGGTCAGTTACGGCCACCACTACGTGACCCCCGGTGAGACCACCCTGGGGCTGGTGCCCCTCGGGTACGCGGACGGCATTCCGCGGCACGCCTCGTCCGCCGGGCCCGTGCTCGTCGAGGGCAAGTGGCGGACCGTCGCCGGGCGGGTCGCGATGGACCAGTTCGTCGTGGACCTGGGCGGGGACGAGCCCGGGCCGGGTGCCGAGGCGATCCTGTTCGGTCCCGGTGACCGGGGTGAGCCCACCGCGGAGGACTGGGCGCAGGCGTCCGGGACCATCGCGTACGAGATCGTCACCCGGATCGGAACCCGCGTCCCGCGTGTTCATGTGAACGGGCAACAGAGCGGGTAAGCGCCCTGCGTGGGGATAGGGGAAGAGGAGCGGTACGTGAGCGAGAGCAGTACGCAGGCCGTGACGGCCGCGTCCGCCGGGGGGTGGCGCCGGGCCACCGGTGTCGCGGGCCTCGCGATAGGCGTGCTGGCCACCGGGGCCGCCGCCGGGGTGGCCATCGAGCGGATGACGGTCGGCCGGGGCATGCGCCGCAAGGCCCGGCTGGTCCTCGACTCGGCGGGGCCGTACGGGTCCCTGCGGGGTACGCCCGGCAAGGCGTACGCGGACGACGGCACCGAGTTGTACTTCGAGGTCGACGAGGTCGAGCCCGAGGGCCAGGACGGGCGTAAGCGGCGGTTGTTCGGGCGGCGGGCGCCGGCGCCGGTGACGGTGGTGTTCAGCCATGGCTACTGCCTCAACCAGGATTCGTGGCACTTCCAGCGGGCCGCGCTGCGGGGTGTGGTGCGGACCGTGCACTGGGACCAGCGCAGCCACGGGCGGTCCGCGCGGGGCGCCGCGCAGGTGGAGCGCGGGGAGCCGGTGACCATCGAGCAGCTCGGGCGTGATCTGAAGGCCGTCATCGACACCGCCGCTCCTGACGGCCCGCTGGTGCTGGTCGGGCATTCCATGGGCGGGATGACGGTGATGGCGCTCGCCGACCGGTTCCCGGAGCTGATCCGGGAGCGGTGTGTGGGTGTCGCCCTGGTCGGCACGTCGTCGGGGCGGCTGGGGGAGGTCAACTTCGGGCTGCCGGTGGCGGGGGTCAACGCGGTGCGGCGGGTGTTGCCCGGGGTGCTGAAGGCGCTGGGGCAGCGGGCCGAGCTGGTGGAGAAGGGGCGGCGGGCGACGGCCGACCTGTTCGCCGGGGTCGTCAAGCGGTACTCGTTCGCTTCGAGGGATGTCGATCCCGCCGTCGCGCGGTTCGCCGAGCGGATGATCGAGTCGACGCCGATCGACGTGGTGGCCGAGTACTACCCGGCGTTCGACGGCCACGACAAGGCGGAGGCACTGGCTCACTTCGTCGGACTGCCGGTGCTGGTGCTCGCCGGGGTGGGGGACCTGGTCACTCCCAGTGAGCACAGCGAGGCCATCGCCGACCTGCTCCCGGACGCGGAGCTGGTGATGGTGCCCGACGCCGGACACTTGGTGATGCTGGAGCACCCCGAGCAGGTGACCGACCGCCTCGCCGACCTGCTCGTGCGCGCGGGCGCGGTGCCCTCAGGGGCTACCGTGGGTGGCTATGGAAGCAGCAGTACCGCAGACCCCGGCTGAACTGACCGTCACCTCCCCCGAGCAGATGCGCGACCTCGGGCGCAGGCTCGCCAAGCTGCTGCGCGCGGGTGACCTCGTGCTGCTCTCCGGTGAGCTCGGGGCCGGCAAGACGACGCTGACCCGCGGGCTCGGCGAAGGGCTGGGCGTGCGGGGCGCGGTGACCTCGCCGACGTTCGTCATCGCCCGGGTGCACCCCTCGCTGGGCGACGGCCCGCCGCTGGTGCACGTCGACGCCTACCGGCTGTCCGGGGGCCTCGACGAGATGGAGGACCTGGACCTCGACGTCTCGCTGCCGGAGTCGGTGGTCGTCGTGGAGTGGGGCGAGGGCAAGGTCGAGGAGCTGACCGAGGACCGGCTGCACGTCGTCATCCACCGGGCGGTCGGCGACACCACGGACGAGGTGCGGCACGTGACCGTGCGCGGTCTGGGCGAGCGCTGGGCCGGAGCCGAGCTGAGCGTGCTGTCCGCCTGAGCGTGCTGTCCACCTGAGCGGACGGGCCCGCGTCCCGGTTTCCGACAAGGTGTCGGCACAGTGTTGCGCCCGGCGTGTCCGGCGTGGTCACATGGTATCCAGCTCGTGGTTAGGCATGCCTAACCACGTCCGCCCCCGACTCTCAGGAGGCGTCCATGCCGGCCACCCACAGCGCGCGTGAATCCGCACCGCGGCCGCAGACGGTCCCCGGGGTGCCCATGCGGGACCTGCTCGCCGCCTGCGCGGCGGCCGCGGCGGTCTCCACCCCGCCGCCCGCCCCCGAGCCGCGGCGGCAGGAACCGGTGCGCCGGCACCGCGAGGCCGCCTGAGCGCTCAGGGCACGACGACGACCGCCCGGCCGATCGTCGCGAACTTCCACATCGCCGCGCCGTCCGCCCGTGTCTCCCGGATCCCGCCTGTGCGTTCCCGCGGGTCCAGGACGGGCGCCGAGCCGTCGACCGCCGCGCTGAACCCGATCACCGTGCCGTCGACGGCGGCGAAACGCACCACGTGCTCCACCGGCACGCCGTCCGAGCCGGTGACCGACCCCGACCGGGACGTGACCCGGTAGGTGCCCGGCGCCGGGTCGACCGTGCTGGGGCTGACCCCGAAGGTGCGCCGCACCTTGTCGCCCCTGTCCACCAGCCACACCCGGTCGTGCCGGAGCGAGTAGACGACGCGCTGGCCCAGCCCCGAGCGCGGGGGCAGCGCGGTCGCGCGGGTGTCGCCCCGGGGCGCCGTGGGCGCGGGGGCCGGGGAGCCCGCCGACCGGTGACGCAGGTCCGGCGGGACGGTGTCCGCCGCGCGGTGGCCGAGGTAGCCGACCGTCGCGAGGGCCGCCGCGGTCAGCCCCGCCACGATCATCGAGCTGGTCCCCGCCATCGCCGTCACCCCTGTCCCGGTGTGTCCCGCTCTGTCCCGTCCTGCATGGACGTGACGCGACCGTAGCAGTCCGTGACCGTCCGGCCGGTGCGGCCGTGGCCGGGGCGCGGGAGCCGTAGGCTGTTTGCGTGCTCTTGCTCGCTCTGGATACCGCCACCCCCGCCGTCACCGTCGCTCTGCACGACGGCGACGACGTCATCGCCTCGTCGAGCCAGGTGGACGCCCGCCGCCACGGTGAACTGCTGCTCCCGGCCGTCGACCGGTTGCTCGCCGAGGCCGGTCTGCGGCTCGACGCCGTCACCGGGATCGTGGCCGGCATCGGTCCCGGCCCCTACACCGGCCTGCGGGTCGGCCTGATGACCGCCGACACCTTCGGACTCGCCCTCGGCGTGCCCGTGCACGGTGTGTGCACGCTGGACGGCCTGGCCTACGCGGCCGACCTGGAGGGCCCCTTCGTCGTGGCGACCGACGCCCGGCGCAAGGAGGTCTACTGGGCGCGGTACGCCGACTCCCGCACCCGCCTCACCGACCCGGCCGTGGACCGGCCCGCCGACATCGCCGGCCAGGTCGCGGGGCTGCCCGCGGTGGGCGCCGGCGCGCTGCTGTACCCGGACACCTTCCCCAAGGCGCACGAGCCGGAGCACGTCAGCGCCGCCGCCCTGGCCCGGCTGGCCGCGGAGCGGCTGGCGGCGGGCGAGGAGCTGCCCGCGCCCCGGCCGCTGTACCTGCGGCGGCCCGATGCCCAGGTCCCCAAGAACTACAAGGTGGTCACCCCCAAGTGACGGGAACCGAGACGGTCGTACTGCGCGAGATGCGCTGGTGGGACATCGACTCCGTGCTGGAGCTGGAACGGGACCTCTTCCCCGAGGACGCCTGGTCGCGCGGGATGTTCTGGTCCGAGCTGGCCCACGCCCGCGGGCCCGGGGCGACCCGGCGTTACGTCGTCGCCGAGGAGGGCGACCGGATCGTCGGCTACGCCGGCCTCACCACCTCCGGCGCGGAGGGCGACGCCGGTGACTCCCCGGCCGCCGACGTCCAGACCATCGCGGTCACCCGCGATTACTGGGGCACCGGGCTCGGCTCGCGGCTGCTGACCGAGCTGCTGCGCGCGGCGACGGAGTTCGAGTGCGCCGAGGTGATGCTCGAGTGCCGCGTCGACAACGTCCGCGCCCAGAAGCTCTACGAACGCTTCGGCTTCGAGGCCATCGGAGTCCGGCGCGGCTACTACCAGCCGGGCAACGTGGACGCGCTGGTCATGCGCTTGACCGACCCGTCCGCCTCCGTGACCCCGGACCATTCCGTGAACGGCGTACAAGGAACCGAGATCCATGGCTGACGAACCCCTGGTACTGGGGATCGAGACCTCCTGCGACGAGACCGGCGTCGGTGTCGTCCGCGGGACCACCCTGCTGGCGGACGCCGTCGCCTCCAGCGTCGACGAGCACGCACGCTTCGGCGGCGTCGTCCCGGAGGTGGCGAGCCGCGCCCACCTGGAGGCGATGGTCCCCACCATCGACCGCGCGCTGAAGGAGGCGGGGGTCGGCGCCCGCGACCTCGACGGCATCGCCGTCACCGCGGGACCGGGCCTGGCCGGCGCGCTGCTGGTCGGCGTCTCCGCCGCCAAGGCCTACGCCTACGCCCTCGGCAAGCCGCTCTACGGGGTCAATCACCTCGCCTCGCACATCTGCGTCGACCAGCTGGAGCACGGGCCGCTGCCCGAGCCGACGATGGCCCTGCTGGTGTCCGGCGGCCACTCCTCGCTGCTGCTGTCCGAGGACATCACCTCGGACGTGCGGCCGCTCGGCGCGACCATCGACGACGCGGCGGGCGAGGCCTTCGACAAGATCGCCCGTGTGCTGAACCTCGGATTCCCCGGCGGCCCCGTCATCGACCGGTACGCCCGTGAGGGCGACCCGGCCGCGATCGCGTTCCCGCGCGGCCTCACCGGCCCGCGCGACCCGGCGTACGACTTCTCCTTCTCCGGTCTGAAGACGGCCGTGGCCCGCTGGATCGAGGCGAAGCGTGCGGCGGGCGAGGAGGTGCCGGTGCGTGACGTGTCGGCGTCCTTCCAGGAGGCGGTCGTGGACGTGCTCACCCGCAAGGCCGTGCGGGCCTGCAAGGACGAGGGTGTCGACCACCTGATGATCGGCGGCGGCGTGGCCGCCAACTCCCGGCTGCGGGCGCTGGCCCAGGAGCGCTGCGAGGCGGCCGGCATCCGGCTGCGGGTGCCGCGCCCCAAGCTGTGCACGGACAACGGCGCGATGGTGGCGGCCCTCGGCGCGGAGATGGTCGCGCGTAACCGCCGGCCCTCCGACTGGGACCTCTCGGCGGACTCCTCCCTCCCGGTGACCGACCCGCACGTGCCGGGCACCGCCCCCTCCCACGACCACGTCCACGAGACCTCGGGGGAGAACCTGTACTCATGACGGTCGCGCTGATGTGGGAGGCCCGCGCGGTGCCGGGCCGGGGCGCGGACCTGCTCGCCTGGGCCGAGGAGCGGGCCCGGGAACTGCCCCGGCGCCCGGTGCGCCGCGAGACCTTCCGCGCCCCGCAGGACCGCGTCCTCGTCATCACCTGGTGGAAGGCCCCGTACGACGCGGAACTCCCCGAGCTCCCGGAGCCGGAGAGCACGCTGGTCGCGCGGGCGGTCCACCGGTGGCGGTTCGAGTCGCTCGGGAGCGTGTGACCGGAGCGGCGGGCGGGCCGACGGGCGGGGCGGCGAGGCGTGTGCGCCCGCGAGGAGGCGAATCTTTCGTCATACGTTTCGAATGTTCCGGACGGTCACAGGTCTTCGCCGTCGGGCCTCGCGGAGATACGATCGCCGCCATGACTTCTCCGCAGCCCGCTGAGACCCGGACCAACGGGCGCAGCTCGCAGACCGCGACGCTCGCCGAGATCGCCCGCGAGGCGGGTGTCTCCGCGCCGACTGTTTCGAAGGTGCTCAACGGCCGTGCCGACGTCGCCCCCGGCACCCGCTCCCGGGTCGAGGAGCTGCTGCGCACCCACGGCTACCGGCGCCGTCGCGCCGAGGCGACCCGGTCGCCCCTGATCGACCTGGTCTTCCACGAGCTGGAGAGCGCCTGGGCGATGGAGGTCATCCGGGGCGTGGAGAACGTCGCCCGGGACGCCGGGCTGAGCGTCGTGCTCTCCGAGAGCGCCGGACGTCTTACGCCCGGCCGCACCTGGGCCGACCAGGTGGCCGCCCGTCGTCCGCACGGCGTGATCCTCGTGCTGTCCGGCCTCGACGAGTCCGGCCGGGCGCTGCTGACCAGCCGTTCCATCCCGTTCGTGGTCATGGACCCGGCCGGTGACCCGGGCACCGACGTGCCCTCCATCGGCGCGACCAACTGGCAGGGCGGCCTCGCCGCCACCCGGCATCTGGTCGAGCTCGGCCACACCCGCATCGGGGCGATCAGCGGTCCCTCACGGATGATGTGCAGCCGGGCCCGCGTCGACGGGTACCGGGCCGCCCTGGACACCGCCGGGCTGCCGGTCGATCCGGAGCTGATCGTCTCCGGCGACTTCCACCACGACGCCGGCTACCAGCAGGGTCTCGCCCTGCTGCGCCGCGCGGACCGGCCCACCGCGGTCTTCGCCGGCAACGACCTCCAGGCGCTCGGGCTGTACGAGGCGGCGCGCGAGCTGGGGCTGCGGATTCCGGAGGACCTGAGCGTGGTCGGGTTCGACGACCTGCCGGTGGCCCGCTGGGTGGGGCCGCCGCTGACGACCGTGCGGCAGCCGCTGACGGAGATGGCGGAGGCGGCGGCCAAGCTGGTCCTCGACCTCGGCAAGGGCGAGGACAGCTCCACGGCGACCCGGGTGGAGCTGGCGACCAGCCTGGTGGTGCGCAGCAGCACGGCCCCGCCCGCGAGGGCCTGACCCGGCGCGGGGGCCCGTTCCGGCCCGGGGGCCCGTTCCGGCGGGGAGTCCGGTCCGGCAGGGAGCCCGGTCCGGCCAGGAGTCCGGTCCGGTCGTGTGGCGAGGTCGCCGACGCCGCCACCGCCGGCCTCACCACCGACACCGGCCTGGACTCGCTGGGCGCGCACCCGCTTCGCGCGGTCTGCGGGGCCTGACCGCCGACCGCGTCACCACGGTGACCCTGCCGCTGCTGCCTGCCCCGTCGGACCCCGATCGGGTCGGCTCCGACGAGCCGGAGGTGGGCAGGCTCTGGGCCTCGCCGAAGTGAGGCGACGTGCGCGGGCTGCGCACCGGAGAAAAGATCTCCGTGCCGGTGTCGATTCCCGTCCCCGCCGTTCGACGCAGGGGTGAGAGGCCGGGAAGACCCGGCCCGCCCACCACGAGGAGCCACCATGCCCCGCTATCTCTCCCTCATCCGGATCGACGAGAACAACTCCCCCGAGGGCGGCCCCAGCCCCGAGCTGATGCAGCGCATGGGCGAGCTGATCGAGGAGATGACCAAGAACGGAGTCCTGCTCGACACCGCCGGGCTGACCCCGACCGCCCAGGGCACCCGGGTGCACTACGAGGGCGGCCGGCTGTCCGTGACCGACGGTCCGTTCACCGAGACCAAGGAGGTCATCGGCGGGTACGCCCTCCTCCAGGCCAAGGACCGTGCCGAGGCGATCGAGTGGACCAAGCGGTTCCTGAAGGTGCACGAGCCGCACTGGACGGTGACCTGCGAGGTCCGGGAGATCGAGGAGGGCTGACGTCCCGGCCCGCCGGGCCCGCTTGGCCTCACCGCCGTACGGGTGTCTGATGGTGGGCTGTGACACCACAGCCCACCGCCGGACCGGACGGGACGGGCGGACCGGAGGGGACGGGCCGGCCGGAGGAAGCGGCCGGGACCGTCGAGACCGTGTTCCGCATGGAGTTCCCCCGGGTGATCGCCGGGGTCACCCGGATCGTCAGGGACGTCGGCATCGCCGAGGAACTCGCCCAGGACGCCCTGGTCGCGGCCCTGGAGCAGTGGCCGCGGGACGGGGTCCCCGACAACCCGGGCGCCTGGCTCATGACCACCGCCCGCAACCGCGCCGTCGACCTGGTCCGCCGCCGCGAGACCTACGCCCGCAAGCTGGCCGAGATCGGCCGGGACGCGGCCACGGTGACGGCGCCGCCGGAGGTGCCGGCCGACCCGGACGACATCGACGACGACCTGCTGCGGCTCGTGTTCACGGCCTGCCACCCGGCGCTCTCCGCCGAGGCCCGTACCGCCCTCACCCTGCGGTTGCTCGGCGGCCTGACCACGGCCGAGATCGCCCGCGCCTTCCTCGTGCCCGAGCCGACGGTGGCGCAGCGCATCGTGCGCGCCAAGCGCACCCTGGCCCGCAGGAACGTCGCCTTCGAGGTGCCGTACGGGCCCGACCGCGAGGCCCGGCTCGGCTCGGTCCTCGACGTCATCTACCTGATCTTCAACGAGGGGTACGCCGCCACGGCCGGCGACGACTGGCTGCGTCCCGCCCTCTGCGAGGACGCGCTGCGGCTGGCCCGCGTGCTGTCCGGACTGATGCCGAAGGAACCCGAGGTGCACGGGCTGACCGCGCTGCTGGAGTTCCAGGCGTCCCGGACCGCCGCCCGCACCGGCCCCGACGGCGCACCGGTGCTGCTGAAGGACCAGAACCGCGCCCGTTGGAACCGCCTGCTCATCGGACGAGGGGCGGCCGCGTTGGCCCGCGCCGACGCCGTGGCCTCCGGCCCCCCGGGCCCGTTCGTCCTCCAGGCGGCCATCGCCGCCTGTCACGCGCACGCCTACCGCTACGAGGAGACCGACTGGCCGCGCATCGCCGCCCTCTACGGCCTGCTCGCCGCCCGCACGCCCTCCCCGGTGGTCGAGCTCAACCGTGCGGTCGCCGTCTCCATGGCGGAGGGGCCGGAGGCGGCGCTTCCGCTGGTGGACGCGCTCACCGAGGTGCCGGCGCTGCGCGACTACCACCTGCTGCCGAGCGTCCGCGGCGACCTCCTGGCCCGCCTCGGCCGCACGGACGAGGCCCGCGAGGAGTTCCTGCGGGCGGCCCAGCTGGCGGGCAACACACGGGAACGGGAGCTCTTGCTACGGCGCGCGCAGGGTCTCGGGGGGTGACCGGTGTGCCGGGTGCCGCCCGAGCTGTCGGGCGGCACCCGGCGTGCGGGATCGGCGCGTGCAGCGGGGCGCGGGCCGAGGTGGCGGGCGGCGGGCCATCAGTGCGGCGCGGTGAGCCGCGGGGCGGGCTCGGGGGCCGGTCCGGTGTGCGGGGGGCTGAGCCGTGAGGCGGCGGGCGGCGACTGGTCCGGCGTGCGGGGCGTCCGCCTCCCGTGCGGGGCGTCCGGGGCGGCGGGCGGTCGGGGTGGCCCTGCGGTGCCGGGGGGTGTCCGTGCCGTGGGGCGGCGGCCGGCGACGGACTCGGCGCACGGGTGCGGAAGCTGCCGCGCGCCGGCCGGTCAGCGGGCCGGGTGGCCCAGCAGCATCGTCGGTGCGCCGGCGACACGGGTCAGGAAGACCGTGACCGACGCGGAGCCGTGCGGCTTCGGCAGGGCCTTGCGGCGCAGTTCCTCCGGCTCGACGGCCGAGCCGCGCTTCTTGACGGTGAGGACGCCCACCTCGCGCTCCCGCAGCAGCGCCTTCAGCTTCTTGACGTTGAAGGGGAGGTGATCGGTGATCTCGTAGGCGGTGGCGTACGGGGTGCGGTGCAGGTCGTCGGCGGTGACGTAGGCGATGGTCGGGTCGATCAGCCCGCCCTCGACCTCCTCGGCCACCTGGGCGACCAGATGGGCGCGGATGACGGCGCCGTCGGGCTCGTACAGGTACCGCCCGACCGGCCGGACCCCGGGGTCCGGGAGCAGGGTGGCGGGGGTGGCGTGGATCCCGGCCACGGCGGGCAGCAGGGTCGCCCGCCGCGCCCCCGGCGTCACCCCGGAGCCGAACCACAGCATGGCCTCCTTCACGTCCCCGCCGTCCGAGACCCACTCCGCCGTCGCCTCGGCGGGGATCGCCTCGTGCGGGATGCCGGGTGCGATCTTCAGCAGACCCCGCGGGGCCTTCAGCGCGGCGGACACCGCCCAGGACAGGGGCGGGGAGTAGGCCTCCGGGTCGAAGATCCGGCCGCGCTTGGAGGAGCGCCGGGCCGGGTCGACGAACACGGCGTCGTATCCGGCCGTGTCCACCTGCGTCACGTCCGCCTCGCGCACCTCGATCAGGCCGGCCAGCCCGAGCGCGTCGGCGTTGGCGCGGGCGGCCTGGCAGGTCAGCGGGTCCCGGTCGACGGCCAGCACCCGGATGCCGGCACGGGCGACGGCGATCGCGTCCCCGCCGATCCCGCAGCACAGGTCGGCGACCGACCGCACCCCGGCCGCCCACAGGCACTGCGCCCGGTACTCGGCGACGCTGCGGCGGGTCGACTGCTCGACCCCGTTCGGCGTGAAGAACATCCGCGCCGCGTCCTCCGCCCCGAACTTCACCGCCGCCCGCTGCCGCAGCCGCGCCTGGCCGAGCGCCGCCGACACCAGCTCGGCGGGATGCTCGCGGCGCAGCCGGGTCGCGACGGCGAGTTCGCGGGCGGGGTCGGTGTCGCGCACCTCGTCGAGGAGGGTGCGGCCTTCGGGGGTGAAGAGCGGGGCGAGGTCGTTCACCGGGTCATTGTGGGCCAGTCGGTGGACCGTGTGCCTCCGGCCGCGGTGTCGGGCCGGGCGCGGCCCGGTCGGCTGCGAGGATCCGGGCCCATGCGAGTAGTAGGACAAAACGATAAGAAGTGGACGCGGGTGGGTGTACGGACCGGCCTCGCGGTCCTCGCTCTCGCCGCCCTCGCCTCGGGCTGCGGTCAGGACCGCGAGCCGGTCGAACCGGCCGGCGGCCAGCAGCCCCTCCAGGCGCCCCCGGCCCGCGCACTCGACTCCTACGCGGGCAAGCTGAGCGCCGCACAGGCCGCGCGGGCCGCCGCCGCAAAGCGCTGGGGCCTGAAGAAGGTCCCGCTGGCCGCGCCGCCGCCCCCGGCGAAGAAGCCGAGGATCACCACCCGCGAGGGGTTCGAGGTCGACGGTCACGAACGGCTGGAGCTCCCGCCGGTGTTCACCACCGTCCCCGTCGAGGAGAAGGTCGTCTTCCTCACCATCGACGACGGCGCCGAGAAGGACCCCGAGTTCCTGCGGATGATGAGCGAGCTGAAGGTGCCGTACAGCGCCTTCCTCAGCGACTACGTCGTCAACGACGACTACGGCTACTTCAAGGACATGCAGAAGCGGGGCGTGAGCCTGCACAACCACACGCTCCACCACCCCTACCTGCCGGCGCTCTCCCGCGCCAAGCAGAAGCGGGAGATCTGCGGCATGCAGGACGTCGTCGAGGAGCACTACGGCACCCGCCCGGTCCTCTTCCGCCCGCCCTACGGCAACTACGACAAGAACACCCTGCGCGCCGCCAAGAGCTGCGGGATCACCCACGTCCCGCTGTGGAACGAGGAGGTCTTCGTCGACCACTGGGAGTACCGCGAATGGGACCGGAAGATCCACCCCGGTGACATCGTGCTCTCCCACTTCCGCGGCCGTGACGACTGGAAGGGCACCATGCCGGACATGATCCGCCGCTTCCTCGACAAGGTCACGGCAGAGGGGTACGCCGTGGGCAGGCTGGAGGACTACCTGTGAGGTGGCGCGGGGCTCCGTGGCTCCTCCCCGCGGCCCTCGCCCTGCTCGCCGCCGCCGGGTGCGCGGCGCCGGCCGGCGTGGGACACGTGTCCTCCCGGGCCGCGCCGACGGCCCCCGCCACCGCCCCGCTCCCGCCGGTCGTCGACCACGTCACGACCGACGACGGCACCGTCTTCCTCACCTACGACGACGGCGCCGAACGCGACCCCCGCTTCATCGACCTGGTACGCGAGCGCAGGCTGCCCGTCAGCATGTTCCTCACCGACAGCGTGATGGGCCCCGGCTACGGCCACTTCGCCCGCCTGCGCGCGGTCGGCGCGAACCTGCAGAACCACACCCTGGACCACCCCGCCCTGCCCGGCCTGCCCTACGCGGGGCAACGCGCCCAGATCTGCGGCCAGCAGCGCAAGCTGGCGTCCCGCTTCGGCATCCGCCCCCGCCTCTTCCGCCCGCCGTACGGCACGTACGACACCACCACGCTGCGCGCCGCCGCCGACTGCGGCATCGCGGCGGTGGTGCTGTGGCGCGTGACCCTCGAACCGGACGGCCACCTCACGTACGCCCACGGCCCGCACCGGCTGCGCCCCGGCGACATCGTCTCCGTACCGTCGGGCGAGGCCCCGCCCCTGTCCCTCGCGGAACGCACGACACGGCTCCTGACGGAACTGGACGAGCGGAACTTGAAGGTGGGCAGACTCGAGGACCACGTAGGCCGGCATCCCGGCCCGGCCGCTCCCGGCCCGTCCGACGCCACTCCCAGGCCGTCCGGCGCTTGAGGACGAGGCCCGAAGGGCCGGGCAGGGGGGCCGGGGGCGCAGCCCCCGGGGCGGCCACACCAGCACCGGCACCACACCACCCCGCGCCGAAGAACGCCCCCCACCCCCCGACGCGCCGCACGGCAATTGGCACTCCGCTTGACCGAGTGCTAATCGCGGTCATAGTCTCAGGTCTGGCACTCCCCCCTGGAGAGTGCCAACACGCGACGGGCAGGTCCGGCACCCGCGACGACGGATCGACCTGGTCGCCACCTCAGACAGTTAACCCCGTGAGATCTCCGAAGGGGGAGGTCGGATCGTGACGACCGCCAGCTCCAAGGTTGCCATCAAGCCGCTCGAGGACCGCATCGTGGTCCAGCCGCTCGACGCCGAGCAGACCACGGCTTCGGGCCTGGTCATTCCGGACACTGCCAAGGAGAAGCCCCAGGAGGGCGTCGTCCTGGCCATCGGTCCGGGCCGCGTCGAGGACGGCAAGCGCGTCGAGCTCGACGTAAAGGTCGGCGACGTCGTTCTGTACAGCAAGTACGGCGGCACCGAGGTCAAGTACAACGGCGAGGAGTACCTCGTCCTCTCGGCCCGCGACGTCCTCGCGATCGTCGAGAAGTAAGAGTTCTCCGGGGCCCGCCCCGGAGAACTCGACCTCGTAGCAAGTACTTCTGCTCGAACACTGCGCCCCTGGCCCCAGCATCCGACAAGGAGCCGGGTGGCCCAGGGGCGCAGTGATTTCATCTAGATTTCCGAGAGGGCTCCCGCTGCCATGGCGAAGATCCTGAAGTTCGACGAGGACGCCCGTCGCGCCCTCGAGCGCGGCGTCAACAAGCTTGCCGACACGGTGAAGGTGACGATCGGCCCCAAGGGCCGCAACGTCGTCATCGACAAGAAGTTCGGCGCCCCGACCATCACCAATGACGGTGTCACGATCGCCCGCGAGGTGGAGATCGAGGACCCGTACGAGAACCTCGGCGCGCAGCTGGTGAAGGAGGTGGCGACCAAGACCAACGACATCGCGGGTGACGGCACCACCACCGCCACCGTGCTGGCCCAGGCGCTGGTCCGCGAGGGCCTGAAGAACGTCGCCGCCGGTGCTTCCCCGGCCGCCCTGAAGAAGGGCATCGACGCCGCCGTCGCCGCCGTGTCCGAGGACCTCCTCGCGACCGCGCGCCCGATCGACGAGAAGTCCGACATCGCCGCGGTCGCCGCGCTGTCCGCCCAGGACCAGCAGGTCGGCGAGCTCATCGCCGAGGCGATGGACAAGGTCGGCAAGGACGGTGTCATCACCGTCGAGGAGTCCAACACCTTCGGTCTGGAGCTGGACTTCACCGAGGGCATGGCCTTCGACAAGGGCTACCTGTCGCCGTACTTCGTGACGGACCAGGAGCGCATGGAGGCCGTCCTCGACGAGCCGCAGATCCTGATCACGCAGGGCAAGATCTCCGCCATCGCGGACCTGCTGCCGCTGCTGGAGAAGGTCATCCAGGCCAACGCCTCCAAGCCGCTGCTGATCATCGCCGAGGACGTCGAGGGCGAGGCCCTGTCCACCCTCGTCGTCAACAAGATCCGCGGCACCTTCAACGCCGTCGCCGTCAAGGCGCCCGGCTTCGGTGACCGCCGCAAGGCGATGCTGCAGGACATGGCCGTCCTCACCGGCGCCACGGTCGTCTCCGAGGAGGTCGGCCTCAAGCTCGACCAGGTCGGCCCGGACGTGCTCGGCTCCGCCCGCCGCGTCACCGTCACCAAGGACGACACCACCATCGTCGACGGTGCCGGCAAGAAGGACGACGTGCAGGGCCGCGTCGGCCAGATCAAGGCCGAGATCGAGGCCACGGACTCCGACTGGGACCGCGAGAAGCTCCAGGAGCGCCTCGCGAAGCTGGCCGGCGGCGTGTGCGTGATCAAGGTCGGCGCCGCCACCGAGGTGGAGCTGAAGGAGAAGAAGCACCGTCTGGAGGACGCCATCTCCGCGACCCGCGCCGCGGTCGAGGAGGGCATCGTCTCCGGTGGTGGCTCCGCGCTGGTCCACGCCGTCAAGGTCCTCGAGGGCAACCTCGGCAAGACCGGCGACGAGGCCACCGGTGTCTCCGTGGTCCGCAAGGCCGCCGTCGAGCCGCTGCGCTGGATCGCCGAGAACGCCGGCCTCGAGGGCTACGTCATCGTCTCCAAGGTCGCCGAGCTGGAGAAGGGCAGCGGTTACAACGCCGCCACCGGCGAGTACGGCGACCTGGTCAAGGCCGGCGTCATCGACCCGGTCAAGGTGACCCGCTCCGCCCTGGAGAACGCCGCCTCCATCGCCTCCCTCCTCCTGACGACCGAGACCCTGGTCGTCGAGAAGAAGGAAGAGGAAGAGCCGGCCGCCGGTGGCCACGGCCACGGCCACTCCCACTGACGACCCCCAGGTCGCGCCGACGACCCCGCGGTCGCACTGACGGCCTGAGGTCGCCGGACACCGAGTGAGGGCCCGGCTCCCCGTCCACCCGGACGCGGAGCCGGGCCTTCGCCGTACCCGCCGCCGGCCCGGCTGACCCTCCCGCCCGTCCCGGAACCGATCACGCCCGTCCGGAGTCCGTGCACACGGCGGCCGGAACGAGCCAGGGGGACGGCGATGCGCCAGACCTGAACGCCGCCGCGACGACAAGGGGGCGGCGGCGACCAGGACAGGCCCGGCCGCCGCCCGGTCACCTGCGGTCAGGGAGCCCAGACCTCGGCCTCGTCGGCCGGGACGGTGGTGGCCAGGCCCAGTTCCTTGCGGGCGGCGACCGACTTGTTCGGGTCGATGAGGGTGAACCCGGCGTCGTAGGCGACGTAGAACGTGTCGAGGTCGCCGGCGTTCGCGGCCTTCCGCCACTCGCCGGCCGCCTTGACCAGCGTCCCGCGGAGCTTGCCGACCTGGGCGCCCGGGACGCCCTTCAGCCCCTTGACGTGGGTGTCGAGGGCGGCGGCGACGGCCTTGGCCTGCGCCTGGTAGGCGTCCAGGTCACCCTCGATGTCGTCCGTCTCCGGCTGGTTGGCCCACAGGGCCTCGTACACCGCGTTGGAGCCCTTGAGGTACGTGAGCTGCTCGGGCTTGAACGTCTTCGCGGTGTCCAGGGAGCCCTTGAACGTGCCCTTGTCGAGGCTGTACGTGCAGCTGACGAGGCGGTCGTCCGTCGCCCAGCTTTCGGCGGTCGGGGTGTAGTAGGACAGGCCGACGCCCTGGGGCAGGGCCCAGGTGTCCGGGGCGTACTTCTGTGCCTCGACCGGGCAGCGGGTGTCCGCGATCGTCGTGACGGCGTCCTCGCCGGGGTACTTCCGGCCCTGCTGGATCGCGAACTCACCGACGACCTGGCCCTGGTGCGCCTCGTCGCAGGGCACGATCTCGACGAGGTACGCCTCGCCCTCCGCCTTGCCGTTCGGGTTGTAGCAGTCCCCGACGTCCAGCGAGAACACGGACCGCTGACGCGCGGCCTTCTTCGCCCCGTCCTTGGCGCTGCCGACAGCCTCGGACACGTCCGAACAGCCGACGGCCCCGAGCGCGACCAGCGCGACGACGGCGGTGAGCCCGCGAGGCGAGCGGTAGGGGGTACGGACGGCCATGGCGTCCACGTCCTTCGGTGCGATGTTCAGGAGGGAGCCCGTCCACCCTGGTCGGGGACCTCACCTCCGCTTCCGCGTCTGTGACGCGCGACGATCGGGGAAGGTTGTAACCCTGTCCCGCGACGGCAGGCGCGTGGACGCCGCCCACCCCTGAACCGTCACCGCGTCGCTGTCGCAGGCCAGAACGCGCCAGGTGTCAGGCGTCCAGGCGAACACCGCGTCCTGCTCGAAGCGGCGCCCCAACGCGCGCGCCGTCGCGTCCGTCAGGCCGAGGACGGCGACGCTCTCCTCCTGGTGCGTGCCGTGCGGGTCGCCGCCCACCGCGGGCCACGAGGGGGGGGCGAGGCGGCGGATCTCGTCCAGCAGGCGTCGCCGGGCACGGGCGTTGACGTCGTCCGGGGTGATCCGGCCGAGGGGGTCGCAGGCGGTGATCACATGGACGGCGGCGTCACCGAAGGCCGCGGGGAAGGCTCCCTCGGTCGTGCCCTGGGGACGGGGCTCGACGAGGACGGACCGGCCCTGGAACCGGATGCGGACCACTGCCCCGCGGTACAGAAGCCAGTTGCGGGGCGTGCCGGATGCGCCGACGGCGTGCACATGGGCCTCCTCTGACGAAGACCCCCTTACACCGTCGGGCAGGGAGATCGGTGCTCGTCCCCACGGGGCCGTGGGGACCGGCCGTAAGAATAGGACACCGTGCGGGCGCGCACCTCCCGGTCACAGCCGCGCCGGTTCCACCGCCCCCAGCTGCGCCATCAGGCCCAGGCGGTCGTACTGCCACCAGCCCTCGGCGATCCTGCCCTGCGTGCTGAAGCGGAGGATCGTCGTGCCGGTCATGGTGGCCCTGTTGCCCGTGGCCGGGAGGCCGAGGAAGTCGCCCTTGTGGACGCCGTCCCAGCTCCAGCGGGTGCACACGCGGTCGGCCTGGGCGATGCGGTCCTCGACGCGGAACGTGAAGTCGAAGCCGGCGCGCCACATGTCCAGCTCGCGGCGGAGCTGGTCCAGGCCGAGGAGGTCCCGCTCGTTGGCCGGGTCGTGGTCGTGGTAGTCCTCCTCCACCAGGCCGGCCAGCGGGGAGAGGTCGTCCGAGGCGGTCGCGACCTCGAAGAACCGCCGTGCCGTGTCCCCGTTCAGCCGCGCGTCGCGCACCACGTCCAGGTCGGTGACGGTCGGTGTGCCCTGGCACAGGGCGCTCATCTCGCGGAAGATCCGCTCCGTCTCCGGCAGCCGCGAGTTCCGCACCGCCTCCTCGTACGACGGGAACTCCACGATCTCCACCAGGTGCGACGTGTCCGTGCGGTCCTTGCCGACCACCGCGTGCGTCGCCGTCCGCCTCCCCCTGGTCTGCTCCACCCACTGGTCCAGGAGCCGGTCCATCTCCTCGAACCGGTTCGTCCTGCAGTCGATGAGCTGTACAAAGGTCATGACGTCACCTCCGGGCCCCCTCGGTCGGGGCTGGCTGGGCCTGTCGTGCCCCATTTTCCTCCGGGGGGAGGTCCGCGTCCCGCCGTCGTCAGCGGGGCCCGTACTTGCGGCCCGTCCGCGAGGAGATCCCGCCCATCATTCCGCGCGGGACCAGCTTGGACGCCCCGAGCAGCACCTTGTAGCGCGGGTCCGGGACGGAGAGCGACTTGCCCCGGGTCAGGTCCGCCAGCGCCGCCGCGACGACCTTGTCCGCGTCCAGCCACATCCACCCGGGGATGTTGTCCGTGCCCATCCCGGCCCGCTGGTGGAACTCGGTCCGTACGAAGCCGGGACACAGCGCCATCAGACGCACCCCCTGACCGCCCAGGTCCTGCGCCGCGCCCTGGGTGAACTGCACGACCCACGCCTTCGAGGCGCCGTACGTCCCGCGCGGCAGGAACGCGGCCGTCGAAGCGACGTTCACGACACCGCCCCGCCCGCGCTCCCGCATCGCCTCCACCGCCGCAGAGGTGAGCCGGAGCACGGCCTCGCAGTGCACCTTGAGCATCATCAGCTCGTCGGACACGGGGACCTCGAGGTAGCGGCCCTTGTGCCCGAAACCGGCGTTGTTGATCAGCAGGTCGACGGGGTTCTTGGGGTCACCGAGCCGTCGGGCGACCGCTTCGATGCCCTTGTCCTCCGCCAGGTCGGCGGTCAGCACCTCCGCCTCGATGCCGTGGCGGTCGTGCAGCTCGGTGGCCTGTTCCCGCAGCCGGCCGGTGTTCCTGGCCACCAGCACCAGGTCATGCCCGTCGGCCGCCAGCCGCCGCGCGAACGCGGCACCGATCCCAGCCGTCGATCCCGTAATCAGAGCCGTTGTCATGGCGCAAGACTAGTTACCCGGAGCGGCAGCGTCCGCTCTGCGGCCACCCCGCGTCCGCTCCGTATCCGTTCGCCCCCCGCTCCGCGTCGGGTCACGCTCGGTTCCGGGTGCGGCGGCTCCGCCGGCCGCTCCCGGCGGAGTCCGACGCCCCGTCACACCTCGGCGGCCGCCCCGTACTTCTCCACGTGCGCCCGCGCCTTCGCCAGCGCCTCCGGGTGCAGCGCCTCGTGGGCCGCCAGCAGCCGGGGGAGCAGGTCGCGCTCCGTGGTCACGGCACGGAACTGCAGGGCCACCGTCACCTCGTGGTCCGGGCGGTGGACGATCCGCACGGCGTCGCCCGCGCGCACCTCGCCAGGGGTGATCACCCGGAAGTACGCCCCCGGCGCGCCCCGCTCCGTGAACCGCTTGATCCAGCCCTTCTCCTCCAGGTGGCCCTGGAACGTACGGCAGGGGATGCGTCCCGAGGTGACCTCCAGGACGACCTCCGGACCCACCGCCCAGCGCTCGCCGATCAGGGAGCCGGACACGTCGATGCCCTCGGTCGTGAGGTTCTCGCCGAACGAACCGTTGGACAGTGTGCGTCCCAGTGCGCTCTGCCACTCGTCGAGGTCCTCGCGGGCCACCGCGTACACCGCCTGGTCGTCCCCGCCGTGGTGCCGCGTCTCGCAGACCGCGTCACCGGCCAGGCCGCTCCCGCCGACGCTCTTCGGTCCCGGCGCCGCCACCCGCACCGGCCCGGCCACCGGACGCTTGTCGATGCCGGTCAGACCGTCGCGCTGGCCCGTGTACGGCACGGCCTTGGGACGGCCCAGGTTCACAGAGAGAAGCTTCATGCGCTGCACGGTAAGCCATGCGCATCAAAGCGTCGACGCAATAGTTCCCTGTAGGTCAAAGGGTGGCTTATCCCTACGGGTACCCTGGCAGGGTGATCGAAGCCCGCCACCTCCGTGTGCTGCGCGCCGTGGCCTCCACCGGCTCCTTCTCCGCCGCCGCCCGCGAGCTGGGATGCACCCAGCCCGCCGTCAGCCAGCAGATGAAGGCCCTGGAGGCATCCGTCGGCACGCCGCTGCTCATCCGCTCCGGCCGCGAGATGCGGCTGACCCAGGCCGGGGAGGCGCTGGTGCGGCACGCGGCGGGCATCCTCTCCGGGCTCACCGCCGCCGAGGAGGAGGTCGCGGCCATCGCCGGGCTGCGCGCCGGACGGGTCCGCCTGGTGTCGTTCCCCAGCGGCAGCTCCACGCTCGTGCCCACCGCGCTCGCCGCCCTGCGCGACGCGCACCCCGGCACCCGGGTCTCGCTGGAGGAGGCCGAACCGCCGCGCTCCGTCGAGCTGCTGCGCGAGGGCGACTGCGACGTGGCCCTCGCCTTCCGGTACGAGGGGGCGCCGGGCGCGGAGGAGTGGGACGACCTGGTGGTGCGGCCGCTGCTGTCGGACCGCCTGGTGGCACTGGTGCCGGAACGCCACAGGCTGGCGCGCGCGGAGTCCGTCGCGATCGGCGAGCTCGCGGACGAGCCGTGGATCGCGGGCTGTCCGCGCTGCCGGGGCCAGCTGGTCGAGGTGTGCGAGACGGCCGGCTTCACTCCGCGCATCGACTTCGCCACCGACGACTACCCGGCGGTGGCCGGCCTGGTCGGCGCGGGTCTGGGCGTGGCGGTCCTGCCCCAGCTCGCGCTCGAGTCGGTGCGGCCCCGCGGTGTGCGCACCGTGGCCCTGGAGCCCGCCGTGCGGCGGGAGATCGTCGCGCTCACCCTCCCGGATCTGGCCCAGGTGCCCGCGGTCACCGCGACGCTGGAGAAGCTGGCGGCGACGGCCGCCAGGTAAGGGTTCAAGGGCACGCGCGCGTGCCCGCGCGTCCTTGCGACGGTTCCTTCCGAAGAAACGTTCCTTCAGGTGTTCGAGGCGGTGGCGTGCCCGGCGGCACCCGACGCGGAGACCAGCCGGTTGCGGGCCCGCCCCATCAGCTCTTCGCGCTCGTCCTCGGTCAGGCCGCCCCACACGCCGTACGGTTCGCGCACGGCCAGCGCGTGGGCGGCGCACTCGGCGCGCACCGGGCACCTCATGCAGACCTCTTTGGCCGAGTTCTCGCGTGCGCTGCGCGCGGCGCCGCGTTCGCCCTCCGGGTGGAAGAAGAGCGAGCTGTCCACCCCGCGGCAGGCAGCGAGGAGCTGCCAGTCCCACAGGTCCGCGTTCGGTCCGGGAAGGCGGGAGAAATCTGCCATTGCGTGACCCCTTGTAGCCGTTACTGGGCGGATCCGGTGTCCACAACCGTACAACTGCGATCAAAGGAGATGAAAATATGACTCATTGCGAATCTAGCCCTGGACACTGACGAAAGGGAAGAAAAGGGTCTGAATGGGGCATGGGTTGTGATGAAAGTTCGGGGGTACGTCGCGCATGTCTCCACCGTGAACGCCTCCTCACGTAGAGTGCCGAAGATGGCAGACGGCCCCGTAACTCTTTCGAGTGACCGTCGTTGAGAGTGCGAGGCGGTTGAAGGAACAAGCGCTCGGGCGGGCGTCCGAGACGGTCGACCGCACAGGTGACGATTTCGTACCAGCCTGGAGGCTCAAGGTGACGCGCATCAGCTGCGGAGGGCGGCCATGACTTCCGTCCTCGTCTGCGACGACTCCCCGCTTGCCCGAGAGGCGCTCCGCCGCGCGGTCGCGACCGTGCCCGGTGTCGAGCGCGTGACGACGGCGGCCAACGGCGAGGAAGTCCTCCGCCGCTGGGGTGCCGACCGCTCGGATCTGATTCTGATGGACGTACGCATGCCCGGTCTGGGCGGCGTCGAGACAGTGCGGCGGCTGCTCTCCGCCGATCCCGGAGCACGCATCATCATGCTCACGGTCGCCGAGGACCTGGACGGCGTGGCCCTCGCGGTCGCCGCCGGGGCCCGCGGCTATCTGCACAAGGACGCCTCCCGTGCCGAGCTGCGCGCCACGGTCACGCAGGCGCTCGCCGACCCGACATGGCGGCTCGCCCCGCGCCGGCTGCGCTCGGCCGAGATGGGCGCGGCGCCCACGCTCACCGCGCGTGAGATCCAGGTCCTCGAAGGCATGAGCCACGGCCGCTCCAACGCGGAGATCGGCCGTGAGCTGTTCCTCTCCGAGGACACGGTGAAGACGCACGCGCGTCGTCTCTTCAAGAAGCTCGGTGCCTCGGACCGGGCGCACGCCGTGGCGCTCGGGTTCCGGTGGGGTCTGGTGCGCTAGGCCCCGTCCCTCGGACCCGGACGGGCGCGCGGTACGGCACCCAGCCCGGGTCCGGCGAACGGCGGCCCAGCGGCAGCCCGGCCGAGGTGCACGCACGCGGTCCGTCGGCGCGGTGCCGCGGGCGGTCCGCGGGTGCGACGGCGCGGGCGGGTGATCCGTGCGCGGCACGGGGCGGTGCGACGGCCGTGGGTACGGCCGGCGCGCGGACGCCTGTGTCCGACACGGCGGACGCGGGCTCCGGTTTCCCCCGCGGTGCGGAGGGTGGTGCCCGGGGTTTGCCGCGCCGTGCGTGTGGTGGCGTTGGGTGTTTCCCTCGCTGTGCGGATGGCGGTGTTCGGGTTTCCCGCCGGGCGGATGGCGTTCGAGGTCTCCCTCGCCGTGCGTGTGGCGGTGCCCCGGGGTTTTCGCGTCATGTGTACGTCGCCGTCCGGGGTTTCCCGCGTCGCGCGTGCGTCGACGCCCGTGGTCTCCCGTGTCGTACGGACGGCCGCGTCACCGGTCTCCCGCGTTGTACGGACGGCGGGGCTTTGGGTCCTGCGCGTCGTACGGACGGTGGGCGGTGCCGGTGTGCCGACCCACCGGGATGTTCCGGACGCCGGTGCACCGGACGCCCCTGCTGGTGTGACGGATTCTTTCTTCCGCGCGGCGCGGGAGGGCCACCCGAGGCCGGGCACCCCTGCGGACCTGGGCCGGAAGACTCTCGCGGCCGCCTCGTCATGTGGGCCCGCGCACTGCCCGGACGTGGTGTTCGCCGCGGCCGGGAGGGACCCGCTGCTCGTTTCGCGGCGGATGCCGCATCCTTGAGGTGTGGAGTTCCTCGGGGACGAGTCGGTCGAGCGGAAGGGGAGGGCGCAAGGGATGACTTCCGGCGCACCTGCTCATAACGCTTCGGTGCACAACCAAGGACACGGTGCCGCGGACCAGACGTCCGCAAGGCACCATGGACCGATGCGCGACGACGAGGCGGGCACGGCCCCAGGCGCCATCGGTGCGCTCGTCCATCGCGCGGTCGACGGTGACGAGCAGGCCACGCACGACCTGCTCGCCCACGTCCACCCGCTCGCGCTGCGCTACTGCCGGACCCGTCTGTCCCGGCTGCCGGGCGACGCCCGCCACTTCGTCGAGGACCTCGCACAGGAGGTCTGCGTGGCGGTGCTGCTCGCGCTGCCCCGCTACAAGGACACCGGCCGGCCCTTCGAGGCGTTCATCTTCGCCATCGCCTCCCACAAGGTCGCCGACCTCCAGCGCGCCGCGATGCGGCACCCCGGATCGACCGCCGTGCCGTCCGACGAGATGCCGGAACGGCCCGACGACTCCCTCGGACCGGAAGAGCGCGCCCTGCTCAGCAGCGACGCCGAGTGGGCCAAGAAACTGCTGGCCAGCCTCCCCGAGAACCAGCGTGAGCTGATCCTGCTGCGCATCGCCGTGGGACTCACCGCGGAGGAGACAGGCCAGATGTTGGGAATGTCACCCGGCGCGGTCCGGGTGGCCCAGCACCGCGCGCTGAGTCGGCTGCGAGCCCTGGCGGAGCAGTAACACCCGCCCGGGCGCCGTCTCTTCGCGTCGGCGCGTGACGCACATGAACGGACGATCATCCGTTCCCGTACGAACATACGAAGCCGGGAGTCGACGGGAACCGTGGAATGAGACACCCACGCTTCCCGTTAGCATGGACATCCGCACCGATCAAGGCCATTTGGGGAAGGTGTCATGACTGCCAACGTCGACGGAGTGCCCGGAAAATTCGCGACACTCGGGCTGACCTACGACGACGTGCTGCTGCTGCCGGGCGCATCCGAGGTGCTCCCCAACGCGGTTGACACCTCGTCCCGCATCTCCCGCAACGTCCGGGTGAACATCCCCCTGCTCTCGGCCGCGATGGACAAGGTCACCGAGTCCCGTATGGCGATCGCCATGGCCCGTCAGGGCGGCGTCGGCGTGCTCCACCGCAACCTCTCCGTCGAGGACCAGGCCAACCAGGTCGACCTGGTGAAGCGCTCCGAGTCCGGCATGGTGACCGACCCCATCACCATCCACCCGGAAGCCACTCTCGGCGAGGCCGACGCCCTGTGCGCGAAGTTCCGCATCAGCGGCGTCCCGGTCACCGACGGCAACAAGAAGCTGCTCGGCATCGTCACCAACCGCGACATGGCCTTCGAGACGGACCGCTCCCGTCAGGTACGCGAGGTCATGACCCCGATGCCGCTGGTCACCGGGCACGTCGGCATCTCCGGCGTCGAGGCGATGGAGCTACTGCGCCGCCACAAGATCGAGAAACTTCCCCTGGTCGACGACGCGGGCATCCTCAAGGGCCTCATCACGGTCAAGGACTTCGTGAAGGCCGAGCAGTACCCCAACGCCGCCAAGGACGCGGAGGGCCGCCTCATCGTGGGCGCCGCCGTGGGCGCCAGCCCCGAGGCCCTCGAGCGGGCCCAGGCGCTCGCCGAGGCCGGTGTGGACTTCCTGGTCGTCGACACCTCGCACGGTCACAACAGCAACGCCCTCAGCTGGATGTCGAAGATCAAGTCGAGCGTCGGCGTCGACGTGATCGGCGGCAACGTGGCCACGCGCGACGGCGCCCAGGCACTGATCGACGCCGGCGTCGACGGCATCAAGGTCGGCGTCGGCCCCGGTTCGATCTGCACCACCCGGGTCGTCGCCGGCATCGGCGTTCCGCAGGTCACGGCCATCTACGAGGCGTCCCTCGCGGCCCGCGCGGCGGGCGTCCCGCTGATCGGGGACGGTGGCCTGCAGTACTCCGGTGACATCGGCAAGGCGCTCGCCGCCGGCGCCGACACCGTGATGCTGGGCAGCCTCCTCGCGGGCTGCGAGGAGTCCCCCGGCGAGCTGCAGTTCATCAACGGCAAGCAGTTCAAGTCGTACCGGGGGATGGGCTCGCTGGGCGCCATGCAGTCCCGGGGCCAGGGCCGGTCGTACTCGAAGGACCGCTACTTCCAGGCCGAGGTCGCCTCCGACGACAAGCTCGTGCCCGAGGGCATCGAGGGCCAGGTGCCCTACCGCGGCCCGCTGGCCAACGTGCTGCACCAGCTCGTCGGCGGTCTGCGTCAGACGATGGGCTACGTGGGCGCCGCGACCATCGACGAGATGGAGTCCAAGGGTCGCTTCGTCCGCATCACGTCGGCCGGTCTCAAGGAGAGCCACCCGCACGACATCCAGATGACGGTCGAGGCTCCGAACTACAGCCGTCAGTAGCGGCGGGCTTCCCGAGGGCGGTTCCGGACCACCGGGGCCGCCCTCGCGTGACGTCCGGGGCGGTGGGCGCCGTGGCCGTCGGGGATACTGGAAGGCGCTGCAACGCATCAGGGAAAGGCCACAGACGTGACTGAGATCGAGATCGGGCGCGGCAAGCGCGGCCGCCGGGCGTACGCCTTCGACGACATCGCCGTCGTCCCCAGCCGCCGTACGCGGGACCCGAAGGAGGTCTCGATCGCCTGGCAGATCGACGCCTACCGCTTCGAGCTGCCGTTCCTGGCCGCTCCCATGGACTCGGTCGTCTCACCGGCCACCGCGATCCGCATCGGCGAGCTCGGCGGCCTCGGTGTGCTGAACCTCGAGGGCCTGTGGACCCGCCACGAGGACCCGCAGCCGCTGCTGGACGAGGTCGTCGGCCTGCCCGACGAGGCGGCCACCCGCCGCCTCCAGGAGATCTACGCCGCTCCCATCAAGGAGGAGCTGATCGGGCAGCGCATCAAGGAGGTGCGCGACTCCGGCGTGGTCACCGCCGCCGCGCTCTCCCCGCAGCGCACCGCCCAGTTCTCCAAGGCCGTCGTCGACGCGGGCGTGGACATCTTCGTCATCCGCGGCACCACGGTCTCCGCCGAGCACGTCTCCGGCTCGCACGAACCGCTCAACCTGAAGCAGTTCATCTACGAGCTCGACGTCCCGGTGATCGTCGGCGGCTGCGCCACCTACACCGCCGCCCTGCACCTGATGCGCACCGGTGCGGCGGGCGTCCTCGTCGGCTTCGGCGGCGGCGCCGCGCACACCACGCGCAACGTGCTGGGCATCCAGGTCCCGATGGCCACCGCCGTCGCCGACGTGGCCGCGGCCCGCCGGGACTACATGGACGAGTCCGGCGGCCGGTACGTGCACGTCATCGCGGACGGCGGCGTCGGCTGGTCCGGCGACCTGGCCAAGGCGATCGCCTGCGGTGCGGACTCCGTGATGATGGGCTCCCCGCTGGCCCGCGCCACCGACGCGCCGGGCCGGGGCCACCACTGGGGCATGGAGGCCGTCAACGAGGAGCTGCCGCGCGGCAAGAAGGTCGACCTCGGCACGGTGGGCACGCTGGAGGAGATCCTCACCGGCCCGTCCCACACCCCCGACGGCTCTATGAACCTGTTCGGCGCCCTGCGCCGCGCCATGGCCACCACGGGTTACAGCGAGCTGAAGGAGTTCCAGCGCGTCGAGGTGACGGTGGCGGACTCCCAGCACCGCCGCTGACCGCGGCGAGGCATCTCGTATCGCACACGCATCTCGTACGGCACACGAAGGGGCCGGCCACCTGAACGGGTGACCGGCCCCTTCGCGTACCCGATGGGCGCGCGCGGTGCTCGGGGGGCGTGCGGTGGCGTCAGAGCAGCCTCCGTGACAGGGAGGCTTGCGCGCCCCCTCTCACAACCGGTGCGCCGCCCCCGTCGGGGTCGCGCCTCGGGTGTCCAGGAGGAGCTGGGCCTTGACCGAGAGGCCCTGGAGGTCGTAGGTGCGGTGTTGCTGGAGCAGGATCGTGAGGTCGGCGTCGGCCGCGGCCTCGTAGAGGGAGTCCGCGCGGGGGACGGGGCGGTCCAGGACGTTCCAGGACGGCACGTGCGGGTCGTGGTAGCTGATGGAGGCGCCCAGCTCCATCAGGCGGACCGCGATCTCCTGCGCCGGGCTGCCCTGGAGGTCGGCGAGGTCGGCCTTGTAGGTGACCCCGAGGAGCAGCACGCGCGCGCCGCGGGCGGACTTGCCGTGCTCGTTGAGCAGTGCGGCGGCGCGCTGCACGACGTAGCGGGGCATGCGGCCGTTGACCTCCTGCGCCAGCTCCGCCATCCGCAGGGTGCGGCCGGCGTGCGCGGTGAGGTCCTGGGGGACGGTGTGGCCGCCGACGCCGGGGCCGGGACGGAAGGCGAGGTAGCCGAAGGGCTTGGTCTCCGCGCAGCGCAGCACGTCCCACAGGTCGATGCCGAGGTCGTGGCAGAGCGCGGCCATCTCGTTGACCAGGGCGATGTTGACGTGCCGGAAGTTGGTCTCGAGCAGTTGCACCGTCTCCGCCTCGCGCGGGCCGCGGGCGCGGACCACCTTGTCGGTGATCCGGCCGTAGAAGGCCGCCGCCGACTCGGTGCAGGCGGAGGTGAGGCCGCCGATGACCTTCGGGGTGTGGGCGGGGGTGAAGTCGCGGTTGCCCGGGTCCACCCGGCTGGGGGAGTGGGCGAGGTGGAAGTCGCGTCCCGCGCGCAGGCCCGAGCCGGACTCCAGCAGGCGCAGCAGCGGCCCCTCCGTCGTGCCGGGCGGCACGGGGGACTCCAGGATCACGGTGGTGTGCGGGCGCAGTTGCGCGGCGAGGGTGCGGGCGGCCGTCTCGACCTGGGAGAGGTCCAGTCCGCCGTCCGCGGCGGGCGGGGTGGGGGCGCAGATCACGGCGGTGCGCACCCGGCCGAGCTCGGCCGCGCTGGTGGTGACCCGGAAGCCCTGCGCGAGCATGCGGCGCTGCTCGGCGGGGCTGAGGGAGCCGGGCTCGGGACCGGTGCGGAACCCGATGGTGGGGATGCCGGCGGCGACGGCGGCCTGGGCCAGGGGCAGTCCGTAGGGGCCGAGTCCGATGACGGCGAGATCTGCGGGCATGGCGTGGGCCGTCCTTCCCGATAGCCGGAGTGCGACACGTGCGCAAGCGCCGTGGACTGGACAGGCGAGCGCAATGTCAGACTAGGAGTAAATATGACCGATATGTGGGATTGATCGGCTCGTTTTCGGTGAGTCGTCCCGCAGGGTTGTCCACAGGCTGTGGCCGCGTGGTTGTCCACAGGCTGCGGCGGCGTGTGGCTGAAGCCGGGCAAGCCGGTCAGAATTTGGGCATGAGGGTGTGGGACCGGGCTTCGCCCCACGGGTGCGGCCGATGCGACCGATGAGCGGGAGGCAGCGGTGAGGACAGCGACACTGGGTCCGGCGCAGCGCGCCGAATCACTGGCGTCCATGGCGGAGCGCGAGCTGGACGTGCTGGTGGTGGGCGGCGGCGTAGTCGGTGCGGGCACGGCGCTCGACGCGGTGACGCGCGGCCTGTCCACCGGACTGGTCGAGGCCCGTGACTGGGCGTCGGGCACGTCAAGCCGGTCCAGCAAGCTGATCCACGGCGGCCTGCGCTATCTGGAGATGCTCGACTTCGCCCTCGTGCGCGAGGCGTTGAAGGAGCGCGGCCTGCTGCTGGAGAAGCTTGCCCCGCACCTCGTGCGCCCGGTGCCGTTCCTCTATCCGCTGCAGCACCGGGCGTGGGAGCGGCTCTACGCCGGAGCGGGCGTGGCGCTCTACGACACCATGGCGATGACCCACGGCCACGGCCGCGGCCTGCCCGTGCACCGTCACCTGAGCCGACGTCAGTCCCTCCGCGTCGCCCCCTGCTTGAAGAAGGACGCGCTGGTCGGCGCCCTGCAGTACTACGACGCCCAGATGGACGACGCCCGCTTCGTGCTGAATCTCGTGCGCACCGCCGCGGCCTACGGCGCGAAGACGGCCAACGGAGCCCGGGTGACCGGCTTCCTGCGCGAGGGCGAGCGGGTCGTCGGCGCCCGGGTGCAGGACGTGGAGGGCGGCGGCGAGTACGAGATCCGCGCCAAGCAGGTGGTCAACGCCACCGGGGTGTGGACCGACGACACCCAGGCGATGGTCGGCGAGCGCGGCCAGTTCCACGTACGGGCCTCCAAGGGGGTCCACCTGGTCGTGCCCAAGGACCGCATCCACTCCACCACCGGACTCATCCTGCGCACCGAGAAGTCCGTGCTGTTCGTCATCCCCTGGGGCCGGCACTGGATCGTCGGCACCACGGACACCGACTGGGACCTCGACAAGGCCCACCCGGCCGCCTCCAGCGCGGACATCGACTACGTCCTGGAGCACGTGAACTCGGTTCTCGCGGTGCCCCTCACGCGCGACGACGTCGAAGGGGTGTACGCGGGACTGCGGCCGCTGCTCGCGGGCGAGTCGGACGCCACGAGCAAGCTGTCCCGTGAGCACACCGTCGCCCACCCCGTGCCCGGCCTGGTCGTGGTGGCGGGCGGCAAGTACACGACGTACCGGGTGATGGCCAAGGACGCGGTGGACGCCGCGGTGCACGGACTCGACCTGCGCGTGGCGGACTGCGTCACCGAGGACACGCCGCTGGTGGGCGCCGAGGGCTATCACGCGCTGTGGAACTCCCGCGCCCGCACGGCGGCCCGCACCGGCCTGCACCCGGTCCGGGTGGAGCATCTGCTCCAGCGGTACGGGTCACTCGCCGAGGAGCTGCTGGACCTCGTCACCGCCGACCCCTCGCTGGGCGAGCCGCTGCAGGCCGCCGACGACTACCTGCGAGCCGAGGTCGTCTACGCCGCCTCGCACGAGGGCGCGCGGCACCTGGAGGACGTCCTGACCCGGCGGACCCGTATATCCATCGAGACCTTCGACCGGGGCACGCGCAGCGCGCGCGAGGCCGCCGAGCTGATGGCGTCGGTGCTGGGCTGGGACAGCGGCCAGATCGACCGCGAGGTGCGGCACTACGAGAAGCGGGTGGAGGCCGAGCGGGAGTCGCAGCGGCAACCGGACGACCTGACGGCGGACGCGGCCCGCCTGGGGGCGCCCGACATCGTGCCGCTGTAGGAACCGGCTGTTTTCGCTGTTCCCCGTCACAGCGGTGGTCGCCGCCGGTGTGACGGGGGCACAAGTCGGCCACGGCCGAGGACGCTTCGGGGGCCGCGCCGGACGGCCGTCCGGGGCGGACACGAGGCCGGAGCAGGGGTGACGGCCGGCCGGGCGGGCCCGCCGTCCGGCGCGGGGCGGCCCATTCGTGTCCGAAACCGCGCGGTTCAGAGCCCCCTTTGTCGGGACCCGTCCGGCAGGGTGGGGAACACTTCGTTCCCCCGGCCCCTCCGCCCGCCGTGTCCGGTGTGCGGACAGGGGCACCCTGGGCGTCGAGCACTTGTCGGGTGAGGGACAATGAAGGCTCTGTCAGGGCGGGTTGCATGAGGGGACGCATGTCGGAGGCGGAGCGGGCGGGGACATCCCGTCAGGACAAGAGCGCACGTCTCCTCGCCGGGCGGTACCGGCTGGGAGACGTGCTCGGCCGCGGCGGCATGGGGACGGTGTGGCGGGCCGAGGACGAAACCCTGGGCCGCACGGTCGCCGTCAAGGAGCTCCGCTTCCCGGGGAGCATCGACGACGAGGAGAAGCGGCGGCTGATCACCCGGACGCTGCGCGAGGCCAAGGCGATCGCGCGGATCCGGAACACCAGCGCCGTGACCGTCTTCGACGTGGTCCAGGAGGACGACCGGCCCTGGATCGTCATGGAGCTCGTTGAGGGCAAGTCGCTCGCCGAGGTCATCCGCGAGGACGGGCTGCTGGAGCCGCGCCGCGCGGCCGAGGTCGGGCTCGCCGTGCTCGACGTGCTGCGGTCGGCGCACCGCGAGGGCATCCTGCACCGTGACGTGAAGCCGTCGAACGTGCTGATCGCGGAGGACGGCCGGGTCGTGCTCACCGACTTCGGCATCGCCCAGGTCGAGGGCGACCCCTCCATCACCTCGACGGGCATGCTCGTCGGCGCCCCCTCCTACATCTCCCCCGAGCGGGCACGCGGCCACAAGCCCGGCCCCGCCGCCGACCTGTGGTCCCTCGGCGGACTGCTGTACGCGGCGGTCGAGGGGAACCCGCCGTACGACAAGGGCTCCGCGATCGCGACGCTCACGGCGGTCATGACCGAGCCGCTCGAGGAGCCGAAGAACGCCGGACCGCTCAGGGACGTCATCCACGGCCTGCTCGACAAGGACCCCGCCCGGCGGCTCGACGACCGCGCCGCGCGGGCCATGCTGAGCGCCGTCGTCGCGGCACCCGACGCCAAGGGCGCCGACGGGCAGCCGTCGGACGCCACCCGTGTGGTGCCGCTGCCCGAGCAGCCCGGCGAGCGCGACACCGGCCCCAAGCGGGGCGAGGAGGCCGCGGAGAAGCTGCGCGGCGCCCTGCGCTCCGTACGCAAGGCCGCCGTGGGGGCCGGCGCGGCCGGCGCCGCCCGCACCAAGTCCGGCGGCAGCACAGCCGCTTCGGCGTCCGGCGCGGCGACGCACGCGTCCGGTGCCGGTGCTGCCGCCCCCGCGCCGTCCACCGCCACCGCTCCCGCCACGGGAACCGGATCCCGGGCGGGCGCCAACCGCAACGCCGATTCCGGCGGCCGCAGTTCCGGCTGGCCCGTGATGACCCCGCCGGATCTGCCCGCCCGGCCCGCGCCGCGCGCCCCGATCACCGATGTGGTGCCGCGCCGCACGCTGATCGTCATCGCCCTGGTCGTGGTCCTCGCCGTGATCGGTACCGTGCTCGCCCTGACGCTCGGCGGCGACGACGAGGACGGCAAGGGGGCACAGGGCGGCACCGGCGACCGCACCACGGCCGGGAGCACTCCGAGCGCCGACACCAGGAACGACGACAAGGACGGCACCGGCACCGACGGTTCGGCCACCGCGTCGTCCGGCGCGGGCGCGACCGGGGGAGCCACCCCGGACACCACCGGGACAGCCCCGGGCGCGGGCGCCGGCGCCGGCGGTTCGGCCGGCGGCGACGGCGGCGCGACGAAGCCCGAGCCGTACACGACGCACAAGGGGAAGCAGGGCTACTCGATCGGCCTGCCCGCGGGCTGGAAGTACAAGTCGTCGGACGGCGCCGGGGACCGCTTCACCGGGCCGAACGGACAGAGGCTGCTGATCGGCTGGACCACCACGCCCAAGGACGACCCGGTCGCCGACTGGACGAACCAGGAGCGCGGCATGGTGCGTCCCCAGTACAAGCGCATACGGATCGTGGCGGTGGAGTACCGCGGCTGGAAGACGGCCGACTGGGAGTTCACCTACGTCGACGGCGGGACCACGTTCCGCTCCGTCGACCGGGGCACCGTCGTCAACGACAACCTGGGGTACGGCCTGATGTACACGGCCAGGGCCGACGCGTGGGACGGCGCGCAGCGCCGGAACACCTGGCGGACGCTGACGGAGACGTTCCGGCCGAAGTCCTGAGCGCGAGCGGCCCGCGGATCGGGGAACCAGATGTGGCATCCCCTCTCTGCGGGTTGCCTCCGGCACGTATCGTGAGTGGTTGCGGACCGTACGGAACCGGAACGGCCCGTCCGGAGAGCGGAACTGACCGACCGTAGTGCCGGGGGAGGCATCGTGGACGACTATGCGGGACGGGTTCTCGCCGACCGCTACCGCCTGCCCCTGCCCCCTTCCGACGAGTACGAACTGACCGAGACCCGCGCCTTCGACACCTACAGCGGTTCCGAGGTCCTGGTCCGGCAGGTGCCGTTGCCGGAGGTCGTCGAGGCCGAGGTGCTGGACGCCGAGGGGCTGCCCGACGGTTTCACCGCCCGGGACGCAAGCGCGCGCCGCGGCGGATCCCTGCCCGGCGGCGCCCGGGGGGCCGCGCGGCGGCCCGCCGACCCGGTGGTGCGGCGCGCCGTGGAGGCCGCACAGGCCGCGGCCGCCCTGCCCGACCATCCCCGCCTCGACCAGGTCTTCGACGTGTTCGCGGAGGGCGGTTCCCTGTGGATCGTCAGCGAGTACGTCGCCGCGCGCCCGCTGGCCGCGCTGCTCGCCGAGAAGCCGCTGTCGCCGTACCGGGCCGCCGAGGTCGCCTCCGACGTGCTGACGGCCCTCAGGGTGCTGCACTCGCACGGCTGGGTGCACCGCAACATCACCGCGCGCACGGTGCTGGTCTGCGACGACGGCCGGGTGATGCTCACCGGGCTGGCGGTCGGCGCCGCCGAGGAGGCGCTGTGCGGCTACGACCCGGTGCCGCCGCCCGACGACGAGCCGGAGCCGAGCACCGCGCTCGAGGCGCTGGGCCCGGCGGGCGGCCCCGGGACGGACGGCGGACGCGGACCGGCCTGGCCGCCCGGGTTCACCGCCGATCCCGACCCGGACGTGGCGCGCCGCGCGGCCATCGAGGCCCGGTCCGGCCGGCTGCCGGACGGCGACCGGTCCGGCGCACCGGGTGACCTGTCGCCCGTGGTCGCGCCCCGCGCCCTGGACAGCGCCGGCGACGTACGCGCGGCACGTGCCGGGGCCATCGCCGCCTACCGGGCGGGCGCCCGCGCCGCCGCCCGGGTCCAGGAGGCCCAGCAGGGCACCCGCGCCGCCCTGCCCGGCGCCCGCCCCGCCTCGGACGAAGGCACCGGGCAGACGCCCCCGGGACAGATAGCCGACCCCTACGGGGTGGCCGCCTCCGGCTGGCACGGTGCCACGCCCCGCATCGGCACGGACACGGGCCCCACCCCCGCCCTCCCCGCGCCCGCCGCTCCTGCCGAGGCGACCGGTGCCACCGCCGCCCCGGGAACCCGCTGGGACGACCCGGCGGCGCCGGCCGCCCCCGCGCGCCGGGGCCCGGCCACCGCACTGGCCGCCGAGCGCGCCCGGCAGGCCCGGATGGCCGTCATCGGCGCCGTCACCGAACGCTGGGCACCGGAACAGGCCGGGCCCGTGCACGAGAACTGGCAGCTCGCCGCGCCCATCGGACCCGCCACCGACCTGTGGGCGCTGGGCGCCCTGCTGTTCCGGGCCGTGCAGGGACACGCGCCCTACCCGGAGGAGTCGACGACCGAGCTGGTGCAGATGGTCTGCGCCGAGCCGCCCGCCTTCGCCGAGGAGTGCGGCCCGCTGCGGCCGGTCGTGGAGTCCCTGCTGCGCCAGGACCCCACCGAGCGACCGGACTTCGAGGAGCTGCGCGGCTGGCTGCGGTCGCTGGTGCGCTCGGCGCCCGAGCCGGAGGCGGGCCTGAACGTCGTCACGGCCCCGCCGGTCGACGCCCGCCGTCTGCCGGTCATACGGCGCCGGGGTGAGCTGGTGCGCAGACGGCGCGCCGGGCTCCCCGCCCAGCACGGCCGCCACAAGCGGGCCGCGTCGAGCGGCGGTTCACCACGCCGTCTCGGCCGCACCCTCCTCCTGCTGGTGCTGCTCGCGCTGGCGGCGGCGGTCGCGTACGCGATGCTGTTCATGCCGAAGACCGGCGAGAAGACCTCCGGGTCGCCGTCGTCCGCCCGCACGGCTGCCGCCGGCGGTGGCGCGCCGAGCCCGTCGGGCGACGCCGGTTCGCCGAGCGCCGGGGACAGCCCGAAGAGCAGCCCGGAGGAGTCGGCGGGCACCGCGGAGACCCAGACCACCGGCCCCGAGGCCGCCGACGGTTTCACGCTGCGCAAGGACCCGGAGGGCTTCAGCGTCGCCGTCGCCGAGGGCTGGCAGCGCACAGCGAAGAACGGCAGCGGGCAGGTCGTGTACTCCAAGGGCGGCTTCGAGCTCATCGTGGTGCCGGGCCGGGACAGCGCCCAGCAGTTCGGCGGCGACCCCATGGCCTACCAGCGGGACACCGAGCGTGAGCTCCAGCCGTACCGCGACTCCAGCTGGGCCACCTCCACCGGTCTGAAGACCATCGAGGTCGGCGGACGGACCATGGCCGAGGGCCAGTTCACCTGGACCGGCGACGCGGGCGAGCTGTACGTGCGCAACCTCGCCACGCTGATCGACGGCCGCTACCACGTGGTGCAGGTGCGCGGACCGGAGAGCGAGCGGGACGAGGTGACACGGCTCTACGAACAGGCGGCCGCGACGTACCGGTTCACCGGCTGAATCGCCGGGGCCGAAGCGGAGGAGAAGGCGCGGGCAGAGGGGGAGACGGCCGGGCGGGCCGGCTCGGGGCGCGGCACCGCGGAGAGGGCACCACAAACCATCACAGTGCGGTCTCCTTGGCACCCCCTCCGTTCCCAGGAAGGGTTCCGGGTACCTACCCTGACCCTGTCAAGACCATTGCGGGGCAACGTGAATCAGATGCAGGGCTCGCTCGTCGCGGGCCGCTACCGACTCGGCGAATCCATCGGGAACGGTGGCATGGGCCGGGTGTGGCGTGCGCACGACGAGGTGCTGCACCGATCCGTCGCCATCAAGGAACTGACCGCGGCGCTCTACGTCTCCGACAGCGAACAGGCCACCCTGCTGGCGCGCACCCGAGCGGAGGCGCGCGCCGCCGCGCGGATCAACCACTCCGCCGTCGTCACCGTGCACGACGTGCTGGAGCACGACGGCCGGCCGTGGATCGTCATGGAGCTGGTCGAGGGCCACTCGCTGGCCGACGCGGTGAAGGAGCGGGAGCGCGTCGAGCCCCGCGAGGCCGCCCGCATCGGCCTGTGGGTGCTGCGCGCCCTGCGCGCCGCCCACGCCGCCGGCGTCCTGCACCGCGACGTCAAGCCCGGCAACGTGCTGCTCGCCCGGGACGGCCGGGTGCTGCTCACCGACTTCGGCATCGCGCAGATAGACGGCGACACGGCGATCACCCGCACCGGCGAGGTCGTCGGTTCCGTGGACTACCTGGCGCCCGAGCGGGTCCGCGGCCACGACCCCGGCCCCGCGTCCGACCTGTGGGCGCTCGGCGCGACGCTGTACACGGCGGTGGAGGGACTGTCGCCGTTCCGCCGGACCTCGCCGATCACCACCATGCAGGCCGTCGTGGAGGAGGAGGCCGAGCCGCCGCAGCACGCCGGTCCGCTCGCGCCCGTCATCGGCGCACTGCTGCGGAAGGATCCGGCCACCCGTCCCGACGCGGCGCAGACCGAGCAGATGCTCGCCGAGGCCGCCGAGGGACGCAGACCGCGCGCGGCGCAGGAGTACGTGCCCACCGAGGCCGTCGACGCGCGCGTCCCGCGCCCGCCGGGGCAGCACACCGGCGCCGTCGCACCGGCGTACCCGGGTGGCGCCGGGACCCGGCCCCACCCGCGGGGTGGCGGGCCGACGTCCGTGCAGGCGTCGTACGGGCCGCCGGCCGTGTCGCGCCGGCGTACGCGCGCGCGGACGGTCGCCCTGGTCGTCGCGCTGGCCGCCATCATCGGCGGGGGCACCGCGGTCGTGCTCCAGCAGCAGGGGGAGCGGGACCGCGCCACGGCCGGCCCGACCGGGACCGCCGACGTCCGCCCGACGCCGTCGCCGGACGCGTCGGACCCGGGCGCGACCGCCGCGGGCAGTCTGCCCGACGGCTGGGTGCGCCGGACCGACCCGTTCGGTTTCAGCGTCGTGCTGCCCGGCGAGGACTGGGAACGGGTGGTGTTCGACGAGGAGACCCGGCAGGTCGACTACACGCCCGACGGCGGCAAGCACTTCCTGCGCATCGCCGCCGACGACGCCCCCGACTTCGACGACCCGTACGAGCACCTGGGCGACCTCGACCAGCAGATCGGCGGGCGGCTCGTCGACTACCGGCGCGTGGACCTGCAGCGGCTCACGTACCGCGACCGTGAGGCCGCGCGCCTGGAGTACAGCTGGACCGCGCTGCCCAAGGACACCGAGTTCCCCGGTCCCTACCGGGCGATCGACCAGATGTACATCACGCGCGACGGTGTCGAGTACGCCTTCTACATGGCCGCTCCCGCCGAGGACTGGGAGACCACCCGGCAGCAGTTCGAGACCATCCTGAAGGGCTGGCGCGAGCCCTGACGCCCCCGGCGTGCGCGGACGTGCGCCCGTTGGCCGAATCGCCGTACCGGAGCGAACACATCCGGTGGGGCATGATGGGCGCATGGTGACCGAGGGGGAGCCGGACAACGGAAACGACGGGGACAACGCCCGCGTCATCGCGGGTCGTTACCGTCTTCAGGGACAGCTCGGGCGCGGCGGCATGGGCGTGGTCTGGCGGGCCACCGACCAACTGCTGGGCCGGGGCGTCGCGGTGAAGGAGCTGCCCTTCGACGAGACGCTCACCGCGGCCGACGCACGGCGGCAGCGGGACCGCACCCTCCGCGAGGCACGCGCGCTCGCCCAGCTCAGCCACCCGAACATCATCGTCGTGCACGACGTCGTGGAGGACGACGAACGGCCGTACATCGTACTGGAGTTGATTGACGGGCCGTCCCTCGCGGACCGTATCGCCGCCGACGGGCCGCTGGGTGCGGCGGAGGCCGCGCGGATCGGCGTCGACCTGCTGGGCGCGCTGCGTGCCGCCCACACCGCCGGTGTGCTGCACCGCGACCTCAAGCCCGCCAACGTACTGCTGGAGAACGGCACCGACCGGGTGCTGCTCACCGACTTCGGCATCGCGCAGATGCCCGGCTCGACCACGCTCACCGAGAGCGGCACGTTCGTCGGCTCGCCCGAGTACACCGCCCCCGAGCGGATGTCGGGCGCGCGGACCGGGCCGGAGTCGGACCTGTGGTCGCTGGGAGCGCTGCTCTGCGAGGCGCTCAGCGGCGAGTCGCCGTTCCGACGGGACTCCCTGAGCGGTGTGCTGCACGCGGTGGTGGTCGACGAGATCCGCCCGCCCGCGCAGGCCGGGCCGATCCTCCCGGTGGTCCTCGGCCTGCTGGAACGCGACCCGGACCGCCGGCTGGACGCCGACCGGGCCGAACGGATGTTACGGGCGTTCCTCGCGACCGGCCGCACGCCCGACACCGCGCCGCTCGACCTGCTTCCGGACCGCGACCGGCCCCGCAGGCGGCTGCCGATGTGGCGGGAGGTGCCGGTCGCCGGCCGGCCCGAGGGGCGTACCGTACGGCGTCAGCCCACCCGGGGCGCGCTGGTCGCGGCGCTGGTGGTGGCCGCGATGGCCGGCGCGGGGGTGTCGGCGGGGGCGCTGCTGCTCCAGGACCGCGACGGTGACGGGGGCGGCACCCCGACGACCACGGTCCCGGACACACCCGTGACCGAGCCGGCCCCCGGGCCCCGGCCGCCCTCCACCACCACCCCGCAGCGGCCGGTGCCCTCGTCGACGGGGCCGACCGGGGCCGGCACCTCGCCCACGCCGACGGAGTCCGGCGGTTCGGCGTCACCGGACACCTCCGGGACACCTGACGAGGCCTCACCCTCCGCCGCATAGCGCCATAAAGACGGCATAGGACCCAGTGCGGGTCACGGGTCTGTGACCGGTGGCGGCCCGCTGTGGAAGCGTGACGGTCCGGCACGATATGGATGGACCCATGAGCAGTGACGGGGGAGCCCGCAACGGGGCCGACGAGCCGACCAGCTTCGGTCTGCGACCGCCCAACCCGAACCCGCCGGCGGCCGTGCCGCATCCCGGCAATCCGTACGCGGCGCCGACCGTCGTCGTCCCGCCGCAGGGCGGTGACGAGCCGCACGCGCACGACCGGCCGCGGCATCCGGCGCCGGACGGCGTGCGGGAACCGGACGGGGCGCCGGGACAGGACGGCGGGCGCGGGCAGGACCCGCAGCGGCACTCCGGACCCGGCCCGGCACGCGGGCAGGACCCCTCCGGCCCGGCGGCGGCCGATCCCGGGGCCGGGCGGCTCATCGCCGGCCGCTACCGGCTGCTCGCCAAGCTCGGGCACGGCGGCATGGGCACGGTGTGGCGCGCCAAGGACGAGACGGTGGACCGTGAGGTCGCCGTGAAGGAGCCCCGCGTCCCGGAGCACCTTCCCGAACGGGAACGGGCCAACGCCTCCGAGCGGATGCGGCGCGAGGCCCGCGCCGCCGCCCGCCTCGACCACCCCGCGGTGGTCAACGTCCACGACGTCGCGGTGGTCGACGGCCGGCCGTGGATCGTCATGGAACTCGTCCAGGGCCGCTCGCTGGGCGCGGTGCTCCAGGAGGAGGGCACCCTCTCCGTGCGGGAGGCCGCCCGGGTGGGCCTGGAGGTCCTCGGCGCGCTGGAGGCGGCGCACGCGGCGGGAATCCTGCACCGGGACGTCAAGCCGGACAACGTGCTGCTCGGCCGGCACGACCGGGTCGTCCTCACCGACTTCGGCATCGCCCAGATCGAGGGCGAGACCAACCTGACGGACACCGGCGGCTTCGTCGGCTCGCCCGAGTACATCGCCCCGGAGCGGGTGCTGGGCCAGCGGCCCGGACCCGCCTCCGACCTGTGGTCGCTCGGCGTGGTGCTGTACGCGGCGGCGGAGGGCGTCTCGCCGTTCCGCCGCAGCAACACCCCCGCGACGCTGCAGTCCGTCCTCAACGCCGTGCCGGCGCCGCCGGCCTCCGCGCAGGGGCCGCTGGCCGAGGTCATCACCGGGCTGCTGCAGAAGGACCCGGCGCGCCGGCCGAACGCAGCCCAGGTGCGTGCCGCGCTGGAGGCGGCCGCCAACCCGCCCGCCCCGCAGCCCACGCAGATGGCCGCGCTGCCCGTGCCGGGGCGGCAGGGCGGCATCCGGATCGGCCGCAAGACGCTGCTGGGCCTGGGCGCGGCGGTGGTCGCGGCGGCCGTCGCGGTGACCCTGGTGGTGGTGGATCCCTTCGCGGGCCCGCTGCCCGACGGCTGGAAGCGGCACGACCTGGGGGACCGGGTGGGCGTCGCCCTCGCGGTGCCGGACGGCTTCGTGAAGGACAAGCCCGCCGACGACTGGGACGGCACCGTGGTCGGCTTCACCGACCCGAGCGGGATGGTGCGGATCGAGACCGACCGCGACCTCAAGGCCGACGACAAGGACAACCAGCTCCCGGCGTCCGCGTCCGAGGAGGCGTTCGCCCACTGGAACGAGCTGAAGGACGGCGAGTTCTCCTGGGGCATCGCCGGCCAGCCCGCGCCGCAGGGGCGGCCGCGGGAGACGACGTACGAGGACCGGGACGCGGCGACGAACACGATCGTCTTCACGACGACGACCACGCCGCCGCTGGAGCGTGAGGCGCAGGTCCTGTACTACCGGAACACGGACGGCGACATGTACCGCCTGTGGGTCGTCTACCCGGCGAAGGGCTACTTCGCCGAGGACGGCCGCGAGATCGCCCGCACGGTCTTCGACACGTGGGACGTCCACAAGCGGTGACCCGGCCGGCGTGGGCCGGCCGGGGCCGGGCCACGCGGCAGCCGCCCACCGCCCGACACCCGGCGCCCCGCCCACCGGCCGCGGGGGCGACCCTGGGCGCCCCCGCGATGGAACGGCTGCCCGGCCGGCGGGCGGCGGTTCGTGCACACCGCGCGGCTGCGAAGCGGCGGTGCCCGTCGTGGCCGTAGGCGCCGCTCCCCGTGGCGCCCCCGCCCCATGTCCCGGGGAGTCGGGGGCCAGGCCCGGCCGGCGTCCCGTGGCGGTCCGAGTCCGGCCGGAGCCGCCCTGCCGGTCCGGACCCAGGACCGGTGGCCAGGTCGGCGTGCGGCCGGGGTCCCGGTGGGCGGTGGGCGAGTGGTGCGGTCAGGCCCCCCGCGAGTCGGTGGGCCGGTGCTGCGGACCGGGCTTCCGGTGGGCCGGTGGGCCGGTGGGGCGGTGGCGCGGTCGGGGGCGGACCGGTGTCACACGGGGTTCCGGGCGGGCGTGAGGGCAACGTGCTGATCAGCGGCTGCGTTGCCAGCGTTCACTGGCATTGTGTGAGGCCTGAGGGAATCTGTTACCGACGGGTACACAAAGTGTGCGCCCGGGCATACCCTGCGCCTCATGACGGACGCGCAGACCCGGGCAACGACCGGCACCAACCCCCTGGCCCCCGCCCCCCAGGGCGCACGCACCGCTGCCGACGTGGTCACGCCGGAGCTGATCGCCCAGCTGACCAAGGGCGTGGTGGGCTCCGGCCGCACCGCCAGCCACACGCCCTTCACCGGCGAGAAGCTCGCCGACCTCCCCGAGTCGACGCCCGAGGACGTGGCGAAGGCGTACGAGGCGGCCCGCGCCGCCCAGGCCGTGTGGGCGAAGGTCCCCGTCCGGGACCGCGCCGCCGTGCTGCTGCGCTTCCACGACCTGGTGCTGAGCCGCCAGGCCGAGGTGCTGGACCTGATCCAGCTGGAGACGGGCAAGGCCCGCCTGCACGCCCACGAGGAGGTCCAGGCGGTCGTCGTCGCCGCCCGCCACTACGGCCGCCGGGCCGCCGCCTACCTGCGGCCCAAGCGGCACGCGGGCGCCATGCCGGTGCTGACGAAGGTCACGGAGCTGCGCCACCCGCGCGGTGTGATCGGCCAGATCGCGCCGTGGAACTACCCCCTCGAACTCTCCGTCGGCGACGCGCTGCCGGCGCTCGTCGCGGGCAACGCCGTCGTGATGAAGCCCGACACGGAGACCTGCCTGACCGCGCTGTGGGCCCGTGACCTGCTGATCGAGGCGGGCCTGCCCGCCGACGTGTTCCAGGTGGTCCTCGGCGAGGGCCCGGTCGTCGGCCCCGAGGTGGTCCGGCACGCCGACTACGTCTCCTTCACCGGCTCCACCCGCACCGGCCGCGAGGTCGCCCAGAGCGCCGCCGCCCGCCTGGTCGGCGTCTCCCTCGAACTCGGCGGCAAGAACGCCATGCTGGTGCTGGAGGACGCCGACCTGGACAAGGCCGCCGCCGGCGCGGTCCGGGCCTGCTTCTCCTCCGCCGGCCAGCTCTGCATCTCCATCGAGCGGCTCTACGTCCACGAGGCCGTCGCCGACGCCTTCCTGGAGCGCTTCTCCGCCCGCACCAAGGCGCTGCGCCTGGGCACCTCCCTCGCCTACGGCGCCGACATGGGCTCCCTGGTCGGGCAGCGCCAGCTGGACGCGGTGACCCGGCACGTCGAGGACGCCGTCGCCAAGGGCGCCCAGGTGCTCGCCGGCGGCACCGCGCGCCCGGACATCGGCCCCTACTTCTACGAGCCGACCATCCTCGACGGCGTCGAGAGCCCGATGAGCGTGTGCACGGAGGAGACCTTCGGCCCGGTCGTCTCGGTCTACCGCTTCTCCTCCGAGGACGAGGCGGTCGAGCGCGCCAACGGCACGCCGTACGGGCTGAACTCCTCGGTGTGGACGAAGGACGCCCGGCGCGGCCGCGCGGTCGCCGCCCGCCTGCGCACCGGCACGGTGAACGTCAACGAGGGCTACGCGCCCGCGTACGGCAGCGTCCAGTCCCCGATGGGCGGCATGAAGGACTCCGGTCTCGGCCGCCGGCACGGCTCCGAGGGGATCCTCAAGTACACCGAGGCCCAGACCGTCGCCCAGCAGCGGGTGCTGCCGATGGCGCCGTCGCTCGGCATGGACGACGAGAAGTACGCGGCCTTCATGAGCCGCAGCCTGCGCCTGATGAAGGCGTTCCGGTTCCGCTAGGCCCTCCGGCGCCTCCGCCGAGTCACCCCCGCCAGGTCCGCCCCCCGGCACCCCGCTTCCGAAAGAGCTTTCGACGAGGAGAGCACGTGTCACAGGAGAACCCCGCCCCCGCCCCGGACGACGACGCCGGATACGACTACGACGTCCTCGTCGTCGGATCGGGCTTCGGCGGTTCCGTCTCGGCGCTCCGGCTGACCGAGAAGGGCTACCGCGTCGGCGTGCTGGAGGCCGGCCGCCGCTGGACCCGGGAGTCGCTGCCGAAGAACTCCTGGGACCTGAAGAACTACCTCTGGGCCCCCAAGCTCGGCATGTACGGCATCCAGCGCATCCACCTGCTGGGCAACGTGATGGTGCTGGCGGGCGCGGGTGTCGGCGGCGGTTCGCTGAACTACGCCAACACCCTCTACGTCCCGCCGAAGCCGTTCTTCGAGGACCCCCAGTGGGGCGGCATCACCGACTGGCAGGACGAGCTGGCGCCGTACTACGACCAGGCGCGGCGCATGCTCGGGGTGCGGCTCAACCCGACGATGACCCCCTCGGACGTGCACCTGAAGGCGGCGGCCCAGCGGATGGGCGTGGGCGACACCTTCCACATGGCACCCGTCGGGGTGTTCTTCGGCGACGGCGAGGACGCCGACGGGACGGCGAAGGCGAAGCCGGGACAGGAGGTGCCCGACCCCTACTTCGGCGGCGCGGGACCCTCGCGGCGGGCCTGCGCCGAGTGCGGCGAGTGCATGACCGGCTGCCGGCACGGCGCGAAGAACACCCTCAACGAGAACTACCTGTACCTCGCCGAGAAGGCGGGCGCGGTCGTGCACCCGATGACGACGGTGGTGTCGGTGACGGAGGACTCGCGCGGCGGGTTCGCCGTCGCCACCCTCCCGACGCACGACCGCCGCAAGGACAGGGGCCGTACCTTCACCGCCCGCCGGATCGTGCTGGCGGCCGGCACCTACGGCACCCAGACGCTGCTGCACCGGATGCGGACGGGCGGACAGCTCCCGCACCTCTCGGAGCGGCTGGGCGAGATGACCCGCACCAACTCCGAGGCCCTGGTGGGCGCGCAGACCGACGACCGCCGCTACCGCAAGGTCACCGGCGAGCCCAAGGCCGACTTCACCCGCGGCGTGGCCATCACGTCCTCGATCCACCCCGACGAGAACACCCACATAGAGCCGGTCCGCTACGGCAAGGGCTCCAACTCGATGGGCTCGCTGTCCATCCTCCAGGTGCCCTACGCCGACAACGCCTCGGGCGCGGTCCGGGTGCTGGGCTGGCTGGGCAACGCGGCCCGGCACCCCTGGCTGCTGTTGCGGTCGCTGTCCAACCGGCGCTGGTCGGAGCGGACCATCATCGGCCTGGTGATGCAGTCGCTGGACAACTCCCTGACGACGTACCTCAAGCCGTCCGGGGTCGGCCGCGGGCTGCTCACCGCGCGCCAGGGCCATGGCGCGCCGAACCCCAAGCAGATCAAGGCGGCGAGCGACGGCGCGTCCACGCTGGCCGCCGAGATCAACGGATTCGCCGGCTCCAACGTCGGTGAGCTGACGGGCATGCCGCTGACCGCCCACTTCCTCGGCGGCTGCGCGATAGGCGACTCCCGTGAGACCGGCGTGATCGACCCGTACCACCGGCTGTACGGCCACCCGGGCATCTCGGTGGTGGACGGGGCGGCCGTCTCCGCGAACCTCGGCGTCAACCCCTCGCTGACGATCACGGCGCAGGCGGAGCGGGCGATGTCGTTCTGGCCCAACAAGGGCGAGGCCGACCCGCGTCCGGCACAGGGGGAGGAGTACCGGCGGCTGTCGGCGGTCGAGCCGAAGGCCCCGGCCGTCCCGGCGGACGCGTTCGGTGCGCTGAAGCTGCCGTTCCTGGGGATGCCGGCGATGCCGCCGAAGAAGTAGCGCGGTGCCGGCCGTGGGAACGGCCGGCACACGTCGAAGAGGAAAGGACCTGTGCCCCCCTCCGAGCTCAGGTCCTTTCCCCTTGTCCTGAGTGCTGCCGCGCGAGGCGCGGGCGGGTGGTGTTACGCCTCGGCACCGGCCCCGCGCCGGCGGACCACGACCAGCGCACCGGCACCGGCCACGACGACGGCGCCGCCGACCAGGCCGATCACCGGCAGGGCGGAGTTCGAGCCGGTCTCGGCGAGGCTGCCGGTGACCTTCACCTCGCTGACCTTGTCGAGCTCCTTGACGCCGCCGGTCTGCGGCTTGGCGTCGTCCGGCTCACCGGCGTCGGAGCCGGCCGCCAGGATGTCGAAGAAGTACAGCCAGCCGTTCGGGTCGTCGGCGACCCAGCAGCCCTCGGTGTCCGCGTACTCGGCGAAACCGCCGGTGAGGCCGAGCGCGTCCGGCACCTGGCCGCTCACGGAGAGCCGCAGCGGGTACGAGACGGACTGGCCCGCGCCGAGCGGGAACGCGGCGAACGTGGCGCCCTCGCCCGCGGCCTCCGCGAGCGTGTTCCACTTGCCGGTGCCCTTGTCGTACGCCTGGACCGTGATCTTGCCGGAGTAGTCCCGGGCGTCCTCCCAGCCGATGGCCGCCACGCCGATCAGCGGCTTGATGTTCTTGATCTCCTCGTCGCCCCGGTTGGAGACGTCGAAGGAGAAGGTGGTCCAGCCGCTGCCCGCGACGACCGTCTCCGGCAGGCTCGACAGACCGCTGCGGAGGTCCGCGCTGAGCCCGGCGGTGCTCTCGCCGTCCTCGTCGACGCAGAGCTCGGGGTCCTCCTCGACCGGGGTGCTCGCGCTCGGGCTCGGCGTGGGGGTGCCGGCCGACGGCGAGGTGGTGGTGGAGACGGTCGCGGACGGGGTGGCCGGCGCGGACGAGGTCTCGTCGGTGCCGGAGCCGGGCTGCGTCTCCTCGGTCTCCGGCGCGCCGGCCGGCTCGGACTCCGTCGTGGACGGGGAGGCCGAGGCGGAGGTCTCGGTGGTGCCGTCCTCCGCGGACCGGCTCACGGAGGTGGCGGGCGCGGGGTTGGTCGCGTGGGCGGCCGGGGCCGCGAGCAGCGCGGCGGGGACTGTCGCTGCCGTCGCGGCCGCTGCGGCCAGGGCGCGGCGAAGCTTCATGAAGACCTCGGTGAGTCCGGTGTGCCGCGCGGTCGCGGCACGGGGGAAGCGCCTCCGTGTGGGGCGCACAGGTGTGATCCCTGAGATGTCGGTGAGTTCGATCACCGAGCCCCGCGGATGGTTGTCCTGACTCTCACGAAATCTTTACGTGACGTGGATCACATGGGCGTGCTCGGAGGGAGGCTCACGGCCGGACGGGTGCCGGAACATGCGTCGGCCGGCTCCGGGCGTCCCCGGAGCCGGCCGTTTTCTCGCGTGACCGGGACGGCTGTCCCCTGCCGCCCGGCCACCTTTTCCCGAGCGAGGTCCCACGACGTACGGCATGACCCGTACGTCTCATCGCTCCGGCGAGCCACACGTGGTGCTGCTCCGGCCCGCCCCTGGCTGGCGCGGACACCGGTACCAACGACCCGCCCGGGCCGCCGGTCACGCGCCGGACGGGTGAGAGGAGATGCGTACGTCAGTACCGGGAACGCGTCTTCAGTACCGGGGACGCGGATTCAGCTCGCGGAGTTGGATCGCGGAGTCGGATCGCGGATTCGGATCGCGGATTCGGGCCGAGGATCCAGCTCGCGGAGTCAGATCTTGCCCCGGCACAGCTCCAGCAGAGTCATGGCGAGCGCGGTGCCCGGCTTGCCGAGGGCGTTCCGGTAGGTGGCGAGAATCTCCATCTCGCGGGAGAGGTTCACCCGGCGGCCCCCGGAGGCGATCCGTTCCTTCTGGATCACGGCCGACACGGCCATCCGTTCCTGCACCAGACCGATGATCCGGTCGTCGAGCGCGTCGATCCGCTCGCGGGCGTCGCTGATCAGATCGGCGGCCTCGGCGGTGCGGGCGCCGGTCTTCTCGGTGGGTTCCGTGGTGGTGGCGGTCATCTCGGGCTCCTCGCTGGGTGGTGGTGCGGAGCCTCCGGAGCGACACGGTCCGGGAGAACGACAGGCGCCCCGGACCTTGTCGGCCCGGGGCGCCTGGGAAGTCGCTTGTCAGTTGCTCAAGCAGCACGACCATGGCAGCCGGCGGGCCGGGTGCCATAGGTAAAGAGGAAGGTCGGGTGCGTGAGCATGCGGCCAGTATGCCCCGCGGGGCGGGTCCGTCCAAAGCGCGGCCGGATGCTGAGACGGGGGTCCGCGGAGCCGGGCGGTCCCCGGGCCGGGACCGACACCGCCGCCACCTCGGTAGAATCGGGAGGCACAAGACCCCCTCCCCACCGCCGGAAGGCACCTCGTGTCATCAGCGACTCCCGCTGCCAACGCGCCCGACACCGTCCTGGTCGTCGACTTCGGCGCGCAGTACGCCCAGCTCATCGCCCGTCGCGTCCGCGAGGCGCGGGTCTACAGCGAGATCGTGCCGAGCACCATGCCGGTCGCGGACATCCTCGCCAAGAACCCTGCGGCGATCATCCTCTCCGGCGGCCCCTCGTCCGTGTACGAGGAGGGTGCCCCCCGCCTCGACCGCGAGCTGTTCGAGGCCGGCGTCCCCGTCTTCGGCATGTGCTACGGCTTCCAGCTCATGGCGCAGACCCTGGGCGGCCAGGTGGACAACACCGGCGCCCGTGAGTACGGCCGCACCGACCTGCGCGTCGCCAGGAACTCCTCCACCCTCTTCGAGGGCACCCCCGAGGAGCAGGCGGTCTGGATGTCGCACGGCGACGCCTGCTCCGCCGCCCCCGAGGGCTTCACCGTCACCGCGTCCACCGACGTCGTGCCGGTCGCAGCCTTCGAGAACGACGAGAAGAAGCTCTACGGCGTCCAGTACCACCCCGAGGTGATGCACTCCACGCACGGGCAGCAGGTGCTGGAGCACTTCCTGTACCGGGGCGCGGGCATCGAGCCGAACTGGACCACCGGCAACGTCATCGACGAGCAGGTGGCCGCCATCCGCGAGCTGGTCGGCGACAGGCGCGCCATCTGCGGCCTGTCCGGCGGTGTGGACTCCGCCGTCGCCGCCGCCCTGGTGCAGAAGGCCATCGGTTCGCAGCTGACCTGCGTCTACGTCGACCACGGCCTGATGCGCAAGGGCGAGACCGAGCAGGTCGAGAAGGACTTCGTCGCCGCGACCGGCGTCCAGCTGAAGGTCGTCGACGCCGAGGACCGCTTCCTCACCGCCCTGAAGGGCGTCTCCGACCCCGAGGAGAAGCGGAAGATCATCGGCCGGGAGTTCATCCGGGTCTTCGAGCAGGCCCAGGCCGAGATCATCGCCGATGAGGGCCCCGCGGTGGAGTTCCTGGTGCAGGGCACCCTCTACCCGGACGTCGTCGAGTCCGGCGGCGGCACCGGCACCGCCAACATCAAGTCCCACCACAACGTGGGCGGCCTGCCCGAGGACCTCGAGTTCAAGCTGATCGAGCCGCTGCGCCAGCTGTTCAAGGACGAGGTCCGGATGGTCGGCCAGGAGCTCGGCCTGCCCGAGGAGATCGTCCACCGCCAGCCCTTCCCGGGCCCCGGCCTCGGCATCCGCATCGTCGGCGAGGTCACCAAGGAGCGGCTCGACCTGCTCCGCGACGCCGACGCCATCGCCCGCGAGGAGCTCACCGCGGCCGGCCTGGACCGGGACATCTGGCAGTGCCCGGTGGTGCTGCTCGCGGACGTCCGCAGCGTCGGCGTCCAGGGCGACGGCCGCACCTACGGTCACCCGATCGTGCTGCGCCCGGTCTCCAGCGAGGACGCCATGACCGCCGACTGGTCGCGGCTGCCGTACGACGTCCTCGGGAAGATCTCCACCCGGATCACCAACGAGGTGCGGGACGTCAACCGCGTCGTCCTGGACGTCACGTCCAAGCCACCAGGCACCATCGAGTGGGAGTAGTCCCCGCGGTCACGTCCGTTTGAGGGTGCGCACCGGCTCTCCGGGCTTCCAGACCTGGACGACGAGGAACTTCTCGTCCTCCACGGAGGTCCGTACGACCTCCGTGATCTCGGTGCGGAAGAGGTGGAACGGCTCCGGCGGTTCCACCTCTTCGGCGTACCTGGACCGGGTCCCCGTGTCCTCCTCCGGGACCTCGACCGCCCGGCCGGCGATCCGCACGTCCCCGCCGCCCATGGCCGTGCCCTCGCCCGGATTGGCCTGGAGTGCGAAACGGGGGTCGCGCCGCACGTCCAGCGCCTTCAGGGAGTCCGGCATCATGCCGAACCACAGCTCCCCGTCCACGAAACGGACCTCCAGGCCCGTCGTGCGCGGTGAGCCGTCCCTGCGCAGGGTCGCGAGGACGTGGTGGGTGTGGGCGGCGAAACGCTCCTCGACGGTTCTCGCCAGTCCGGGTTCGGCCGTGGCGAAGGACCGCCAGCTCACGCCGGCGCCGGACTTCGTGTCCGTGCCGTCCGTGTCCCCACTGCCCTTGTCCGTACTGCCCTTGTCCGTACTGCCTGTGTCCGTACTGCCTGTGTCCGTACTGTCCGTGTTCGTGCTCATGGGACGAGTGTGGCGCGGATACCCGACATCTTCTGTCGGTTATCCGCGGGTACCCGGTGTTACGGAACAGAGCTGTCGTACGGCGCGGCCCACGGGTAACTTCCGCCCCGTACGCGAACCCCCTGCGGGAGGACTCATGCACGGGCCCACTCCGCCCCTGCCGCTGCCCACCGACAAGCTGCAGTTCGCCATGCCGCCCATGCACGAGTCCGTCGAGGACGAGCGGAAGCACCGTAAGGAGCGGCTGGCGGGAGCGTTGCGGCTGTTCGGGCGGCTCGGCTACGAGGACGGTGTCTCCGGGCACATCACCGCACGCGACCCCGAGTTCAGCGACTGCTTCTGGGTCAACCCGTTCGGCATGCCGTTCCGGCACGTCACGGTGAGCGACCTGGTGCTCGCCAACCACGACGGCCAGGTCGTCGAGGGCGGCTACCACGTCAACCAGGCCGCCTTCGCCGTGCACGTCCAGGTGCACGCGGCCCGGCCCGACGTCGTCGCCGTCGCCCACTGCCACTCGGTGCACGGCCGCGCCCTCGCCGCCCTGGGCGAACTGCTCGACCCGATCACCCAGGAGAGCTGCGCCTTCTACGAGGACCACGCCCTCTACGACGCCTACACCTCGGTCACCGTCGACCCCGAGGAGGGCCGGCGCATCGCCGCCGCGCTCGGCTCCCGCAAGGCGCTGGTGCTGCGCAACCACGGGCTGCTCACCGTGGGCGACTCGGTGGACGCGGCCGCCTGGTGGTTCGTGACCATGGAACGCTCCTGCCAGGTGCAGCTCACCGCGCGGGCGGCGGGCCGGCCCGTGCTGATCGACCACCGGCAGGCGGTCGCCACCCGGGAGCAGCTGGGCGGGGACCTGGTGGCGTGGATCAACTACCAGCCCATGTGGCGGGACATCACCCGCAGCGAGCCCGATCTGCTGGACTGAACGCGTGCGGTGTCCGCCGCCGGTCGCGGTGCGTCAACCCGGCGTCCGCGGGTTCACCCGTGGCGACCGGGGCCGAGGGACGGACGGGCCGTGTCGTAGGGCACAATTCGCTCTCGTCACGGGGGAGTTGTCCGGTGGTCGCCGACGCGGTCACCGACGCCGGTCGTGGTGGTGTGTCGAGATGTCGGGTGTGGGGAAGGCGGCTGCGGGCGTGGCGGTGCAGGAGGCGAGACAGGGCGGCGCGGACGGGGCCGCCCACGAGGGTGGCTGCACCTGCGGGGACTGTCCGCACGGGGCACGTGAGGGGCATCGGCGCGCGGTCGCCGCGTTCCTGCTGAAGCGGGACGAGTACGCCACCGGACAGGGCCTTCCGGCCGCGGTGGCCCACTCCGCGTCCGCCTCCCGGCAGTGGGTCTCCGAGGAACTCGCCCAGGCCGCCGAGGCCGTCGCCGAACGCGGCCGGGCCGAGGGCGCGGCCTGGCTGGCCCGGCTGTGGCGGCGGACCGCCGTGGTGGTCTGGGCGGGCGTCGTCCTGCTGTTGCTCGGGCAGGCGCTCACGGCGATCGGCGCCGGGTGGACCAGCGCGCGCACGGCCGGGCTGCTGGCCGCGGTGCTGGTCGCGGGGGCGCTCACCGCGGCCTCCTGGTTCCACCGGGCGCGCGGTGGTGCGCTGGCCCCGGTCGTCGGGGAGGACAACCGCCTCTCCACGTCCCGCGCGGTCGCCGCATCCTGGGTGCTGTTCCTCGCCTTCGCCGTGCTCGTGCTGGCGGGCCGGCTCGCTGCGGCCTCCGGGCCCCGGGAGCGGGACACGCTGATCGACGGCCTCGACCTCGCCCGCGGCGCCGGTGTGGTGACCGTGCTGGCGGTGGTGAGCGGGATCGCGGTGCTGGTGCGCCGGGTGGTCGGGCTGCGGGTGCAGGGGCAGCGGCTGCAGAAGGTGCGCGCCCACCGGCCGAGGGCGGCGGACCTGCTCACCGACGACTCCGGGCGGGGCTCCTTCGCCGACATCCAGTACGTCGTGATCAACGCCGTCGCCCTGGCGTTCGCGGCGGTGCGGCTGGCGCGCCGGCCGGACCAGCTGCCGGACCTGCCGTGGGGGCTGGCCGTGGTGGTTCTGGTGTCGGCGGGCACCTACCTCGCGGGCAAGTACGCCGAGGGCGGACGTCCGGTGATCCTGTCGGTGGTGCGGGCCCGGGAGGCCGGCGACCTGGACGGCCCGATCCGGACCGGCGACGACATCGAGATCCGGGGCACCGGCTTCGTGCCGGCCGGGGCGCAGGGCGCGGACCGGCTGGCGCGCATGGTGGTACGCGTCGGCGCGGTGAACGTCCATGTGCCGCTGGTGCCGGTGGTGGGCGGCTTCGACAATCCCGCCGACGACCTGCTGACGGTGCCCGTGCCCGCGGAGGTGGAGCCCGGCCGGGTCGAGGTGCAGGTCGTCACGGCGGCCGGCGTGGAGACCCACCGGTACGCCATCGACGTCACCGAGTAGCGGCCGGAGCGGAGCGGACGGAGGGGCTGGACCGGGGCGGACGGAGGGGCTGGACCGGGGCGGACGGAGGGGCTGGACCGGGGCGGACGGAGGGGCCGGACCGGGGCGGACGGAGGGCGGACAGGGCGGACGGGCGCCGGGGGGCGATCCGCTTCCTGAGAAAACGCTGTCGGCCGGGTTCAACCGGCGCCGGGTGCCGTACGTTCGGTCTGTCCAGGTGGGCCCGGCAGTGAGAGGCAGCGGACGAGATGACGCACGGCATGCGCGCAGACACGTACTCCCCCCGTCCCGACGGCGACGGCGACCTGCGGGACCGCGCCGCCCGCTACGCCCTGCTGCCCTTGCGGATCTTCCTCGGCGTCACCTTCGTCTACGCCGGTCTCGACAAGCTCACCGACAGCGCCTTCCTGAAGGACTCGGGGGCCGGATCGATCGGCGACATGATGCGCGCCGTCCGGGACTCCTCCGCCATCCCCGGGCTGGTCGACATGGCGCTGGAGAGCCCCGTCGGCTTCGGGTACGCCATCGCCTTCGGCGAGCTGGCCGTCGGGATCGGCGCCCTGCTCGGCCTGCTCACCCGGATCGCCGCCCTCGGCGGCGCGCTGATCTCGCTCAGCCTGTGGCTGACCGTGAGCTGGGCCGCCGACCCGTACTACTACGGCAACGACCTGCCCTACCTCATGGGCTGGATCCCGCTGATCCTGGCGGGGGCACCGCTGCTCTCCGTGGACGCCGTCCTGCGCGCCCGACGGCGACGCGGCGTCGCATAACCTCCTGTCGGCTGTCGGCTGTCGGCTGTCGGCTGTCGGCTGTCGGCTGTCGGCTGTCGGCTGTCGGCTGTCAGCCGTCGGTTGTCGGCGTCGGCTTCTCGGGGATCCGACGGGCGCGGCGGCGGCGCGCCTGTCCGGTCACCAGACCCACCGCACCGGCCAGACACAGGCCACCCACGACGACCGGGATCACCACGAACCAGGGGATGTCCCAGACGCCGCCCGCGTCACCGCCGTAGACGACGGCGGCGGCGATCAGAGCGGTACCGGCGACCAGCCTGCCGGGCTGGAACTCATGACGCAGCACGGGTCACCTCCGCCTGTCCCGCGCCGACCCTGAGGTCGAGGCGGAGCGTGCCGGACTTCGCGGCGCCGGCGGGCGGCTCCAGGGTCATCCGCTGGTGCTTGCCCGGTGCCACGTCCACGTCCTTCCGTCCGTCGCCCGGCAACTGGATGTCACCCACTCCCACCTCGACGTTCAACCGGACGGTCACGTCCCGGGGGACGATCACATGGATCCGGCCCAGTCCCACCTCGACCTGGGTGGAGACGGTGTCGCCCGGCGGGACACGGACCGCCGACAGGTCCAGCTCGCCCTCGCCCGCGCCCAGGTCGTACAGCGGGCGTATCTGGGCGACCGAGGCGGGCTGCCAGCCGGTGCGGGTCCAGTCGGTGCCGATGTCCTCGGGCACGGCGGTGGAACCCGCGAGCAGACCCGCCGTGAGGATCGCGAGGACGATCGATCCGGCTCCCGTGCGGCCGAGGAAGGCGCTGACGGCCACACCGAGGCCGGTGACACCGAGGGCGGCGGCCAGACCGGTCTGCAGGCTGGTGCCGAGGGGCTGCGTGTCCCAGGTCAGGCCGATGCCCAGGCCGGCCGCGAGCAGGGCGAACAGGAACACCCAGCCGCCGATCCCGCGTGGCCCGCGCTGCTTCGGCGGGCGCGCCTGCGGCGGACGCACGCCGTCCCGGACGCCCCCACGGGTACCGGAGCGGACGCCGACGCCCACGGCGGTGGCGATGTCCAGGTCGCGGGAGTCCTCGGGGCCCCACAGATAGCCCGTCCCCCCGACATAGGTGCCGTCCTTGACGATGGGCTCGCGCCACCACGACGGATAGGCGGCCGGGACCGGCGGGGCCTGGGGCTCCGGCGGGGCGTCGGCGGCGGCCTGTGCGGCTATGGGGTCCGGGCGCTCGGTGCCGCGCCTCCGCGACCAGTAGGCGGCACCGCCGAGCAGCAGGGACAGTATGACGGCGAAGCTCAGCACGCCGTCGTTGCTCAGCATGGAGAGGAAGACGCCGCAGCCGACCAGCGCGAACAGCACGGCCGCCAGGGTGTGGCCGTCGACCCGGCCGGTGAGCAGCCGGCGGACCTGGTTCTCCTCCTCGTCGTCGTACGGGACGAACAGCCAGGCGAAGCCGTAGAAGATCAGGCCGATGCCGCCGGTGGCCGACAGCACCGCCAGCGTGATCCGGAAGATCACCGGGTCCATGTCGTACTGCCGGCCGAGCCCGGAGCAGACCCCGCCGAACATCTGGTGCCGCCGGTCGCGCCGGAAGTGCCGCTCCGGGCCCGACGGCTCCGCGCCGCCCGGGGCCCCGGCCGCCGTCGCGGCCGTCCCCTCCTTCCCCGGGCCCGCGCGTCCGCCCGCACGCGGAGCGTCCGCGGCGGTCGCGCCGGACCGGGGCCCGGGACGCGGGTCCGGCCCCGCTCCCGGACCCGCCGCGGCATGCTGGTGATCCGTCATGGGTCCATGGTGACGGGCGAGCCGCCCCGGCGGCAGTGGGAACGACCCTGGCCGGACCCTGATATCCGTCCCTGAGCGACGGCCCGGGGAGCGTCCGACCGCCCCCGAGATCGGGATCAGGGGAGTTCCAGGGTCCGACCCTGATGCCCTCACTCCCACGCCATGTGACCATCGTTGCCATGTCGGAAGCCGCAGCAGCGCCCCTCGCCGAGCCGCGGCCGCCGCGCAAGCTCTACCGCAGCAGTGACGGACGCTGGCTCGGTGGAGTGGCACGGGGGCTCGCCGGACACCTCGGCCTGCCCGTGATCTGGGTGCGCCTCGCGTTCGTCGCCCTGTTCATGGCCGACGGTCTCGGGGCCCTGCTGTACGCCGCGTTCTGGTTCTTCGTCCCGCTCGGCGTCGGTGGCGTCGACGCGCAGAAGCCGCCCTCGCCGACAGGCACCGAGACCTCCCAGGACGGCCGGCGCAGACTCGTCACGCGGAAACCGGACAAGGGACAGATCGTCGCCCTGCTCCTCATGGTCGTGGTGGCCATGATCTTCGTGGGCAGCGTCGACCTGACCAACGGCGCCCGGGCCTACCTCTGGCCGACCGTCCTGGTCGGCGCGGGCGTGGCCCTGGTGTGGCGGCAGGCGGACAACGCGCGCCGGGCCCGCTGGATGGAGGTCGGCCGCCGCCGGCGCACGATGACGCTGCTGCGGGCCGTCGCCGGTGTGCTGCTGGTGACGGCGGGCGCGTCCGGAATCTTCGTCCTGCGGGGCTCCGGCAGCCACCTCGGCGCGGTGCTGCAGGCCGCGCTCGCGGTGCTCGTCGGCATCACCCTGCTCGCGGGCCCCTACCTGGTGCGCATGACGCAGGACCTCTCCGAGGAGCGTCTGATGCGCATCCGGGCGCAGGAGCGGGCCGAGGTCGCCGCCCACGTCCACGACTCGGTGCTGCACACCCTCACGCTGATCCAGCGCAACGCGGACAACGCGGGCGAGGTGCGCCGGCTGGCCCGGGCCCAGGAGCGCGACCTGCGTGCCTGGCTCTACAAGCCCGAGGGCAACGGCAAGGACGAGGACGAGGAGCCCGCCACGCTCGCCGAGGCCGTGAAGCGCAACGCCGCCGAGGTCGAGGACAAGCACGGGGTCCCCCTGGAGGTCGTCGTCGTGGGCGACTGCCCCCTGGACGAGAAGATCGGCGCACAGATGCAGGCCGCGAGGGAAGCAATGGTCAACGCCGCCAAGTACGGTGGCGAGGGGGGCGCGGTCCAGGTCTACGCGGAGGTCGAGGGGAAGACGGTGTTCGTGTCCGTCCGTGACCGCGGTCCCGGGTTCGACCTCGACTCGATACCCGCCGACCGCATGGGCGTCAGAGAATCGATCATCGGCCGCATGGAGCGCAACGGCGGTACGGCGCGGCTGCGCGCGGTGCCGGACGGCGGCACGGAGGTCGAGCTGGAGATGGAGAGGGCGGAGAAGACGTCATGAGCGAGCCGACCGAAGCGAACGGGACTGCGGGAGCCGCACCGGGGGCCGGGCCCGCGGAGCCGGCCGGCGGCACCGGAGGGCGCCACGTGCGCGTGGTCCTCGTCGACGACCACCGCATGTTCCGTACGGGGGTCCAGGCGGAGATCGGGCAGACCGAACAGACGGGCGTCGAGGTGGTCGGCGAGGCCGCCGACGTCGACCAGGCGGTCACGGTCATCACCGCGACCCGCCCCGAGGTGGTCCTGCTCGACGTGCATCTGCCCGGCGGCGGTGGCGTCGAAGTGCTGCGCCGTTGCGCGCCGTTGATGGGCGACACCGAGCAGCCCGTGCGTTTCCTCGCGCTGTCCGTGTCGGACGCGGCGGAGGACGTCATCGGGGTCATCCGGGGCGGCGCCCGCGGCTACGTCACCAAGACGATCACCGGCACCGACCTGATCGACTCGATCTTCCGGGTGCAGGAGGGTGACGCGGTCTTCTCGCCGCGGCTGGCCGGTTTCGTGCTGGACGCCTTCGCCTCGACCGACGCCCCGCCGGTCGACGAGGACCTCGACCGCCTCACCCAGCGGGAGCGGGAGGTGCTGCGGCTGATCGCCCGCGGCTACGCGTACAAGGAGATCGCCAAGCAGCTGTTCATCTCGGTGAAGACGGTGGAGTCCCATGTCTCCGCGGTGCTGCGCAAGCTCCAGCTGTCCAACCGCCACGAGCTGACCCGCTGGGCGACGGCACGCCGTCTGGTGTGAGCCGGCGCGACGCCCCTCGGCACGGAGGCCGGGCCCGTCACACCACCCGCGTCGCCCCGGCGAAGGGCATCTGGTCGACCGGGGCCACCCGGACCTGGGCCGAGGGGTTGGGGGCGTGGACCATCTGCCCGTTGCCGACGTAGAGGCCGACGTGGCTGATGCCGGAGTAGAAGAACACCAGGTCGCCGGGGAGTAGTTCGGAGCGCGAGACCCGGCGGCCCGCGTTGATCTGCGCGTAGGTGGTGCGCGGCAGGGAGACGCCCGCTGAGCGGTACGCGGCCAGGACCAGGCCCGAGCAGTCGAAGGCGTCCGGCCCGGTCGCGCCCCAGACGTAGGGACTGCCCAGCTTCTGGTAGGCGTAGGCGACGGCCTGTGCGGCGCGGGCGTTCGGGGCCTGCGCCGGGGCGGTGTCCTCGCGGGCGCCCGCCGAGCGCGTGGCGCGGTCGGTGCCGCCGGTGAGCCCCGCGCGCTGCTCCGGTGACATCCGGGACAGCAGCCGCCGGGCCGACGACAGCTTCTCGGTGACGGTCTTCTTGCGCCGCTCCAGTTCGGCCCGGCGGGAGGTGAGCGTCTTCACCTCGACGCGGGCGGCACCGCGCAGCTTCTCGACCTCCCGCAGCTGGGCGCGCACCCGGCCCAGTTCGGCGTGCCGGCGGCTGCCCGCGCGCTCGGCGAGGGCCGCGCCGTCGAGGTAGGCGTCCGGGTCGTCGGACAGGACCAGTTGCAGGGCGGGGTCCAGGCCGCCGGCCCGGTGCTGGGCCGCCGCGACCGTCCCCAGGGACTCCCGCGCGGTGGTGAGGCGGGCCTGGGCGCGGGCCGTCTCGTCCTGCAGGTCGCGCAGCCGCTGCCGCGCCGAGTCCGCCTTCTCCTTCGCGCCGTTGTACTTCTCGGCGGCGACCTCCGCCTCGCGGTGGAGCCGGTCCACGTCGGCCCCGGCCGGTGCCGGCTGCGGCGCGGCGTGTCCCGCTCCGCCGAGACCGGCCGCGGTGGCCGCTCCGGCGAGGACGACGGTGACGGCCGTACGGGCCGTGGTGCCGCCCACCGGACGCTGTCGGACCCTGCGGTGCGCTGCCACCCTCGCTGCCGTCCTTCCCATGACCGCCCGCCGCGGCCGGGCTCTCGTCCGGCGGTCCGGCGGCGGGGTGACAGGGGAGCCGTCCGCCGCCGGACCTTTCTTCGGCGGTGGTGTCCGGCCGCCGCTCCTGGTCCGAGCGGCGATGAAGAGCCGGTCACCTGGTGCAGGACGCTAGGCCGGGGCGCGCGGGATCGGATACGGGTTGTGCGGAACTGACATCCCCGGAGCACTGGGTGACCGTAAGTGACGCCAATCTTGTTCCGGGTGCTTCGTTCTCACTCTGGGTGATGGCCGATGTGGTGAAGGCGGGAAGGGTGAGGGCGGCGGAATGCTATGAGACGCCCCTGGCTAGGCTCCGGCCTCATGGACGTACTCATCCACCTGTTCGTCGGTCTGCACATCATCGGCATCGCGTCGCTGCTCGGCGGTTTCCTCACCCAGATGAAGGCGATGGGCGCGGGCACCGCCCGCTTCGTCCCGGCGATGCTGCACGGCGCGCTGACAATGCTGGTCACCGGTGTGGCGCTGGTGGGCCTCAACCAGGCCCAGGACCACTCCGTCGACAACATCAAGATCGGCGTGAAGCTGGCCGTGCTGATCGTGATCCTCGGTCTGGTCTACGTGAAGCGGGACGAGGAGAAGGTGGACAAGGGCGTCTTCGGCCTGGTCGGCCTGCTGACCGTGGCGAACATCTTCATCGCGGTCCTCTGGACCTGAGCCCCGGGTCCCGGCAAGCCGGGCCCACCTCCCCCGCCGACCGCGCCCTCACCGGCCCGGTCGGCGGTTTCGTATCCACGCTTGTCAGCGCGCCCATGGGCAGCCGACGCGCGGCGAGCCCGGGATCACACGCTCCTGATTCCGGCCCCTCAGGCCGGGCGGACGATGCTGTGGATCGCGGAGTCGCCGTCGTAGTAGATGGACTCCTCGCGTACGTAGGCGCCGGGCTTCGGGGCGTGGATCATCATGCCGTTGCCGATGTAGATGCCCACGTGGGTGACGTCGTCGTAGAAGAAGACCAGGTCGCCGGGCTGGGCCTGGGACACCGGGACGGTGGTGCCGGCGTTCACCTGGTCGTAGGTGGTGCGCGGCAGGGAGACGCCGGCGGCCTTCCAGGCGGCCTGGGTGAGCCCGGAGCAGTCGTAGGAGCCCGGCCCGGTCGCGCCCCAGACGTACGGCTTGCCGATCTGCGCGCGGGCGAACGCGAGGGTCTTCTCGGCCTTGGTGCCGTACGAGGAGTCGGCCGGCGGGGTGTCGGTCGAGCCGGTGGACCCGGAGCCGGTGGACCCGGAGCCGTCCGAGGTGCCGCCGCCCTGCTGCGCGGCCTCCTCGCGGGCCTGCTCCTGCTCCGCCTGCTGCCGGGCCAGCTCCGCCGCCTTGCGGGCGGCCTCCTCCTGCTTCCGCTTCTCGATCGCGGCGAGCCGCGCCTTCTCCTCGGCGGTCAGCCGCGCCATCAGCTCACGCGCGTCGGCGAGCTTCTTCTGGACGGTGGCCTTGGCCGTCTTCAGGTCGCCCTGCGTCTCGGTGAGCGTCTGGAGGCTCTCGGTGGCCTCCATGCGCTTCTTCATCGTCTCGGACTGCTGGGTGACGTAGTCGTCGACCGCGTCCTTCTGCCGACCGGTCATCCGGTCCAGCACCCGCCGCTGGTCGAAGAGGTCCTGCGGGGTCCGTGCGAGCAGGAACGTCGCCGTGTCGGGGAGGCCGGCGCCGGTGCGGTACTGGGCGGCGGCGTAGGAGCCCAGCTCCTCGCGCGCCTCGTTCAGCGACTGGGTGCGCTTGGCCACGTCGTCGAGCAGGGTGTCGACGCGCTTGCGCTGCTTGGTGGTCTTCTCCTTGGCCGCGTTGTACTTCTCGGTCGCCGACTCGGCCTGGCGGTAGAGGTCGCCGACCTTCTTCTCGACCTCCTCCAGGCTCGGCCGGTCGTCGTCCGTGGGAGCGGCCTGGGCGGTCTGGGAGAGCAGGGCCACGGAGGTGAGCGCGGCCGTGGCCAGGGCCGGGGTGCGTATGCCTGCCACGCGCGTGCCCGGGGTGCGCGACTTGCGGTGCGACGCCAAGGGAGGCGACTCCTTCCGTGCTCCGCCTACCGGGTTAGCTGTCGGGTTCGGGCGGTGGAAGGGTTGCCCTACGGCCGCTCCCTGAGGGAGTGGTCCGATTCACCCCATGTCTCGGTGGGTCCCCGGCTCCGGCTGCCACGGCGGACAGTGACGGACTCGGCGGGGGCCGCGCGGCCCGGCGAGGTTCGCCGGCGGGGGACGAGCGGCCCGAACCGCACCGTAGCCAACTGGTGTGGCCCCTGTGAAGGTTGATGGGTGATATGCCCGATACATTTTCGTGACCTTGTTCGTGGTGTCACTCTCGGTGAGACGGCGGGCGTGGAGGGTGCCCGCCGCAGGACCGCGAGGGAAGCGTGTGATGTTTCCGGGGCGGCCCCGGGTTGTCGGTGCGGCGCCCTAGACTCGGAGAGCGATGAGCAGCCTCTTTGACGACAGCTTCCTGGCGGACCTCCAGGCCCAGCGGGGCCCCGCGGACGAGCCCCCGCCGCCACCCGAGGACGAGCACGCCCCGGAGCCCCTTCCGGACGACCTGTTCGGCGGGAAGTTCGACGCGCCCCCGGAGCGGGACTCGTACTACCGCGACGGCGCCCCCCGCCCGGTGATCGACGCCGCCGCGCTGCTGGAAGGGCTGAACGACAACCAGCGCGCCGCCGTCGTGCACTCCGGCTCCCCCCTGCTCATCGTGGCCGGAGCCGGGTCCGGCAAGACCCGTGTGCTCACCCACCGCATCGCGCACCTGCTCGCCGAGCGGGGCGTCCACCCGGGCCAGATCCTCGCGATCACCTTCACCAACAAGGCCGCGGGCGAGATGAAGGAGCGCGTCGAGCAGCTCGTCGGCCCGCGGGCCAACGCCATGTGGGTCATGACCTTCCACAGCGCGTGCGTGCGCATCCTGCGCCGGGAGTCCAAGAAGCTCGGCTTCACGTCGTCCTTCTCGATCTACGACGCCGCCGACTCCAAGCGTCTGATGGCCCTGGTCTGCCGCGACCTGGACCTCGACCCCAAGCGCTTCCCGCCGAAGTCCTTCAGCGCCAAGATCAGCAACCTGAAGAACGAGCTGATCGACGAGGAGGACTTCGCCGCCCAGGCGACCGACGGCTTCGAAAAGACCCTCGCCCAGGCCTACGCGCTCTACCAGTCCCGGCTGCGCGAGGCGAACGCGCTGGACTTCGACGACCTGATCATGACGACGGTCAACCTGCTCCGCGCCTTCCCCGACGTCGCCGAGCACTACCGCCGCCGCTTCCGGCATGTCATGGTCGACGAGTACCAGGACACCAACCACGCCCAGTACGCCCTGGTGCGCGAACTCGTCGGAGGCTCCTTCGAGCACCCCGTCGACGTGCCGCCGGAGGCCGAGGTGCCGCCCGCCGAACTGTGCGTCGTGGGCGACGCCGACCAGTCGATCTACGCCTTCCGCGGCGCGACGATCCGCAACATCCTCCAGTTCGAGGAGGACTACCCGGACGCGACGACGATCCTGCTGGAGCAGAACTACCGCTCCACGCAGACCATCCTCTCCGCCGCCAACGCGGTCATCGAGCGCAACGAGTCCCGCCGTCCGAAGAACCTGTGGACCAACGCCGGCTCGGGCGCGCTCATCGCCGGGTACGTCGCCGACACCGAGCACGACGAGGCCCAGTTCGTCGCCGACGAGATAGACCGCCTCACGGACGCGGGCGAGGCCAAGGCCGGCGACGTCGCCGTCTTCTACCGCACCAACGCCCAGTCCCGTGTGTTCGAAGAAATCTTCATCCGCGTCGGCCTGCCCTACAAGGTCGTCGGCGGCGTGCGCTTCTACGAGCGCAAGGAGGTCCGGGACGTCCTGGCCTACCTGCGGGTGCTCGCCAACCCCGAGGACTCGGTGCCGTTGCGCCGCATCCTCAACGTCCCCAAGCGGGGCATCGGCGACCGCGCCGAGGCCATGATCGACGCCCTCTCCCAGCGCGAGAAGATCAGCTTCCCGCAGGCGCTGCGCCGCGTCGACGAGGCGTACGGCATGGCCGCCCGGTCGGTGAACGCGGTGAAGCGGTTCAACACCCTGATGGAGGACCTCCGTACGGTCGTCGAGTCGGGGGCGGGACCGGCGACGGTCCTCGAGGCGATCCTCGAACGAACCGGCTACCTCGCCGAGTTGCAGGCATCCACCGACCCCCAGGACGAGACCCGCATCGAGAACCTCCAGGAACTCGCGGCCGTCGCCCTGGAGTTCGAGCAGGAGCGCGCCGAGGGCGAGACCGGCACACTGGCCGACTTCCTCGAGCAGGTCGCCCTGGTCGCCGACTCCGACCAGATCCCCGACGAGGAGGAGGACGGCTCCGGCGTCATCACGCTGATGACCCTGCACACCGCCAAGGGCCTGGAGTTCCCGGTCGTCTTCCTCACCGGCATGGAGGACGGCGTCTTCCCGCACATGCGCGCCCTCGGCCAGACCAAGGAGCTGGAGGAGGAGCGGCGCCTGGCGTACGTCGGCATCACGCGTGCCCGTGAGCGGCTGTACCTGACGAGGTCGACGCTGCGCAGCGCCTGGGGTCAGCCGTCGTACAACCCGCCCTCGCGGTTCCTGGAGGAGATCCCGGCCGCGCACCTGGAGTGGAAGCGGACGGGCGCGAGCGCGCCGGTGTCGTCCGGTCCGGCGTCCGGGGTGGCGGCGTCGCTGTCGTCGTCCCGTTCCCGTTCGTCCGCGTCGGGCGCCTCAGGATTCGCCACCCGGCGCGCCTCGGAGAAGCCGGTGGTGTCGGTGGCCGTCGGGGACCGGGTCACGCACGACCAGTTCGGTCTGGGCACGGTCGTCGCGGTGAAGGGCACGGGGGCGAACGCGGAGGCGACGATCGACTTCGGTGACACCAAGCCCAAGCGCCTGTTGTTGCGGTACGCGCCGGTGGAGAAGCTCTAGCCGACCGGGCGGTGGCCCGTCGCGGGGCCGGAGTCCGCTCCGGCCCGGCAGGCCCTACGTCGGTTCGATGCCGTGGCTGCGGAACCAGGCGAGCGGGTCGATCGACGAGCCGCCGCCGGGGCGCACCTCGAAGTGCAGGTGCGGGCCGGTGGAGTTGCCCGAGTTCCCGGAGAACGCGATCTGGTCGCCGGCCTTGACGGTCGCCCCGGAGGGCACCTGGTAGGTGGAGAGGTGGCAGTACCAGGTCTCCGTGCCGTCCATCGCCGTCACGATCAGCATGTTGCCGTAGGCGGAGTTGTACTGGGTGCGCACCGTGCCGTCGGTCGCGGCCAGCACGGGCGTGCCGTACGAGACGGGGAAGTCGATGCCGGTGTGGACGGACATCCAGTTGATGCCGGACTGGCCGTAGTAGGCGCTGAGGCCGTGCTGCGCCACCGGGAGCGCGAACTTCGGGCGGAGCCGCTCCTTGCGGGCCGCCTCCTGGGCCGCCCGCTTGCGCTCGGCGTCCTGCTGGGCCTTGAGGTCGATGCGCCCCTGGGCGCGGCTGGCCCGGTCGGCGAAGTCGTCGGCGCCGGCGGCGAGGCTCTCCAGCTGGGTGTCCAGCTTCACGTTGGCGGCGGAGGGCTTGACCGGCGCCGCGTCCGCGGCGGTGGTCCTGGTCTCCTGGCCGCCGTCCTCGGTGAGGTCGCCGACCGAGGCCGCGGCGATGCCGGCGACCCCCATCACGCAGGCGGAGGGCACGGCCACCGTCAGCAGCGCGGAACGCTTGGGAGGGGGGCGGCGGCGGGAGCGGGAACGGGAGGCGGCGGGCGGTGCGGAAGCGGGGAGGACCTCCTCCTGCTCGTCGAGCAGGGACACCGCGGGCAGTTCGCCGGTGTCGGCCGGTTCACCGGCCCCGGGTTCGTCCGGTCCGGGCTCCCCGCGGTAGGCGTCCTCGGCGTACGGCTGGTCGGGCGCGTCCTGGCCGAAGGACTCCTGTCCGTACGACTCCGGCGCGAAGTTCCCCTGCTCGAACGGCTCCGCGCCGTACGTCTCCTGCTCGAAGGAGCCGGTCTGCGGGTCGTAGGTGTCGGAGGCCCGCGTGCTCGCGGCCGTCTCGCCGCCGTCGGAGTTCCACTGCGTGGCGTCGTACACGCCGCTGTCGAAGGTCTGCGTGCCCCAGTCCCACTGCTGCGTGGGGTCCGCCGGCTGTTCGGCCTGGTCGGGCCGGAGCCATGCGCTCGCGTCCCACTGGCCGGTCTCGGGGGAGCCGCCCTGCTGCGGGACGGCCGCCATCGGCTGCGGGCCGGTGGTCCAGGCGGTGGTGTCGTGGCCGCCGGTGTCGTACGGGGAGGTCTGCTGCGCCGCGTACACGTCGTAGTGACCGGTGTCCTGGCCGTCCACCGACCAGTGACCGGTGGTGTAGCCGGCCGCGGCGGGATCGTCGCCCGGGAGGCTTCCGAAGAGGGGGTCGGCGGCGAAGGTGCCGGCGGTGTGCTCGCCGGTGCCGTAGTACGTGGCGTCGTAGCCGCCGTAGGAGGTGACGTCGCCGTACTGGGCTTCCTGCGTGCCGTATGACGCGTAGGGCGCCGAGGCGGCATCGGAAGCCGGGGCCGGGGTCATGGTCCCCGACGGGTGACGGTCGTTCACCAACTTCTCTTTCGCCTCGACAACAGGGGCTGCCAGAGCAGTGCGGCGACTGTACCCGGCGGTATGCGGGCGCGACAATCTTCCCCAGGTTTCACGGCCGTAGGAAACGGGCATTCGGTCGGGTTTTGGCGGTCGGCGGGCGCGGTCTTGGCTCTATGTTCGACGATTGTTCGAAACTGTGACGCCTCGGCGTCGGCAAGTCGGCCGTGTCCGACCGATGTTGTTCGCTTGTGGACGGGAAGGATCGCCTGCCCCCGGAAGGAGCGTGCCGGGCGTGTCGAGCGCCCCGCCGCCTCAGGCGACCGTCAGGCCGTTCGCCCGTCCGTCGGACGGTTCACCCGGGTGGGCCGTGTCCAGCGCCTGCCGTATGCCGGTCGCCACCGCCGGGTGCACCGGCAGCGCGAGGTGGCCCACGCCGCTCACCCGCACGTTGACCGCCGTCAGGTCCGGGTGCTCGACGCACGCCGTCTCCAGCGGATCCATGATGTGGTCGAGGTCGCTCCAGAACGCGACGAAGTGCGTACGGCAGCCGGGGGCGGGCTGGGCGAGCTCCTCCAGGACCGGCGAGCCGGGGCGCATCTGCCGCACGATGGGGTGGGCGTTGGCCAGAGGCGCGACCCGGGTGCCGGAGTGCGGGGTGCCGAGCGTGACCAGCGTGCGCACCCGGCGGTCGCCGCCCAGCCGCTGCACGTAGTACCGGGCGATCAGGCCACCGAGGCTGTGCCCCACCACGTCCACCTGGGTGCTGCCCGTGCGCTCGCACACCTGCTCGATATGGCGGCCGAGCAGTTCGGCCGCGGTACGGATGTCGCAGGTCAGCGGGGAGTAGTTGAGCGACTCGATCTGCTGCCTGCCGTGCTGGGAGAGGCTGCGGCGCAGCAGCACGAAGACCGAGCGGTTGTCGATGAAGCCGTGCAGCAGCACGACCGGGGGCTTGGCCCGGGTCGGCAGCTGCGCCGTCCCCTCCGGTGCGGGCAGCGCCGAGCGGTCAGGGCCCCGGCGCTCCTGGATGATCCCGGCGGGATAGAGGAGGACGTGGCCCGCGAGGATCGCCAGCTCGAGGGCGGTCGCCTTCAGCAGGGTCACGGAGAGATCCGCCAGCCGGGCCGGCAGGAGGCGCCGGCAGAGGGGCAGGAACGGAATTGCTGCCTGGGTGACCTTCATGGCCGACCTCCTGTCGGCACGTGGAGGGACAGCCTCGTCCCCCGTGTGCCCTCGTGGGATGCCGCTCCGAAAGCGGTCGGCCGCGCGCGCCGGTGACGCGTGGACGGTGCGCGGTGGCGGGTCGACCTCGAGGCGCATCCCTTAGACGCATGTTCCCACTGATGTCCTTGTGTCGCACGGGCACTCGGTTCGCGTACCGGGCCCGGGAACGCTGCGCGACGGACGTGTCCCACCGTGTGATTTCCCCCTCCCTGTGCACCGTGAAACTGCCGGTTGCGGGATGCTGGAGATAACGTTCGTTCACTTCCACGGCCGGTTCGGGCCGGGGTGTCCGTGCGATGTGTGCGGTACTGGTCGATACGGATGGATGTAGTCGCTTCATGGAGGCAGTGATGGGTGTGGCAGCCGGTCCGATCCGCGTGGTGGTGGCCAAGCCGGGGCTCGACGGCCACGATCGCGGGGCCAAGGTGATCGCGCGGGCTCTGCGCGACGCCGGTATGGAGGTGATCTACACCGGGCTCCACCAGACCCCCGAGCAGATCGTCGACACCGCGATCCAGGAGGACGCCGACGCGATCGGCCTGTCCATCCTCTCGGGCGCGCACAACACGCTCTTCGCCGCGGTCATCGACCTGCTGAAGCAGCGCGACGCCGAGGACATCCTCGTCTTCGGCGGCGGGATCATCCCCGAGGCCGACATCGCTCCGCTGAAGGAGAAGGGTGTCGCCGAGATCTTCACGCCGGGTGCCACCACGGCGTCCATCGTGGACTGGGTGCGGGCGAACGCCCGTCAGCCCGCGGAGGCGTAGGCCGGCACCCGGGTGGCGGGGCGCCGCCGAACCCGCCCGTACGGGGGCGTACGGCGTCGGGGCGTCGTCCCGACGGAGCGGGCGGCCCGTGGCCCGGTGACCGGGGAGGGCCTGTCGAAGGCTCGTCGTGGGCGGGCCGGCGGGTGCCGGCTCGGTGGGCGGCTCGGACGCCCGTGCCGCGGTGCCGGTTCGTGCCCTCGTGGCGCTGGGCGGCCCCGTACCGGGATTGCGGTGGTGCGGGCGCTCGGCGGCGGGGGTGCCGCCCTGGCCGGCGTGGGCGGTGAGCGGCGGCGTGGCGGGACGGGCCGGTCCCGTCAGGGGGCCGGGGCCGGCGGCGGGGTCAGCTCGGCCAGCATCGCGGCGCGCAGACGCAGCGTGGTGACCAGGCGCTGGAACGCCTCGGACCAGTAGCCCCCGGCGCCGGGCGCCGCGTCCTCCGGCTCGTCCGGTACCGCCAGCAGCGCGTCGAGGCGGCTCGCCTCCGAGGGGTCGAGGCAGCGTTCGGCCAGGCCCATGACTCCGCTGAAACTCCATGGATAGCTCCCTGCGTCCCGCGCGATGTTGAGCGCGTCGACCACGGCCCGCCCGAGCGGCGCGGCCCAGGGAACCGCACACACCCCGAGCAGCTGGAACGCCTCGGACAGGCCGTGCGTCTCGATGAACCCCGCCACCCACACCGCCCGTTCGTCGGCGTCCAGGGTGGCGAGCAGCCGGGCGCGTTCGGCCAGGGACACCGCCCCCGGGCCGCCGGCCTGCGGCGCGGAGGGCTCCCCGAGCAGCGCCCGGGACCACGCCGCGTCCCGCTGCCGCACCGCCGCCCGGCACCAGGCCGCGTGCAGCTCGTCCTGCCAGCCGTCCGCCACCGGCAGCGCCACGATCTCCTCGGGCGTCCGCCCGCCGAGCCGCCGCGACCAGCTGTCCAGGGGCGTCGCCTCCACCAACTGGCCGAGCCACCAGGACCGTTCGCCCCGGCCGGCCGGGGCCTTGGCCACCACCCCGTCGCGTTCCATCGCCGCGTCGCACTCGTGCGGCGCCTCTACGACGATCGTCGGCACGTCACGCGTGCGGTCCACGGCCACACAGGCGGCGGCGCGTACCGCCATGCGCGCGGCCAGCGCCGATCCGGGCAGCGCCGACAGCAACTCGGCCGCCGTCGCCCGCACGTTGCGGCTGCGGTCGGCCAGCGCCCGCTCCAGGAAGGCCTCGTCGTCCGGGTGGAGCCCGGCGCGCAGGGAGTCCAGGAACATCAGCCGGTCCTCGGCCCGCTCCACCGCCCAGGTCTGCGCGAGGAGATCGCGCGCGGCGGCCGGGTCACGGGAACGCAGCGCCGTGAGCAGGGTGACCCGCTCGGCGAAGAGGCCCTCCTGCCAGAGCCTCCGTATGCCTTCCGCGTCCGTCGGGTCGGGCGCGGACGCGCTGCCGCCGGGGGCGGCGCGCAGGGCGAACCGCCAGTCCGGGTTGAGCCGGGCGAGCCACAGTGCGCGCGGGCCCGCGAACCGCAGCGTCGCCGGGCGCAGGTCGGTACGGCCCCGCGCGGCGTCCAGCAGGGCGGGCAGCGCCTGCGGGGGCGCCGCGAAGCCACGGGCGTTCGCCGCGTGGAGCCACTGGGGCAGCAGCTCCATGAGGTCCGGTGCCGTGCCCCGGCGGCCGCCACCGGAGGCACCGGGTCGGTCGGAGAGCAGCACCGCGAGCCGGCGCACCGCCGCGGGCGGCAGCGCGGGGCGCGGGTCCTCGGGGGCAGGGCGCAGGCGCTCCGCGGCCGGTGCGGGGCGCAGCCCGGCCCGACGCCGTACGGTCGCGACGGCCGCCGCGTCCAGCAGGGCCGACGGCGCCTGCGGGCCGGGCGCCACACCCGGCGGGGTGCGCCGGTCGGTGCCCAGCAGAGCCGTGGTCACCAGCTCCTCCCAGCGGTCCGGGAGGGACGCGTCCACGGCGGCGGTCGTCCTGCTCATGAGCTTCCTTTCCGACGGGGGTCCCGGCGCGGTCGAAGACTCACGCGCACCGAGTGTCCAGTGATGTCCGAAAGATGCATGGGGGTGCCGGGGCGGGCGGTCCCCGAGGGGCCCGCAGGGCGTGTCAGCACAGGGGAACCGCCTCCCCGGGGCCCTGCGGCCATGCCGCCAGAGGAGTGAATCCGCGCGGGCCGCACTCGCCGAAGACCCGGACCGGGGCCCCGCCCGACAGGGCCACCAGGCGCCACAGCCCCGGGCGGGACCGGCTCGCCGGCCCGATCGGCAGGGCGTGGTCCTCGTCGGCGTCCGCCAGCTGCCAGCCGTCACCGTCCGGGACCGGCACGACACGGTCCAGGGTCACCGGGACCGACTCGCACCACGGGTCGTCACGCAGCGCCGCGCCGTAACGGGCGAGTGCCCCGGCCGTCGTCGTGCCCGGCGGGCGCACCGTCGTCGGCGCGGGCGGCGTGAACCGCTCGACCAGTGCCATCCGCGGCTGCCCGGCACCCGGATACGCGGACAGCTCCGCGTCGACGGCCAGCCCGGCCGGCAGCGCGAGGTCGGGGGCGCGGCCCGCGGCGCCGTAGGAGAGGAGCAGCGCCGTACGGCCCGAGCCCGCTCCGTGCAGCCAGATGCGACGGGTGGTCAGGTGGCCGTCGGACCGGTCGTACTGGGCCAGCACCAGCCAGTCGTCCCGTATCGCGGGGCCGTCCGCCGGTGCGGTCAGGCCCACGCGGGAGCGGACCGTCGCGGCCAGATCCTCCGGCAGCCGCTCGCGGCGGAGCCAGGCCCGGGCGAGGAGATGGAGCAGCGCGGTCTCCTCCAGCAGCCGCACCGGGGCGCCCGCACCGGCGACGGGGAGCGACCCCAACTCCCGTACGCGGTTCGCCAGTCCCTGTGCCTGGGCGTCGACCATGCGGGCGGCGGTCTCCTCCCACAGGGCGGGGCCGGACCGTTCGGCCGACGCCAGCCCGCCGCGCAGCAGATCCTCCAGGCGCTGCTCCAGCTCGGCCGCGCCCGCCGTGATCCGCTCGGCCCGGCGCTCCGCCCGCCGCAGCGCCGCGAGCGCCGCCGCCGACGCTGCGGGCTCGCCTGGCTGGGCCCCCGCCCCGCCCGTCCCTCCGTCGGACACCGTGTCCGACGCCGCGTCGGACGTCACGCCCGACGCCGGTGCCGGCCCCTGGTCCGTGGTCCGGCGCACCCCCTGATCAGTCATGTCTCCGACGGTAGGTCCCGCCACTGACAGTCGAGTTGGGGCGGGTATTGGTGCAGGTCGGAGCAATTGTCAGTGGCGTGGTGCACGGTGGGTGACAGATCCGAACCGGCCGAGCTGGAGGGGGACCCAGCCATGTCTGTGTCCGCAGAACCGACGTCCGTCGACCCGACGCGGAACGGCTCCGCGCCCGCGGACACGCGGCCGGCGGACACCCTGCGCCCGCACGCCGAGCACGCCTTCGCGGACGAACTCGCCGCGCTGGCCGCCCAGGACGACCGCCCGCGCCCCGCCCGCTGGCGCCTGTCGCCCTGGGCCGTCGCCACCTACCTGCTCGGCGGCACCCTGCCGGACGGCACCGTCATCACCCCGAAGTACGTCGGACCGCGCCGGGTGGTGGAGGTCGCGGTGACCACCCTCGCCACCGACCGCGCCCTGCTGCTGCTCGGCGTGCCCGGCACCGCCAAGACATGGGTGTCGGAGCACCTGGCCGCCGCCGTGAGCGGCGACTCGACCCTGCTGGTGCAGGGCACGGCCGGCACCCCCGAGGAAGCCATCCGCTACGGCTGGAACTACGCCCGGCTGATCGCCCAGGGCCCCAGCCGTGAGGCCCTCGTCCCCAGTCCGGTGATGCGGGCCATGGCGGAGGGCAGGACGGCCAGGGTCGAGGAACTGACCCGCATCCCGGCCGACGTTCAGGACTCCCTGATCACCGTCCTGTCGGAGAAGACCCTGCCCATACCGGAGCTCGGGCAGGAGGTGCAGGCCGTCCGCGGATTCAACGTGATCGCCACGGCCAACGACCGCGACCGCGGGGTCAACGAGCTGTCCAGCGCCCTGCGGCGCCGGTTCAACACAGTGGTGCTGCCGCTGCCCGAGACCCCCGAGGCGGAGGTCGACATCGTCTCGCGCCGCGTGGAGCAGATCGGCCGCTCGCTCGACCTGCCCGCCGTGCCCGACGGGATCGACGAGATCCGCCGGGTCGTCACCGTCTTCCGCGAGCTGCGCGACGGCGTGACCGCCGACGGCCGGACCAAGCTGAAGTCGCCCAGCGGCACCCTGTCGGCCGCCGAGGCGATCTCCGTCGTCACGGGCGGACTGGCCCTCGCCGCCCACTTCGGTGACGGCGTGCTGCGGGCCGGTGACGTTGCCGCGGGCATCCTCGGCGCGGTCGTCCGCGATCCGGCGGCGGACCGGGTCGTCTGGCAGGAGTACCTGGAGACCGTCGTGCGTGAGCGCGAGGGCTGGGCGGACTTCTACCGGGCCTGCCGGGAGGTCGGTGCGTGAACGGCCGTGAGGCACCGGAGGCGGGGCCGCTGCTGCTCGGAGTGCGGCACCACGGCCCCGGGTCGGCGCGGGCCGTGCGGGCCGCGCTGGACGGGGCCCGGCCACGTGTCGTGCTGATCGAGGGACCACCCGAGGCCGACCCGCTGATCCCGCTGGCCGCGGAGGAGGACATGCGCCCGCCCGTCGCCCTGCTCGCCCACGCCGTGGACGAGCCCGGCCGGTCGGCCTTCTGGCCACTGGCCGCGTTCTCCCCGGAGTGGGTGGCGCTCCGCTGGGCGCTGGAGCACGGAGTGCCCGCCCGCTTCATCGACCTGCCGGCCGCGCACACGCTGGCCTGGGAGCGGGAGGAAGAAGAAGAGGAAGAGGTAGGGGAGGGAGGAGCGGAGGGGGAGGACGGTCCGGAGCAGGGCGCCGGGTCCGGGGCCGCGGACGAGGACGTGCGGATCGATCCGCTGGGGGTGCTCGCCGAGACCGCCGGGTACGACGACGCCGAGCGCTGGTGGGAGGACGTCGTCGAACACCGGGGCGCGGGCAAGGGCGACGTGCTCGCTCCGTTCACTGCCCTGGAGGAGGCCATGACGGCGCTGCGGGAGGAGTACGGCAGCGGGGGACACGGCCGGGACCTGATCCGCGAGGCCCACATGCGGCTGCGGATCCGGGACGCGCAGCGGGAGTTCGAGGACGGCGTGGCCGTGGTCTGCGGAGCCTGGCATGTGCCGGCGCTGCGGCACCGTACGACCGTGACGGAGGACCGGGCCCTGCTGAAGGGCCTGCCCCGCGTGAAGACGGACATGACGTGGGTGCCGTGGACGCACCGCAGGCTGTCCCGGGCCGACGGGTACGGCGCGGGCATCACCTCCCCCGGGTGGTACGCGCACCTGTTCGACGCCCCGGACCGGCCGGTCGAGCGGTGGCTGACCAAGGTCGCCCGGCTGCTGCGGGCCGAGGACCGGACCGTCTCGCCCGGGCACGTCATCGAGGCCGTGCGGCTCGCGGACACCCTCGCCGCGTTGCGCGGACGTCCGCTGCCCGGCCTGGGCGAGGCCACCGACGCCGTACGGGCGGTGATGTGCGAGGGCTCCGAGGTCCCCCTGGCGCTGGTGCACGACCGGCTGGTCGTCGGCGACGTGCTGGGGGAGGTGCCGCCCACCGTGCCCGCGGTGCCGTTGCAGCGGGACCTGGAGCGCACCCGGCGCCGGCTGCGGCTGAAACCGGAGGCGGCCGAGCGGGAGCTGGACCTCGACCTGCGCAAGGACACCGACGCCGGGCGCAGCCGGCTGCTGCACCGGCTGCGGCTGCTCGGCATCCCCTGGGGCCGGCCGGCCGCCTCGCGCGGCGGCACGGGCACCTTCCGGGAGACCTGGCGGCTGCGCTGGGAGCCGGAGCTGGCCGTGCGGGCCGCCGAGGCGGGGGTGTGGGGGACGACCGTGCTCGCCGCCGCGACCGCCAGGGCGGAGGCCGACGCGATCGCCGCGCGCGGTCTCGCCGACGTCACCGGCCTCGCGGAAGACTGCCTGCTGGCCGCCCTGCCCGGGGCCCTGCCGACGGTGATGCGTGTCCTCGCCGACCGCGCCGCCCTCGACACGGACGTCGCCCACCTCGCCCAGGCCCTCCCCGCCCTGGTCCGCTCGCTGCGCTACGGCGACGTACGCGGCACCGACACCGCGGCGCTCACCGACGTCGCCGCGGGTCTCGCCGAGCGGGTCTTCGTCGGACTGCCGCCCGCCTGTGTCTCCCTGGACGCCGAGGCGGCCGAGGAGATGCGGGGCCATGTCGACGCGGTGCACGGCGCGCTGGGCCTGCTCGGCGACACCCCCGCGGGGGACGGCAGACTGCGCGAGCGGTGGCGGTCCGTGCTGCGGAAGCTGTCGGCGCGGGACACCGTCCCGGGGGTGCTGCGCGGCCGGGCCGTGCGGCTGCTGCTGGACGAGGGGCAGCTGGCGCAGGACGAGGCGGCGCGGCTCATGGGGCTCGTGCTGTCGCCGGGCACACCCCCGGCGCACGCGGCCGCGTGGATCGACGGGTTCGTCGGCGGCCCCGGCGGCGGGCTGCTCCTGGTCCACGACGAGCGGCTGTTCGGCCTGGTCGACCGGTGGCTGACGGCCGTCCCGGCCGAGGCGTTCACGGACGTACTGCCGCTGCTGCGGCGGACGTTCTCGGCGTACGAGCCAGGGGTGCGGCGCACGCTCGGGGAGCTGGTGCGCCGTGGACCGGGCGGACACGGCCGCACGACGGACGCGACGGCCGGGGCTCCCGGCTTCGGGGCGGGCCTGGACGGCGCGCGGGCGGACGCCGTACTGCCGGTGCTGCGGCTGCTGCTGGGACCGGACGGGGACGACGAGGACGCCCGGGGGGAACGGGCGGAGGTGCCGCGATGACGAGGGAGCCGGTGACGGGGGAGGCGCGCATGACGGGGACGGCGGACCCGGCGGGGGAGCGGCTGCGCCGCTGGCGGCTGGTGCTCGGCGGGGACACGGCCGACGGGACCGGGCACGCCCTGTCCGGGCAGGACGCCGCGATGGACGGGGCGCTCACCGCGCTCTACGGCAAGGACGACACGGCGCGTGCGGGCCGCGAGCGGACGGGAGGACTCGGGGCGTCGGCGCCCTCGGTGGCGCGCTGGCTCGGGGACATCCGCACCTACTTCCCCTCCTCCGTCGTCGAGGTCATGCAGCGCGACGCCATCGACCGGCTCGGCCTCGGGACGCTGCTGCTGGAGCCCGAGATGCTGGAGGCGGTCGAGCCCGACGTGCACCTCGTCGGAACCCTGCTGTCCCTGGTCAAGGCGATGCCCGAGACGACACGGGAGACGGCACGGGCGGTCGTGCGCACGGTCGTCGAGGACCTGGAGCGGCGGCTCGCCACCCGCACCCGGGCCGCCCTCACCGGCGCCCTCGACCGCGGCGCCCGCGTCCGCCGGCCCCGCCACCGGGACATCGACTGGAACCGCACCGTCGCGGCCAACCTCCGGCACTACCTCCCCGAACACGGCACGGTCGTGCCCGAGCGGCTCGTCGGCCACGGGCGCGCCTCGCGGTCGGTCGAGAAGGAGGTCGTGCTCTGCGTCGACCAGTCCGGGTCGATGGCGGCATCCGTCGTGTACGCCTCGGTGTTCGGGGCGGTCCTCGCGTCCATGCGGTCGGTCTCCACCCGCCTCGTCGTCTTCGACACCGAGGTCGTCGACCTCACCGAGCGGCTGGACGACCCCGTCGACGTGCTCTTCGGCACCCGGCTCGGCGGCGGTACCGACATCAACCGGGCGCTCGCGTACTGCCAGTCGCGCATCACCCGGCCCGCGGAGACGGTCGTCGTGCTGATCAGCGACCTCTACGAAGGGGGGATACGCGACGAGATGCTCAAGCGGGTCGCGGCGATCAAGGCGTCGGGCGCGCAGTTCGTGTCACTGCTCGCCCTGTCCGACGAGGGGGCGCCCGCGTACGACAGGGAGCACGCGGCGGCCCTCGCGGCGCTGGGCGCGCCGGCGTTCGCCTGCACCCCCGATCTGTTCCCGGAGGTGATGGCGGCGGCGATCGAGAAGCGGCCGTTGCCGACACCGGACGCGGGGGACGGATCCGACTCCCGCCCGTGAAAACGGACATGAGTGCCCATCGGTGACGGAGGGCTTGCGGGACCTCGGGCGTCGCGTGCAAGGATCGAGGTCGTTCGATCGAGGACCCGTGAAGATGCCGGTGGTCCCGCAGTCCGGAGAGGGAACGCCCTGTCGACCTGGTCAGCAGCAGCCGTACCCGGGGCCGCTGCGCGCGTGGTGCGCGCGGCGGCCCGGCGGCGTGCCGTCCGGCTGGCGCTGGTGGCGGGCGCGGTGTTCCTGCTCGGCCTGCTGTGCGGGGAGCGGGCCGCCGCGGCGGACGGTCCGCCGCAGCAACGGTTCCCCTCCGGCGGGGGACCGGTGCGGGTCGACGCGGAGGGCGTCCGTTCAGTTGTCGACGCCCTGACAGCGCCGCGTACGGACGTGTCGGACGTGTCGGACGGGGCGGACAGGGCCGTGCAGGCCCGGCCACGGGCCGAGGGGACGGTGCGGGGCGCTGCGCGCGACCCGGGCGCGAGGCTCGGGACCGGATCCGGCAACCGGGCCGTGGAAGCGCCGGTGGTGCCGACGGCCGGCGCGCGGGTGGCGAATCCCGCCCGTGAACAGGCCACGCGGCCAGCCACGAAACCGGCCGTCCGGCCTGCTACGGATCAGCTCACCTCGCCCGTCACGGAGCGGCTCCCGCGCCCCGCTGGGGCTGAGGTCGTGCGGCCGGCCGGGGGTCGGGGCGTCGGGCCGCGTACGGAACGTCTCACCCCGCCCGTCGCGGACCGGCTCCCGCGCCCCGTAGTGCATCAGGTCGTGCGGTCGGTCGGGCAGCACGGCGTCCGGCCCGTTACGGAGGGGCTCGCCCCGCCCGTCACCGAGCGGCTCCTGCGGCCTGTCGCGGATCAGGTTGTGCGGCCGGTCGGGCAGCGAGTCGTGCGGCCCGTCGTGGATCAGGTCGTTCGGCCGGTCGGGCAGCGCATCGTCCGGTCCGTCGCGGAGCCGATTCTGCGGCCCGTCACCGAGCCGATTCTGCGGCCCGTCGAGGGGCAGTTGCTGCGGCCCGTCGGGCAACTCGTGCGTGGGGTGACGGAGGAACTGGGTGCGGGCGCGGTGACCGGACCCGTCCTGCGCCTCCCCGGTCTCCCGGCGCGTCTCCTCCCCGCGGCCGACGCGGTCGGCCACCCCCAAGCACCCCCCGCCGCGGCGACCGCAGCGCCCACCTCCGACGGACGGGCGCAGGACACCCTCGCCACCCACGGCCCCGCAGCCACACCCCCCGGCGCCCACCCCACCCCCCGCCCCGACAGACAGCACACCGCCCCTGTGGCCCGGGCGAGCTCGCCGCAGGTGCCCCGGACCCCCGCCGGAGGCGCCCCCGACGGGGCCCTCGGCAGCGGTTCCGCCGTCGATCAGGGCATCGCGCGGCACGGCGACCCCGGTGCCGTTCCCGCCCACCACCGCCCCACGCCCCGGCTCGTGCCCGGCGCCACCGTGCGCGCCGACGCCCCCGGGACGCGGGACCACACGCGGGACGTCCCGGTCCCGCCCGCCTAGGCCGTACGGCCCGCCCTCCGCGCGGGCGCGCACCCGTACGGACATTCGCCCTGTCCCGGCCGAAACCGCCGTGGACCGCCGCTCCCGATGTCCCTGGTCGCGCACCCGCCTGTCACCCGTTCCTGACTCACGGGTAACAAAGGACTCCGCGGGGAAGGACCCGGACAGCCGAAAGCCGTCGGCTCGTCCGGCGGCGACCTCGCGGAGGGGAGGCCGGCCCCCATTGGGGAATGGAGGCCGGCCGCCCCGCAACCCCGGATCAGGGCCTCACCGCCCGTCCGGGTTGTTCGGCAGGGCCTCACCGGGCCAACCCCAGCCCGGTGAGGCCCCTCACGACTGGCACGCCGTGCCGGAGAAGCCGACATCATGTGACAGGTATCACCGCTCACGTGTGACTCGCGATTTAGAGAGGTCACCCATGCGGCGATAACCTGCGAGACGGACATGCCGCGCGCTCGGACACCGTGTGCGCCTCCCTTGTGACAGAGCGGACGTCACGTTGCCCTTCGCGGCACGCCCACGCATCCAACGAACCGCGAGATCACTGATAGGGACGGAAGCGCGTGGACCTGTTCGAGTACCAGGCGAGGGACCTCTTCGCCAAGCACGATGTACCGGTGCTGGCCGGTGAAGTCATCGACACGCCTGAGGCGGCCCGCGCAGCCACTGAGCGTCTCGGTGGCAAGTCCGTCGTCAAGGCCCAGGTGAAGGTCGGTGGCCGCGGCAAGGCCGGCGGCGTGAAGCTGGCCGCGAGCGCGGACGAGGCCGTGGCCCGTGCGACCGACATCCTCGGCATGGACATCAAGGGCCACACGGTCCACAAGGTGATGATCGCCGAGACGGCCCCGGAGATCCTGGAGGAGTACTACGTCTCCTTCCTCCTCGACCGTGCCAACCGCACCTTCCTCTCCATCGCGTCCGTCGAGGGCGGCATGGAGATCGAGGAGGTGGCGGCCACCCGTCCGGACGCCGTCGCCAAGATCGCGATCGACGCCATCGACGGCGTGGACGAGGCCAAGGCCCGCGAGATCGTCGAGGCCGCCAAGTTCCCGGCCGAGGTCGCGGACAAGGTCGCGAACGTCCTGATCAAGCTGTGGGACACCTTCATCAAGTCGGACGCCCTCCTCGTCGAGGTCAACCCGCTCGCGAAGGTCGCCTCCGGTGACGTCCTCGCCCTGGACGGCAAGGTGTCGCTCGACGACAACGCCGAGTTCCGTCACCCCGAGTACGAGGAGCTCCACGACAAGGCCGCGGCGAACCCGCTCGAGGCCGCCGCCAAGGAGAAGAACCTCAACTACGTCAAGCTCGACGGCGAGGTCGGCATCATCGGCAACGGCGCGGGTCTCGTCATGAGCACCCTGGACGTCGTCGCGTACGCCGGTGAGAAGCACGGCGACGTCAAGCCGGCCAACTTCCTGGACATCGGCGGTGGCGCCTCCGCCCAGGTCATGGCCAACGGCCTCGAGATCATCCTCGGCGACCCGGACGTCAAGTCCGTCTTCGTCAACGTCTTCGGCGGCATCACCGCCTGCGACGAGGTCGCCAACGGCATCGTCCAGGCCCTGAAGCTGCTGGAGGACCGCGGCGAGGAGGTCACCAAGCCCCTCGTCGTCCGCCTCGACGGCAACAACGCCGAGCTCGGCCGGCAGATCCTCACCGACGCCAACCACCCGCTGGTGCAGCGCGTCGACACCATGGACGGCGCGGCCGACAAGGCCGCCGAGCTGGCCCACGCCGCCAAGTAAGCACTCAGGACGAGGACAGAACACACCATGGCTATCTGGCTCAACAAGGACAGCAAGGTCATCGTCCAGGGCATGACCGGCGCCACGGGCATGAAGCACACGAAGCTCATGCTCGGTGACGGCACGAACGTCGTGGGCGGCGTGAACCCGCGCAAGGCGGGTCAGACCGTGGACTTCGACGGCACCGAGGTACCCGTCTTCGGGACCGTCAAGGAGGCCATCGAGAAGACCGGCGCCAACGTCTCCGTCATCTTCGTGCCGGAGAAGTTCACCAAGGACGCGGTCGTCGAGGCCATCGACGCCGAGATCCCGCTGGCCGTCGTGATCACCGAGGGCATCGCCGTGCACGACTCGGCCGCCTTCTGGTCGTACGCCGGCAAGAAGGGCAACAAGACCCGGATCATCGGCCCGAACTGCCCCGGCATCATCACGCCGGGCCAGTCCAACGTCGGCATCATCCCGGGCGACATCACCAAGCCGGGCCGCATCGGCCTGGTCTCGAAGTCCGGCACGCTGACGTACCAGATGATGTACGAGCTGCGTGACGTCGGCTTCTCGACCGCCGTCGGCATCGGTGGCGACCCGATCATCGGCACCACGCACATCGACGCGCTCGCCGCGTTCGAGGCCGACCCCGAGACCGACCTGATCGTCATGATCGGCGAGATCGGCGGCGACGCCGAGGAGCGTGCCGCGGAGTACATCTCGAAGAACGTGACCAAGCCGGTCGTCGGCTACGTCGCGGGCTTCACCGCGCCCGAGGGCAAGACCATGGGCCACGCCGGCGCCATCGTCTCCGGCTCCTCCGGCACCGCGCAGGCGAAGAAGGAGGCCCTCGAGGCCGCCGGCGTCAAGGTCGGCAAGACGCCGACCGAGACCGCCAAGCTGGCGCGCGCCATCCTCGCCGGCTGACCGCCGGCGCGACAGCGCATCGAACGGGTGGGCCCGTTCCCCGCAGGGGGGACGGGCCCACCCGTCGTTCCGGCCCGGCGCGGCCCGGGTTCAGCGGGCCTGCGGCGTCAGGCGCTCCGGGCCGTGGTGCAGGGCCTCACGCAGACGGTCGCGCAGCTCGCGGCGGTCGTCCGACAGCGGTCCCGGCGCCACCCGCGGCGGGACGCCCTGGACCGTCTCGCCCGGCGGCACGGGCGGCACGTAGTGCGTGGGAGCCGTGTGCAGGGTCAGCGCGGTGGCGCCGATCAGCACGACCGTGAAGGCCGTCGCGGCGCGGGTCCAGAGGCGGGCCAGGCGCTCGCTGCCGCCGCGCACCGCCGACGGCTCCGCCGCCCGCAGCCGCCCGGTGGACGCCAGTTCGGCCAGCCGGTGGTGCAGCTCCCGCGGGTCTGCCAGCTCCGGCACGCGCGCGGCGAGGGTCTCCCGCGCGTACATCAGCCGCCCGGCCGTCGCCCGCGTACTGGCCTCCGTCTCCGCCGCCGTCTCGGGCAGGTCGAGGCCGACGCCGTCGTACAGCACGAGCGTGCGGCGGTACGGCGGCGGCAGGCTCAGCAACCCGTCCAGCAGTGTGCGGTCGTCCTCCTCCGGCGGCGGGGGCTCGGGGTGCCGGTAGCGGCGGCGCAGCCGGTGCCACGGCGAGAGGGCCCACTCGTGCGCCGCCGCCCGCACCCAGCCGGCCGGGTCCGGGTCGCGGGCGATCTCGGGCCAGTGGTCCCACGCCCGCTGGAAGGCCCGCTCCACGGACTCGTGGGCGAGGTCACGGCGGCCGGTGAGGAGATACGCCTGCCGGACGAGGGCGGGTGCGCAGTACGCGTACAGCGCGTCGAAGGCCTGAGCGGGCGTCAGGTACGGGAAGGCCTCGCAGCCGGCGGCGGACCGCGCCCACGTGGGAGCCCGGCGTTCGCCCACGGGCCCCGTCCCGGGTGGCTCCAGCACGAACGCCTCGGGGTCCGGTGCCACGGCGCCGTCCGTGCCGCCGCCCCCCGTCCTCTCCGGACGGACCGTCATCACGGCAGTCACCTCTCTCACCTGACGGCCCACCGGCTCGGCGGACGCCCCGCTCACCGCCACCGCGTCCGTCACCGCCCCGCCGTCCGCCGTCGCCCTGAGGCCGGCCAGCAGTTCCGCGTAGGCCTTCCGGTTCCGGCCGCGCGGTGTGCTGCGGCCGGACTCCCACGCGCGCACCGTGTCGGGCCGTACGCCGACCCGTTCGGCGAGCTGAGAGCGTGTCAGCGAGCCCGCCTCACGCAGGCGTCGGCGTTCCCTGGGCGGGGGGAGCGGATGGGCGGGGCTCCGCGTCACTGGGCGTCCCTCAGTACAGAAAAGTACATAAACGTATATTGAACGACACAGCGGGGCTTCGCTCGTTACGCCGGATAAGCGCGTGTCGTTGGGAGCATGGCGGCGTGATCCAGACGACCGTCCGCCGTTCGCTGCCGGCCTCCCTGCTCCTGCGGGTGCGCCACCGCTCGCCGGGGCTGGCCTCCGGGCTCGTCGGGGGTGCCCTTGCCGCAGGGCTGGGCCTCGCGGCGTGCACCGTCCTCGTGATGCTGCTGTGGGTCAGCTCGCCCTACCCCGACAGCGGGCCCGGTGGCGCCCTGCATGTCGCGACGGCGCTGTGGCTGCTCGCGCACGGCACCGAACTGGTCCGCGTCGACACCCTCTCCGGCGGCCCCGCCCCGATGGGCGTGCCCCCGCTGCTGCTCCTCGTGGTACCGGTGTGGCTGCTGCACCGCGCGGCCCGCGACGCCGCAGAGGGGGGCGCCCGGGACCACGCCCGGCTGGTCCCCGGCCGTACCGCGTGGACCGGCGTCGTCCTCGGCTACCTCGCCGTCTCCGCCCCCGCCGCCCTCTACGCGGCCGGCGGCGTGCTGCGTCCCGCGGCGTGGACGGCGGTATGCGTGCCGCTGGTCGCCGTCGTGGCGGCCGGGACCGGGGTGTGGACCGCCTACGGCCGGCCGAGCGGGCCGCTGGAGCAGCTGCTGGGCGCGGTCCTGCCCCGGGGCGTACGCCATCTGGTGCTGGGTCCTGACGGCCGCCCCGGTGTCGCGGCACGGGCGGCGGCGGCCGGGGCGGTGGTGCTCGTCGCGGGCGGGGCGGTGCTGCTGGTGGTGTCGCTGGGCGCGCACGCCGGGGAGACCCGCTCGGCCTTCGGGCGGCTGACCGAGGGCTGGTCGGGGTGGCTCGCGGTGGGGCTGCTCTGTCTCACCCTGCTGCCGAACGCCGCCGTGTGGGCCGCGGCCTACGCCCTCGGCCCCGGCTTCCTGCTCGGAGCGGGAGCCCCGGTGACGCCGCTCGCCGCCGGGGCGGCGCCGCTCCTGCCGCCGTTCCCGCTGCTGGCCGCGGTGCCGGACCCGGGCGCGGGCACGGCGGTGCACTGGGCGGCCGGGGCGGTGCCGCTGGCGGCCGGTGCGGTGGTGGGCCGGTACGTCGGCCGCGGGGCCGCGAGGGGCGGGGGACCACCCGCCGCCGCCTGGACGCCGGGCCGGACCGCGGGCGCGGCGGCCCTCGCGGCCGGGCTGTGCGGAATGCTGCTGGCGCTGCTCGCCGGGCTGGCGGGCGGACCGTTGGGTACAGGGGCGCTCGCCCGGTTCGGGCCGGTGTGGTGGCAGGTGGGCGCGGCGACGGTGGTGTGGATCGCGCTGACGGCGGCCGTCAGCGCCCTGACCGTACGGGCCTGGCGCCGCCGGCGGCTGTACCGGCGGGGGGACGGCCGTCCGGGCCGTGCCCCCGCGCCGCGCCGTCCGGTCCTCCCGCGCGCGGTCGACCGGACGCGGCGCCCCCGCCGCCGCTGGTTCACCCGGCGCCGCAAGGGGACCCCCCGCACGGCCGCGGCGGTCGCCCCGGACGAGCCGTACCTGCTGCTCGACCACGACCACGACGGCACCGCCGACCTCCGTCCGCGACCCGCGCCCGGCCACGACCGGCAGTCCCCCGTCCCGGCGGCGACGGACCCCACGCCCCCGCGCGGGTCCTCCGACCTGCCCGGGCTCGATCCGGACGACGACCCCTACCCGCTCCCCGGCCACGGCGACGGCCCGCCCTCGGCCCTCGACGTACGGCAGTGGCGGTCGGCCCCCGCGAACGGAGAACCCCGCCCTCCCGCGTGAGCGGACGGACGGGGTTCGGCTGCCTTCGGGCGGCCCTCCGGATCAGCTCTCCTCGTCCAGCAGTCCTCGCCAGAACTCCGGCAGGTGCTCGCCGCAGGACTGGCGGGCCTGCTGCGTGAGGGCGTCGCTGGTGCACTCGTAGTAGTCGCTGAAGACCAGGCGGGCCGTGAAGGACCCGGCCACCAGAACCAGCGCCAGCGACGCCGTGACCAGGCCGCTCACCGCCGCCGTGGTCTGCGGCCGGCCCTTCTGCCGCTCGGGCGCCGGGGTGTCCGGGTCCTGCCCTCGGGGCTTGGCGCGCAGGGCGCTGATGCTCCAGTACAGGGCCAGCGCACCCAGCAGCAGCGCCAGGTACGTCCAGCTGAAGAGGGCGAAGAAGAAGGCCCACATGCCGCCCAGCAGGGCGTAGCGCGCGCGGCGCTGGGCCGGGTCCGTGGGGTCCCAGCGCATGCCCGGGCCCGGCTGGCCGCCGCCGCCCTGGCCCTCCGGTCCGCGCGGGCGCTCGCCGAAGCCGCCGGAGGAGCGGCCGGGCTGGCGGTCGCTCCAGTTGCGGCCCCACGGGGAGCGGTTGCCCCCGTCCTCGCCGCCCGAGGGGTGCCGGGGCTGCCAGGGGCGGTCGGGCGTGCCCTCCGGCGGGGGCGCGAACGGGTTGTCGTCCTGGCCGGCCCCCTGGCCGCCTCGGGAGTCCTGGCCCTGGCCCTCACGGCGGTCGTCGCCGTCGCCGCGGGGGGCGTCGGGCGGCGAGGAGGGGCGCTCCCGCAGCAGCACGGCGCCACGCTCCCCTCCCTGGGCCGACTGCTGGGGGAACGTGAGGAGTCGCAGGGTGCGGTCCGGCATCAAGTGAGCGTCTTCCCCTTTGTGAAGCACGGCGTGGTACGGCGTGACCGCCTCGCACGACGTATCGACTACGAGTGAGCTGTGAGCTGGTGCGTTCCCGTCAGCTCCGCGCGGCCCGGGTCCGTCGCCCTGTGAACGATCGGTGCGCGGTCGGCGTTCCCGTGCGCCCCGGCGTCCAGGGACCGGCGTACCCCGGCCGGCTCCCACCAGACGCTACCTTCCGGCCAGGCCCCCGTCCCGTGGGGGCCCGTCGGGAGTGCCGGTATCGTTGCTGCCGGTCGGCCGCTTCGTAGGCTTCCCCGTATCAGGGGGCGCGAAGCATTCGTAGGAATGTACAAAGCGCTGTGCCGCCGACCGTACAGACGCTCCCCGAGAAAGGGCCCCATCGTGGCCGCCAAGCCCGTGGCCGAGCGCGCCAGGCGTCTCGTCGTGCTGGTCTCCGGATCCGGCACCAACCTCCAGGCGCTCCTCGACGAGATCGCCGCCACCGGCACCGAGGCCTACGGGGCCCAGGTCGTCGCGGTCGGCGCCGACCGCGAGGGCATCGAGGGGCTGGCCCGGGCGGAGCGCGCCGGGCTGCCGACCTTCGTGTGCAAGGTCAAGGACCACCCGGCCCGCGAGGAGTGGGACGCGGCGCTCGCCGAGGCGGTCGCCGCGTACGAGCCCGACCTCGTGGTGTCCGCCGGGTTCATGAAGATCGTGGGGAAGGAGTTCCTCGCGCGCTTCGGCGGGCGGTTCGTCAACACCCACCCCGCCCTGCTGCCCAGTTTCCCGGGAGCCCACGGCGTACGGGACGCGCTCGCGTACGGCGCCAAGGTCACCGGCTGCACCGTCCACTTCGTCGACGACGGCGTCGACACCGGGCCGATCATCGCGCAGGGCGTGGTGGAGATCCGGGACGAGGACGACGAGAGCGCTCTGCACGAGCGCATCAAGGAAGTCGAGCGAAAGCTGCTCGTCGAGGTCGTGGGGCGCCTCGCCCGCAACGGCTATCGCATCGAGGGACGAAAGGTAGTTATCCAGTGACCGCCGAGAGCAACAAGCGGGCCATTCGACGGGCGCTCGTCAGCGTCTACGACAAGACCGGCCTCGAAGATCTCGCGCGCGGCCTGCACGAGGCCGGGGTGGAGCTCGTCTCCACCGGGTCCACCGCCGCGAAGATCGCCGCCGCGGGCGTCCCCGTGACCAAGGTCGAGGAGCTCACCGGCTTCCCCGAGTGCCTGGACGGCCGCGTCAAGACGCTGCACCCCAAGGTCCACGCCGGCATCCTCGCCGACCTGCGCCTCGCCGACCACCAGCAGCAGCTCAAGGACCTCGGTGTGGAGCCGTTCGACCTCGTGGTCGTGAACCTCTACCCGTTCCGCGAGACCGTCGCCTCCGGTGCCACGCCCGACGAGTGCGTGGAGCAGATCGACATCGGCGGCCCCTCGATGGTCCGCGCAGCCGCCAAGAACCACCCGTCGGTCGCCGTCGTCACCAGCCCCGCCCGCTACGGCGACGTCCTCGCCCGGGTCCAGGACGGCGGCTTCGACCTCACCACCCGCAAGCGGCTCGCCGCCGAGGCCTTCCAGCACACGGCCGCCTACGACGTGGCCGTCGCCTCCTGGTTCGCCTCCGAGTACGCCCCGGTCGACGACTCGCGGTTCCCCGACTTCCTCGGCTCCACCTGGGAGCGCAAGAACACCCTCCGCTACGGCGAGAACCCGCACCAGCCCGCCGCGCTCTACGTCTCCGGGACGGGCGGTCTCGCCGAGGCCGAGCAGCTGCACGGCAAGGAGATGTCGTACAACAACTACACGGACACGGACGCCGCGCTCCGTGCCGCGTACGACCACGACGCCCCGGCCGTCGCGATCATCAAGCACGCCAACCCGTGCGGCATCGCGGTCGGCGCGGACGTCGCCGAGGCGCACCGCAAGGCGCACGCCTGTGACCCGCTGTCCGCCTTCGGCGGTGTGATCGCGGTGAACCGGCCGGTGTCCAAGGAGATGGCCGAGCAGGTCGCGGAGATCTTCACCGAGGTCATCGTGGCCCCGGACTACGAGGAGGGCGCCCTGGAGGCGCTCACCAAGAAGAAGAACATCCGCGTGCTGCGCGCCCCCGAGGCGCCGTCCGCCCCGGTCGAGGTCAAGCCGATCGACGGCGGCGCGCTCCTCCAGGTCACCGACCGCCTCCAGGCCGAGGGCGACGACCCGGCCACCTGGACGCTGGCCACCGGTGAGGCGCTGAGCGAGGCCGAGCTGGCCGAGCTGGCGTTCGCCTGGAAGGCCTGCCGTGCGGTGAAGTCCAACGCGATCCTGCTCGCCAAGGACGGCGCCTCCGTCGGCGTCGGCATGGGCCAGGTCAACCGCGTCGACTCCGCGAAGCTCGCCGTCGAGCGGGCCGGTGCCGAGCGGGCCCAGGGCTCCTTCGCCGCCTCGGACGCGTTCTTCCCGTTCCCCGACGGCCTGGAGATCCTCACCGAGGCCGGCGTGAAGGCCGTCGTCCAGCCCGGCGGTTCGGTCCGCGACGAGCTGGTCGTCGAGGCCGCGAAGAAGGCGGGCGTGACCATGTACTTCACGGGCACGCGGCACTTCTTCCACTGACGCGCGAGAGCGGGCCGTGTCCCCGGGGACACGGCCCGCCCGCACGACGGATCAGCAGGGGCGCAGGGACCAGATCGGGTCCCAGGTGGCCGTCCCCGCCTGGTAGGCCCTGGACGTCCAGCGGACGCTGCCGTCCTTGTCTACCTGGCGGTAGTCGATGTTCCACTGCACCGAGGCGCGGGACGCGGCGGGCCGGAGCGGCCGCAGCCGCTCCACCACCTGCTCGACCGTGGGCACAGGCGCGTGCGGCACACCGCGCAGCCGGGGCTCGCACAGCGCGGCCAGCACCGCGAAGTAGCGCTTGGAGCGGTCCAGGGAGAAGGCGGGCGCGGTGGCCGTGCCGTCGTCGTCGCCGTCGGGCCGCACGTGTTCGTGGCACGGCGCCCACACCTCCAGCGGCAGCAGCTCGCCGCAGGCCGGCAGCACGATCCGCGAGAACTCGAACGGCACCGGCGCGTCCAGCCGCCCCGGGCCGACCTTGATGTGCTCGCCCGCGCCCTCCGGGTTCTCCACCACGTACGTCTGCTCCCGGCTGAGGTTGTTCAGCAGCCAGTAGGCGCCCTGCGCGGTGATCTCACCGGCTCTGCGGGAGACCCCGTCGTGCGCGATGCACAGGCCGTTGCCGTGCGGGGCGCGACCGAAGGAGAGGCGCTCGCCGGGGGCCGGACGGAGGCGGTCGCGGGCTCCGGGACCCCCCCGGCGCGGTCGCCGGAGGTACGACGATGAGGCTGTACACGGTGCATCCCCCCATGCCTGACAGCTACTCGGCCAGGGTAGGGCGGCACCTCACCGCCGGGCCTCCCCCGAACGGGTGCGACAGGGGCGTATGACGGGTTTGGCGTGAAAGGCGCGGTCCGGCGCCCGGGGTGCGGTGTGCCGGTGCGTCCCCGGGACGCGCCGAGGCCGTGTCCCCCGGGAACGGGAACACGGCCTCGTGACGTGTGCGGCGGGCGGACGCCCGCGTACTCAGTACCTCGGTCGCCGGAACCAGTCGGTGCTGTCCCGCTTCGCGCAGAACACGATCACCAGGATCGACACGACCCATATGACCAGGCCGAGCAGGTACATGGCGAGTGCGAAGAGGCCGCTGACGATCGCGAACGACGCGTACACGATCGAGCAGACGCGGACCGAGCTGCCGCCCTTGGCGTACTGCAGCAGAAGGATGAGGCCGAGGACCGCGAAGACGGCGGCGAGGCCGGCGAAGAAGACGACGACGCCCTTGCCCAGGTCGGCGAGACGCTCGGCCTCGGCGTCGCCGGTGATGCCGGCCTTGCGCATCTGCTCGTCCCACTGCGCCAGCCCCACGCCGTACACGGCCGCGATGATCACGTGCGCGACGGCGATCACGCCGAGCAGTATCTGCGCGGCGCGCGTGATGCCGGGCATCTGGGTGGGGACGTAACCGCCGCCGTAGGGCTGGGCCGCCGGCGGGGCCGAGGGGTACCCGTAGCCGGGCTGACCGGGCTGTCCGGGCTGCTGGGGGTAGCCGTAGCCGGGCGGCTGGCCCTGGGGAGCCCCGTAGGGGTTGTTCGGGTCGCCGTAACTCATGGCGGGTCTTCCTCCGTTGCGCTGCTGGTGCGGGGACGACGCGAGGCACGGCGCGGAGGAAGTACTACAGATGCGGTCCGTCCCCCCGGTTCTGCCCGCGGCACTGTGCGCTCATCGTTCTTGACCGTTCCTTTCCTTGTCCAGCCGTACGACATATGTGTTGTGCAAGTGCAACATCGCGATCTTGCTCGGATTGAGACCGATGATGATCGAATGCCCGGTACGGCCCCGCACGGCGGACCGGAATGCGGGCGGATTGGAACCGGGGGCCGGTCATCCGCGAGGATGGGGCCATGACCGCCCAGATTCTCGATGGCAAGGCCACCGCAGCCGAGATCAAGTCCGATCTGACCGCCCGCGTGGCGGCGCTGAAGGAGAAGGGCGTCACGCCCGGCCTCGGCACGATCCTCGTGGGGGACGACCCCGGCAGCCAGAAGTACGTCGCCGGCAAGCACCGGGACTGCGCCCAGGTGGGCATCGCCTCCATCCAGCGCGAACTGCCCGGCACCGCCACGCAGGAGGAGATCGAGGCGGTCGTCCGCGAGCTGAACGAGGACCCGGCCTGCACCGGGTACATCGTCCAGCTGCCGCTCCCCAAGGGCATCGACGAGAACCGCATCCTCGAGCTGATGGACCCGGAGAAGGACGCCGACGGCCTCCACCCGATGAACCTCGGCCGCCTCGTCCTCAACGAGCCGGCCCCGCTGCCCTGCACCCCCAACGGCATCATCACCCTGCTGCGCCGCCACGGCGTGGAGATCAAGGGCGCCGAGGTCGTGGTCGTCGGGCGCGGCGTCACCATCGGCCGCCCGATGCCGCTGCTGCTGACCCGGCGCAGCGAGAACGCCACCGTGACCCAGTGCCACACCGGCACCCGTGACCTCGCGGCGCACCTGCGCCGCGCGGACATCATCGTGGCCGCCGCGGGCAGCGCCCACCTGATCCGGCCGGAGGACGTCAAGCCGGGCGCCGCCGTCCTCGACGTCGGTGTCTCCCGCAGCGCCGAGGGCAAGATCGTGGGCGACGTCCACCCGGGCGTCGCCGAGGTGGCCGGCTGGGTCGCGCCGAACCCCGGCGGCGTCGGCCCGATGACCCGCGCCCAGCTGCTGGTCAACGTGGTCGAGGCGGCGGAGCGCAGTGTCGGCTGAGCGGAACGCACCGGGCACCTCCGACGCCCCCGCGGCGCCGGAGGAGGCCGAGGACCTCACCGTCCGTGACCCCGTCAGCGCACCCGACGCCGAGGGCAGACCGCGCCGGGTCACCCGCCGGTTCCCCCTGTTCACCCGGGACACCGCACGCCCCGAGGGCGGCGGCCGGGCGGCCCCCGGTGACGCGCCCGCGCCCGCCCGGCAGTGGCCGATCCTGGCCGTGCTGCTCACCGTGGGCCTCGGTCTGCTGCTGACCGCGCTGGACGTGTTCCGGGTCGGGCTGCTGCTGATCGGAGCGGCACTGCTGGCCGGGGCCGTCCTGCGGTGGGTGGTCCCCGACGTCGGGATGCTCGCCGTGCGCTCCCGCTTCACCGACATCGTCACGTACGGCGGACTGGGGCTGGTGATCGTGGTGCTGGCGCTGATGGTGCAGCCGGATCCGCTGCTGCGGATCCCCTTCCTGCAGGACATGCTGCACTTCACGGTCGACAGCTGAGCTGGGACGGCGGCCCGTCCACACCCCCGTGAGAGGACGGGCCGCCGCCGCGCACCACACTCCTGCACGGTGAACGGCCTGTTCAACGGCTGCCCGGCCGCTGTGGCACGGAAGTGACCGTTCCGGTACGCGCCCCGGAATCCCCGTACAGCCTTGCGATGAGTCATCCGTGGGTTCCGGGGTTCCGTTCGGGCGGGGGGCCGACCGGTGGGACACTGGAGCGCAAGCAACCGGGCGGGCAACGCGGCACGCGCCCTGTTGCTCCCGTGCGCCCCCACCCCGGGAACTGAGACCCGGCCCGGTGGCATCCCTGTGGGTAGCCAGTCGGGACGTGGCCATGGGCACCATGCGCGAGGGAAACACCAGCACGAACCGGGGGGAAGAGGGGGAGAGCAATGCCTCGTTGGAAGGCTTTGCCGGAGGAACTCGATCCGCAGATCAGGGAATTCACCAGCCAGCTCAGGCGGCTGGTGGACCGCAGCGGTCTGAGCGTCGCGTCCGTCGCCGACCGCACGGGCTACAGCAAGACGTCCTGGGAGCGCTATCTGAACGGGCGGCTGCTCGCGCCGAAGGGCGCGATCGTGGCCCTGGCCGAGGTCACCGGGACCAACCCGGTGCACCTCACCACCATGTGGGAGCTCGCCGAGCGCGCCTGGAGCCGCTCGGAGATGCGGCACGACATGACCATGGAGGCGATCCGGATCTCGCAGGCGCGGGCCGCGCTCAGCGAGCTGGCCGGACCGCCGTCGGGCGGGGGCGGACGTTCGCGCGGGGGCGCGGCGCGTCCGGGGGTCGCCGGCCCGGCCGGTGTGTCACCGAGCGTGCCGCCGCAGCCCACGGCCACCGACGTGCGCGACGCGGCCGGCGGCACCGGGGCGCCCGGCGGCAACTCCTGGGGGGTCGCCACCCCGGACGCCGTGTATCCGGGGGCGTACGGCCCCGGGGTGTCCGCGGCCGGCGGTTACGGCCCGCCGCCCGTGGACCCGTCCGGTCGCGACGGCGGTTCCGGCAGGCCCGCGGGCCGTCGGCGTACGGCGACGTTCCTCGTCGGCGCGCTGGGGGCGCTGGTGGTGGTCGCCGCCGCGCTGTACGTCACCGGGACCGAGGACGACAAGAAGAAGGCGCAGGCGTCCCCGTCGCCCACCGTCACCAAGGAGGCCAAGCTGCCCCCGGGCGTGAAGTGCAGCGGCGAGAGCTGTGACGGCAAGGACGCCGAGGTCATGGGATGCAGCGGCGACCTGGTCACCACGGCGAGCACGGCGACCGTCGGCGCCACCACCGTCGAGGTCCGCTACAGCAAGGTCTGCGGTGCCGCGTGGGGGCGCATCACCCAGGCCACGCAGGGCGACACGGTCGACATCACGGCGGGTGCCTTCCAGCAGACCGACTCCGTCGACGCGGCCGGTGACACCGTCACGTACACCCCGATGGTGCCGGCCGGCAGCGCCACCGAGGCCAAGGCCTGCGCGGTGCTGGCCGCGACCGGCGAGAAGGGCTGCACCGAGTAGCGGGGGCGGCCGTCGGCGCGGTGGCCGGATCCGTCATCCGCAGGGGCCGTAAGGGTCCTTTCATGTGAGGGATCCGTGGTGATGCGAATGGTGCGCCGGAGGACGGGCACGCGAAAAGTACCCCCACGGGATCCCGGCACGGTCGGTCCCGGACGGCGGCCGCTCCGTCCTCACCTCTCCCGGACGGAGCGGCCGCCCCCCCCTCTCTCCCCATCTCTTCGCCGCTGCCGGTTACCCGGTGCCCGGACGGTCACTCTGTGGGACGGGCCACAGGGAGCCCGGCCGTGCGCGTCCTCGGATGCGCGATAGCCTGACCGCTGGATCTCTCTTGACGCCAAGAGATCGATCATTCGAACCGGTGATCGATCATCGTGGCGGACGCCGGTCACGAGCCGGAGCGGGATCCCGCACCAGGGGGCAGGGACCGCCCCACCGCCAGCTGTCATACGGAGAACGCCATGACCCGCACTCCCGTGAACGTCACCGTCACCGGCGCGGCCGGCCAGATCGGTTACGCCCTGCTCTTCCGCATCGCCTCCGGCCAGCTGCTCGGCGCGGACGTGCCGGTCAAGCTGCGCCTGCTGGAGATCACCCCGGCGCTCAAGGCCGCCGAGGGCACCGCCATGGAGCTCGACGACTGCGCGTTCCCGCTCCTTCAGGGCATCGACATCACGGACGACCCGAACGTGGCCTTCGACGGCGCCAACGTCGGCCTGCTCGTCGGCGCCCGCCCCCGCACCAAGGGCATGGAGCGCGGTGACCTTCTCGAGGCCAACGGCGGCATCTTCAAGCCGCAGGGCAAGGCCATCAACGACCACGCCGCGGACGACGTCCGCGTCCTGGTCGTCGGCAACCCGGCCAACACCAACGCCCTGATCGCCCAGGCCGCCGCCCCGGACGTCCCGGCCGAGCGCTTCACCGCGATGACCCGCCTGGACCACAACCGCGCGCTGACCCAGCTCGCGAAGAAGACGGGCTCGACGGTCGCCGACATCAAGCGGCTCACCATCTGGGGCAACCACTCCGCCACCCAGTACCCCGACATCTTCCACGCCACGGTCGGCGGCAAGAACGCCGCCGAGGTCGTGGGCGACGAGAAGTGGCTGGCCGAGGACTTCATCCCGACCGTCGCCAAGCGCGGCGCCGCCATCATCGAGGCCCGTGGCGCCTCGTCGGCCGCCTCCGCCGCCAACGCCGCCATCGACCACGTCCACACCTGGGTCAACGGCACCCCGGAGGGTGACTGGGTCTCCATGGGCATCCCGTCCGACGGCTCCTACGGCGTCCCCGAGGGCCTCATCTCGTCCTTCCCGGTCACCGTCAAGGACGGCACGTACGAGATCGTCCAGGGCCTGGAGATCAACGAGTTCTCCCGCACCCGCATCGACGCCTCCGTCAAGGAGCTCGAGGAGGAGCGCGAGGCGGTCCGCGGCCTCGGCCTCATCTGATTTCCGCCTCCCCCACCCTTCTCGGGGCCCCGTACCAGCTCGCCCGGTACGGGGCCCCGCGCCGCTGAGGCCTCAACCGCAACCCTTGGCAAAGCGGTTCGCCGGGGCCCGCCCTTCCCCTATGCTGATGCCCCGTCACTCCCCGTGGCGGTGTCGATCATTCGCGTATCGGGGGATCCGCGTGAGCACTGCCTACGTGCCGCAGCAGCCACAGCGCACGGACGGGACGCTGGCCGGCCTGCCGCCCGTGCCCCCGTACGCCAGCGAGGCGTCGAGGCTGCTGTGCGTGGGGACCTACCTGGACCCCGTCTACCGCAACCGTGTCATCGAGGAGCTCCACCTCAACGAACAGCGGGTCGTGGCGCCCTCGCTCGGCTTCGACGCCGCCCGGGTCCTCGCCCACGCGCTGCGTGCCCGGCGCCTGGAGACACAGTGGGCGGCGGCGATCCTCGGCCTGTGGGTGGTGGGCACACCGGTCAGCGGGGGCCTGCTCGCCTGGCTTCTGATCCCCGGCCTGCTGCTCGCCTCCGCGTCCCTGGCGCGCGGGACCGCCGCGTCGGTGCTCCGCTGGTGCGGCCGCGTCGCGACCGTGTGGTTCCTGTTCATCCTGGGCTCCGCCGCGTTCGGCGGCGGGCAGGACGGCGACGTGGGGTACTCGTCCTCGTACGACTCCGGCGGCACCGATGTGCTGGGTCCGGTCGCCGACGGCATCACGGCGGGCGTCCGGCAGTGGCAGGCCTGGTGCGGGATCGGCGTGCTCGTCCTCATCGGCCTGTGCGTCGCGGCCCGGCGCGACCAGCTGGCCCGCGTCCTCTCGGTGGAACTCTCCCCGGCCCGCTTCCCCGACGCCACCGGCGACCTCGCCGAGCAGGCCCCCGGGCAGCGGTTCCGGCGGCTGACGCACCGCATCCGGGTGGAACAGCACGCCCCGCTCGTCATGTACCAGGAGGCGCGGCCGTTCTGCGGGGCGGGCAAGGCGTACGACACCTGGGTGCTCGCCGTCGAACTGCGGCCGGACGAGGAGAAGGAGCAGCAGCCGCTCAGCAACCGGGCGATCCTCGACCGGATCCGCCCCCTGCTGGAGCAGCTGCGGGTGCCCTCCGAGCACGCGGGCCCCGGTGTCCGGGACCGGCTGCGCCGCCTGGAGATCGACGAGTGCGTGTTCCTGCCCGTCGAGGGACTGCTCCGCCGCGACGAGGCGCCGTACGGAGAGGCGGAGTTCGAGCAGCACCGGGCCCGGGCCGTCGAGGAGGGCGGTGAGAAGCGCCGGCACTTCCTGCGCATCCGCGTCGGCGGCTGGGAGGAGGAACTGGTCGTCACCGTCTTCGTCCGCCTCCACACACAGGGCAGGATGCTGATGCTGGAGATCGCCCCGCACGTACTCACCCCGGTCCGCATGGACTTCAAGGACGCCGACCGCACCTGGCAGGGGTTCCACGAGAACCGGACGGGCCGGATTGCCGGCGCGGCCGTCCGGGTGCTCCGCTCGGTCGGCGACGCGCTGCTCACCCTCGGCCGGGGCGTGCCCTACGCGTGGCGGCTGCTGACCGGCGGCCACGCGCAGGCGCTGCCCGAAGGGCCCGCCCTGTCGGTGCGGGAACTCGCCGCAGTCGGCGCAGGCTCCACCTTCCAGCAGATGGACGTCGCCCGGTATCTGCGCAGCGTCCAGGACCGCATCAGCCGCGGGGTGCGGCTGGCCCTGGGCGAAGCGGGCTACGAGACCGGCGAGTTCGTCCAGAAGATCGTCAACATCAGCAACGGCGCGGTGCACATCGGGCGGGCCGACCACTCCTCGTTCGCCTTTGGAGACCACGCGCGCGCCGAGACGAGGGGCGGCTCCGCGCCGCAGAGGGGATCCGACCAGTGATGGCATCCGACGAGCCCAACGTCAGCATCGGCCGCGCCGACAACTCAGCTTTCGCGTTCGGCGCGAACGCCCGCGCGGAGACCCGCAACACCACCGCCCCGGCACGCGACGAGACCGCCGAGCAACTCCTGGCGGCCGTGCGTGAACTGCGCGGCGACCTCGCCCGGCTGAGGGAGAACGAGCAGGCCGCGCGCCTGGACGCGACCCTCGCCGAGACCGAGGAGGAGATCACCCGCACCGGTACGGCCGGCGAGGGCCGTATGCGGCGGCTGCGGGAGGGTCTCGCGGACGCCCAGAGCATCCTCACCCTGTTCGCGTCGGCCGGGACCGTCGCCGGGCTGCTGGGAATGTGAGAGGGACGCCATGACCGGGGGACCGCGGTACTGGAACGAGGACACCCAGCGCTGGGAGGACGGCGCCGGCGCCACCGCCCCGGCCACGCCGCCGCCCCCGCCCCGCCCGGAGTTCCTCCCGGCGGCCTCCGACGCGGGCCCGCGTGATGTGCCGGACCCGGACGCGCCGACGGGCGTACTGCCCCCGCCTCCCGTCGGAAACTGGTCCCTGCCGGAGCCGCCGCGACCCGCCGCCCGGCCGCTCGCCGGCCGCCGGCTGGTGTGGGGCGTGCTGGGCGGGGCCGCCGCGGCCGGTGTCGCCGTGGCTCTGGTCCTGACGTCGGTCCTCGGGGACGACGGCACGGACGGCCGCCCGGACGACCGGGCCGGCGGCGCGGTGGACACACAGGTACCGCCGTCGGCCGACGAGGAGGTGCCCGGTCCGACGGACGTGGGCACCAACGGCGCCGAACTGTCGTCCGACACCCCCTCGTCCCCGTCCGGCGAAACACCGGAACTTCCCGAGGGCTACGAGCTCCACGAGGACCCCGAGGGCTTCACCATCGCCCGCCCGACGGGCTGGGAGCGGGAGGGCGTGGCGTCCCAGCACGGCATGGACGTCGTCAACTACCGCGCTCCCGACGGGTTCCGCCGGCTCCAGGTGTACGAGGTCGCGGAGCCCTCGCCGGAGGACTCCTTCGAGGTGTTCCTGTCGGACGCCACGCCGAAGGCGGACGGCTTCGAGAAGGTCGCCCTGCTGCCCGTCGAGACGGAGGAGACGTCCGGGATGCGGCTGGAGTACCGGGCCGACTCCCTGCGCGGCGAACCCGAGGTGGGCAGCTGGCACGTCCAGGACGTGCGTTTCCGGGCGCCCGGGGACGGCAAGGTGTACGCGATCGCCGCGTACGGGGCGGCCACCGACGGCATCGATCCCGAACTGGATCTGGTGCTGACGGCCCTCGCGCACTTCTGCCCGCCGTCCACGACCTGCGCCCCGGAGTGATCCGGCGCGCCCTCCGGCAGTCCCGCGTACGTCTCAGCGCCCGTGATCGCCCTCCCTGCACCCTTCCTCCCGTTCCGCCCCACCCGCCCCGCCCGTGACGAGGCGCACTTCCGGCCACGGATTCCGCATGCATCCGGGCCCCATGGGCAGGAGCACCCGGTCCCGGGTAGCACCCATGTGACCCCCCCGGGTGCTGAACAGGAACGGAAGGCAGTAACCGATCATGGCGGACAGCACAGAACTTCGAGCGCGCGACACCATCCACGCGGGAGGCGAGTGGCGGGCCGCCGTCTCCGGGGCCACCCGGGAGATCCTCGACCCGGCGGACGCCCGGCCGTTCGCCCTGGTCGCCGAGGGGGACGAGAAGGACACCGACCTCGCGGTGGCCGCCGCGCGCCGCGCCTTCGACGAGGGCCCGTGGCCGCGCACCCCCGTCGCCGACCGGGCCGCGCTGCTGCGCCGCGTGGCCGGACTCCTCGCTCGGGACCGGGAGGAACTGGGCCTGCTGGAGAGCCGGGACGCGGGCAAGACAGTCGAGGAGGGGCGCGTCGACATCGACTGCGTGGCCGACGCCTTCCGTTACTTCGCCGACCTCGTCGCCGCCGAGGCGCCCGGCCGGGTGGTCGACGCCGGTTCACCCGACGTGCACAGCGTCGTGGTGCACGAGCCGGTCGGCGTCTGCGCGCTGATCACTCCGTGGAACTACCCGCTTCTGCAGGCGAGTTGGAAGATCGCCCCGGCCCTCGCGGCGGGCAACACCTTCGTCGTCAAGCCCAGCGAGATCACCCCGCTGACCACCGTCGCCCTCATCGGCCTGCTGGCCGAGGCGGGACTGCCCGCGGGCGTCGCCAACATCGTCACCGGTCCCGGCCACACCGTCGGCGCCCGGCTGGCCGAGCACCCGGACGTCGACCTGGTCTCCTTCACCGGCGGCCTGGTCAGCGGCACCAAGGTCGCCCAGGCCGCCGCCCCTTCCGTGAAGAAGGTGGCCCTGGAACTCGGCGGCAAGAACCCCAACGTGGTCTTCGCCGACGCCTGCGCCACCGAGGAGGGCTTCGACACCGCCGTCGACCAGGCCCTCAACGCGGCCTTCATCCACAGCGGCCAGGTGTGCTCGGCCGGCGCGCGGCTCATCGTCGAGGAGTCCGTGCGCGACCGGTTCGTCGCCGAACTCGCCCGCCGCGCCGAGCGGATCCGGCTCGGCCGGGGCACCGAGGACGGCGTCGAGTGCGGGCCGCTGGTCTCCGCGCAGCAGCGCGAGAAGGTCGAGGCCTACGTCGAGTCCGCCCTCAAGGAGGGCGCGGTGCTGCGCTGCGGCGGCAAGCGTCCCGAGCCGTCCCCCGAACGCCCCGCCGCCGGGTACTTCTACGAGCCGACCGTCCTCGACCGCTGCCACCGCGAGATGCGCGTGGTGCGCGAGGAGGTCTTCGGGCCGGTCCTCACCGTCGAGACCTTCCGCACCGAGGACGAGGCTGTCGCCCTCGCCAACGACACCGAGTACGGGCTGGCCGGCGGCGTGTGGACCGCCGACCCGGGCCGCGCCTGCCGGGTGGCCGGACGGCTGCGCCACGGCACCGTGTGGATCAACGACTTCCACCCCTACCTCCCGCAGGCCGAGTGGGGCGGCTTCGGCAAGAGCGGCACGGGCCGCGAGCTCGGCCCGGCCGGGCTGGCCGAGTACCGCGAGACGAAGCACGTGTATCAGAACCTGGCGCCGGCGCCGGTTCGGTGGTTCCGCGGCTGACGCCGCGACTCGACGGTGCCGTGACGTCGCACGTCGCGTGGCGGCCGCGGCGCGTGGGGGCTGATCGCTCCCACGCGGAGCCGCATGTCGGCACAGCCCCGCGCCCCTTCAGGGGCGCCCTCCCGGGCGCCCCTCACGTCTGAGCCCTTGGAGCAGCTCCATGACCCAGAGCCCACCCGTCTACGACTACGTGGTCATAGGCGGCGGAACCGCTGGTTCCGTCATCGCCTCCCGCCTCACCGAGAACCCGGACGTCACCGTCGCCGTCATCGAGGGCGGCCCCAGCGACGTCGGCCGCGACGACGTGCTGACGCTGCGCCGCTGGATGGGCCTGCTCGGCGGCGAACTCGACTACGACTACCCCACCACCGAGCAGCCACGCGGCAACTCGCACATCCGGCACAGCCGCGCCCGCGTCCTCGGCGGCTGCTCCTCGCACAACACCCTGATCGCCTTCAAGCCGCTGCCGTCCGACTGGGACGAGTGGGAGCGGGCCGGCGCCAAGGGCTGGGGCGCCGTGCAGATGGAGGCGTACTACGCGCGCCTGAAGAACAACATCGTCCCGGTCGACGAGAAGGACCGGAACGCCATCGCCCGGGACTTCGTCGACGCCGCGCGGACGGCGCTCGAGGTGCCCCGCATCGAGAGCTTCAACAAGAAGCCCTTCACCGAGGGCGTCGGCTTCTTCGACCTGGCCTACCACCCCGAGAACAACAAGCGCTCCTCGGCGTCGGTGGCGTATCTGCACCCGGTGATGGACGAGCGGCCCAACCTGACGCTCTGGCTGGAGACCTGGGCGTACCGGCTGGAGCTGAACGGCACCCGCGCCGAGGGAGTGCACGTGCGCACCAAGGACGGCGAGGAGGTGCTGGTGCGCGCCCGCAACGAGGTGGTGCTGTGCGCGGGCGCCGTCGACTCGCCGCGCCTGCTGCTGCACTCCGGCATCGGTCCCCGGGCCGACCTGGAGGCGCTCGGCATACCTGTGGCGCACCCTCTGCCCGGTGTCGGCGAGAACCTGCTCGACCACCCCGAGTCGGTGATCGTCTGGGAGACGGACGGACCCATCCCGGAGAACTCCGCGATGGACTCCGACGCCGGGCTGTTCGTGCGCCGCGACCCCGAACACGCGGGCCCCGACCTGATGTTCCACTTCTACCAGATCCCGTTCACCGACAACCCGGAGCGACTGGGCTACGAGCGGCCGGAGTTCGGCGTCTCGATGACCCCGAACATCCCCAAGCCGAAGAGCCGCGGACGGCTGTACCTCACCAGCGCCGACCCCGAGGTCAAGCCGGCCCTGGACTTCCGCTACTTCACCGACGAGGACGACTACGACGGCGGCACCCTGGTGGACGGCATCCGCATCGCCCGCGAGATCGCGAAGACCGAGCCGCTCGCCCACTGGCTCAAGCGCGAGGTGGCCCCCGGCCCGGACGTCACCGGCGACGAGGAACTCGGCGAGTACGCCCGCAAGGTCGCGCACACCGTCTACCACCCGGCCGGCACCTGCAGGATGGGCGCCGCCGACGACGACCTGGCCGTGGTCGACCCCGAGCTGCGGATCAGGGGGCTGCAGGGCATCCGGATCGCGGACGCCTCCGTCTTCCCGACCATGACCGCAGTCAACCCGATGATCGGTGTGCTGATGGTCGGCGAGCGCGCCGTCGAGCTGATCGGTGGTGACGCCCGATGACCGCGACAGCCCCCGCCGCCGCGCCCGCGTCCGACGCCGCCGCCCCCGTCTTCTCCGTCGACGGGCTGTGGAAGGTGTTCGGCCCCAAGGCCGACCGGGTCCCCGGCGACCCGGAGCTCGCCGCCCTCGACCCGGCCGGGCTGCGCGCCCGCACCGGCTGCACGGCCGCCGTCCGCGACGTCTCCTTCGACGTCCGCAAGGGCGAGGTCTTCGTCGTCATGGGCCTGTCCGGGTCCGGCAAGTCCACGCTGGTCCGCTGCCTGACCCGGCTGATCGAGCCGACCGCGGGCCGCATCGTCATCGACGGCGAGGACGTCCGCGCCATGGACAAGACCAGGCTGCGCGCGTTGCGCCGGCACCGTGCCGCCATGGTCTTCCAGCACTTCGGCCTGCTGCCGCACCGCACCGTCCTCGACAACGTCGCCTACGGCCTGGAGATCCAGGGCATGGGCCGGTCCGAGCGGCGCGCGAAGGCCGCCGAGGTGGTCGCCAAGGTCGGCCTGGAGGGCATGGAGCAGCGCAGACCCGCCCAGCTCTCCGGCGGCCAGCGCCAGCGGGTGGGGCTGGCCCGCGCCCTCGCCGTCGACCCCGAGGTCCTGCTGTTCGACGAGCCGTTCAGTGCGCTCGACCCGCTGATCCGGCGCGACATGCAGGAGGAGGTGGTGCGGCTGCACCGCGAGGAGGGCCGCACGATGGTCTTCATCACCCACGACCTCCAGGAGGCCCTGAAGCTGGGTGACCGCATCGCCCTGATGCGCGACGGGCGCGTGGTCCAGCTGGGCACGCCCGAGGAGATCGTGGGCTCGCCCGCCGACGACTACGTGCGCGCCTTCGTCCGGGACGTCCCGCGCGAGCAGGTGCTGACCGTCCGTACGGCCATGCGCCCCGCCTCCTCGGCGACGGAGGCGGACACCGGCCCGGCGGTCCGCCCCGACGCCACGGTCTCCGAGGCCATCGAAGCGGTGTCCCGGGCCGGCACCTCCGCCCGCGTCCTGGACGCCGGCCGGTGCGTCGGCGTGGTCGACGCGCAGGCCCTGCTGAACGTGGTCGCCGGCGATGTGGCCGGACCCGGCCGCACGTCCCGCGAGGCGGCGCACGCCTCCGTCGCGCCGGGTGCCGGAGAGCCGGATGCCGGGAACGCGCCGGGTGCCGCAGAGGCCCCGGACTCCCGTGAGGTGCCCGCTCGGCGGGGTGAGCCGGCCGCGCCGCCCGCTGCCGCCGCCGGTGGGGAGCCCGTGTGATGGCGACACTCACCGCGGCCACGCCGAACACCGCACCGCCGGGCGTGCTCCGCCGCCCCGCCGTCCGCAAGCTCGCCGCGCTCGCCGTCGTCGCGGCCGTACTGGTCCCCCTCGCGGCGGGCCGCTGGGGGAGCGGGGCCTGGCCGGACGCACTCACCGTCGACCTCTCCGGGCCGCTCGGCAGTGCCAGCGACTGGATCGTCGACAACCGGGACTCCCACCCTCTCTTCCTCTACTTCCTCGGACACGTCAGCAACGTCGTCGTCATCGCCGTTCGCGCCGTCTACCTCGCCCTCCTCGCCGTCGGCTGGGCGGGAGTGACGGCCGTGGCCGCGCTGACCGCCTGGCGCGTGGCGGGGATCCGGTCGGCGCTCGGGACCGCCGCCGCGTTCCTCGCCTGCGGGCTGCTGGGCATGTGGGTGCCCACCATGCAGACCCTCGCCCTCATGGTGGTCGCGGTCGCCGCATCCGTCCTGGTGGGGGCGCTGCTCGGGCTGGCCGCCGGGCTGTCCGACCGCATGTACCGGGGCCTGCGCCCGGTCCTCGACACCATGCAGGTCCTGCCGGCCTTCGCCTACCTGCTCCCGGTGGTGCTGGTCTTCGGTATCGGCGTCCCCGCGGCAGTCCTGGCCACGGTCGTCTACGCCGCCCCGCCGATGGCCCGGCTCACCGCGCTCGGGCTGCGCGGCGCGGACAAGGAGGTGCTGGAGGCGGTCGAGTCGCTCGGGACGACCGCCCGCCAGCGCCTGCTGACCGCCCGTGTCCCGCTGGCCCGCAAGGAACTGCTGCTCGGCCTCAACCAGACGATCATGATGGCGCTGTCCATGGCCGTGATCGCCTCGGTGATCGGCGCAGGCGGTCTCGGCGACCGCGTCTACCAGGCGCTGGCCTCCGTCGACGTGGGGGCCGCGCTCGCCGCCGGCATCCCGATCGTGCTGCTGGCCGTCGTCCTCGACCGGGTCACCGGCGCGGCCGGCGCCCGCCTGGGCGACGCGCCCGCCCCGAACGCCCGCGTGCTCGGGGCGTACGCCCTGGCCGGCGCGGTCGTCGTCGCGGTCGCCGGACGCCTCGCGGGCCGGCTGGAGTGGCCGGAGAGCTGGGTCGTCGGCGTCGCGGAACCCGTCAACCGGGCCGTCGGCTGGATGACCGCGCACCTGTACTCGGGCGTGCCCGTGGTCGGCGGCACCGCCGACTGGGCCGGCCGCTTCACCACCTGGGTGCTCGACCCGCTCCGCGACGGGCTGCAGTGGCTGCCCTGGTGGGGGGTGCTGCTGCTCGTGGCCGCCCTGGCCTGGCTGATCGGCACCTGGCGCACCACGCTCACCGCCGTGCTCGCCATGGCCGCCATCGGGGTGCTCGGTGTGTGGCAGCCGTCGCTGGACACGCTGTCCCAGGTCCTCGCCGCCGTCGCCGTGACCCTCGTCATCGGCTTCGCCGCGGGCGTGGCCGCCGCCCGCAGCGACCGCGTCGAGCGGCTGCTGCGCCCGGTGCTGGACGTCTTCCAGACCATGCCACAGTTCGTGTACCTGATCCCGGTGGTCGCCCTGTTCGGGGTGGGCCGCGCCCCGGCCGTCGCCGCGGCGGTCGTCTACGCGCTGCCCGCCGTCGTCCGCATCACCGCCCAGGGCCTGCGCCAGGTCGACCCGGCCGCCCTGGAGTCCGCGCGCTCGCTCGGCGCGACCGGCGCCCAGCAACTGCGCCAGGTGCAGCTCCCGCTGGCCCGCCCGGCCCTGCTGCTCGCCCTCAACCAGGGCGTGGTCCTGGTCCTCGCCGTGGTCATCATCGGCGGCCTGGTCGGCGGCGGCGCGCTCGGCTACGACGTCGTCTTCGGTCTCGCCCAGGGCGACCTGGCGACCGGGCTGGTGGCCGGCGCCGCGATCGTCTGCCTCGGCCTGATGCTCGACCGGGTGACCCAGCCCACCGAACGCCGCGCGAAGAAGGGAGCGTGACATGCGATTCCGTACGATTCCCGCGGTGGCGGCGGGCTCCGCGCTCCTGCTGCTGACCGGGTGCGGTGCCGCCGACATGACCAAGCAGGCCTCGCCGTTCGCCAACGCGCAGGGGGCGAGGACGGTCACCCTGTCGGTGCAGTCCTGGGTCGGCGCCCAGGCCAACGTGGCCGTCGCCCAGTACCTGCTGGAGCACGAGCTCGGCTATCGCGTCGACACCGTCCAGGTCGACGAGGTGCCCGCCTGGGACGCCCTCAGCCAGGGCCGGGTCGACGCGATCCTGGAGGACTGGGGCCACCCCGACCAGGAGCAGCGGTACGTCGAGGACAAGAAGACCATCGTGGCCGGCGGCGACCTCGGCGTCACCGGCCACATCGGCTGGTTCGTGCCGGCCTACTTCGCGAAGGAGCACCCGGACGTCACCGACTGGAAGAACCTGAACAAGTACGCCGGTGAGTTCCGCACCCCGGAGAGCGGCGGCAAGGGCCAGCTCCTCGACGGCTCCCCCTCCTACGTCACCAACGACAAGGCGCTGGTGAAGAACCTGAAGCTGGACTACCGGGTGGTGTTCGCCGGCTCCGAGGCCGCGCAGATCACCCAGATCCAGCAGTTCGCCAAGGAGAAGAAGCCCTTCCTCACCTACTGGTACACCCCGCAGTGGCTGTCCGAGCAGGTGCCGATGACAGAGGTGAAGCTGCCGCCGTACGAGGAGGGCTGCGACGCGGACCCGGACGAGGTCGCCTGCGCCTACCCGCACACCCCGCTGCAGAAGTACCTCAACGCGGACTTCGCGCGCGGCGGCGGGAAGGCGGCCGAGCTGCTCAGGAACTTCACATGGACGACCGAGGACCAGAACGAGGTCTCCCTGATGATCGCCGAGCAGAAGCTGTCGCCGCAGGAGGCGGCGGAGAAGTGGGTGGACAGCCACCGCTCCGTCTGGGAGAAATGGCTGCCCTGAGACGCCGCTAGCGGTGCTGCCCCGGCTGGTAGTGGCCCGGAGTCATCCGGCAGGTCACGCCGAACCGGTTCCAGGCGTTGATCACCGCGATGGCGGCGATCAGCTGGGACAGCTCCGCCTCGTCGAACTGCTTCGCGGCCCGCTCGTACACCTCGTCCGGCACGAAGCCGTTGGTCAGCACGGTGACCGCCTCGGTCAGCTCGATCGCGGCGATCTCCTTCTCCGTGTAGAAGTGCCGCGACTCCTCCCACGCGGTGAGCTGAATGATCCGCTCGACGCTCTCGCCCGCCGCGAGGGCGTCCTTGGTGTGCATGTCCAGGCAGAAGGCGCAGTGGTTGAGCTGCGAGGCGCGGACCTTGACCAGCTCGGCCAGCTTCGGGTCCAGTCCCTTGCGGGCCGCGACGTCCAGCCGGACCATCGCCTTGTAGACCTCGGGGGCGTGCTTCGCCCACTCCAGACGGGCGGGCTCCTCGGCCGCGTACGGAGCCGTCCCGGTCGTGTCGGTGTTCGTCATGCCGTCGACGCTAGGAGCGAGGAAGCCCAGGAGTATGGTCCAGTTCCATGGCGGAACGCTGGGCCACTTTCGGCATCGACCTGCACCTCGACCCGGCCGGGCCCGGACTGCGGCGCGGCCTGACCGACGCCCTGCGCGAAGCGGTCCGCAGCGGCCGGCTCGCCCCGGACACCCGGCTGCCGTCCTCCCGCTCCCTCGCCGCCGACCTGGGCATCGCCCGGAACACCGTCGCCGACGCCTACGCCGACCTGGTCGCCGAGGGCTGGCTCACCGCCCGCCAGGGCTCCGGCACCCGGGTCGCCGCGCGCCCCGTCGCCGGCCCGCAGGCCCCGGCCCCCGCGCCCCGCCGCACCCCCGGCCGGCTTCCGTACAGCCTCACCCCCGGCGTCCCCGACCTCGCCTCCTTCCCCCGCGCCGAATGGGTCAGGGCCACCCGCCGCGCCCTCGCCGCCGCACCCCACGACGCCTTCGGGTACGGCGACCCGCGCGGCCGTCCGGAACTGCGCGAGGCCCTCGCCGGCTACCTCGCCCGGGTCCGGGGCGTGCGCGCCGACCCGGAGCACGTGGTGGTCTGCTCCGGGTTCGCGCACGGCCTGCAGCTCCTGAGCGAGGTGCTGCGGTCCCGCGGCGCCCGCACCCTCGCCGTGGAGTCCTACGGCCTGGACATCCACTGGGACCTCGCCGCCCGCGCCGGCCTGGAGACCGTCCCGCTCGCCCGGGACGCCCTCGGCACCCGCGCCCAGGATCCCGGCGACGCGGACGCGGTGCTGCTCAGCCCGGCGCACCAGTTCCCGCTCGGCGGTGCGCTGCGCCCCGAGCGCCGGGCCGCCGTGGTCGAGTGGGCGCGCCGCACCGGCGGCCTGATCCTGGAGGACGACTACGACGGCGAGTTCCGCTACGACCGCCAGCCCGTCGGCGCCCTCCAGGACCTGGACCCCGGCCGGGTGGTGTATCTCGGCACCGCCAGCAAGTCCCTCGCCCCCGGCCTGCGGCTGGGCTGGATGGTGGTGCCGCCCTGGCTGCTGCCGGACGTCCTCACCCACGGCGGCGGCCGCTCCGTCGGCGTGGTGGACCAGCTCACCCTCGCCGAGTTCCTCACCTCCGGCGCCTACGACCGGCAGGTCCGCGCCGCCCGCCTGCGCTACCGGCGGCGCCGCGACTCCCTGGTCCGGGCCCTCGCCGAACGGGCACCGCACATCCGCGTCACCGGAGTCGCGGCCGGCCTGCACGCGGTCCTGCGGCTGCCGCCCGGCACCGAGCGGTCGGTCGAACAGGCGGCCACCTGGCAGGGGCTCGCCGTCAAGGGCCTGGAGCGCTTCCGGCATCCCGGTGCGGCCGACCCCGCCGGGGACGCCCTGGTGGTCGGCTACGCGACCCCGCCCGACCACGCCTGGACGGGCACCCTGGAGGCCCTGCTCCGCGCCCTGCCGTGACCCGCGTCTGTGTGATGGTTCCGTGACCGCCGAGGTCATTCCTGACCAAGAGGTGACAAACAGTCAGCGGGCAGGTGGGCGAGGGGAGGGGCTCGCGTGCGCGCGGCCCGCGGGGTCTCTAGGCTGTCCGCCGCGAACCGGCGACCACACGGGGACGGGCCGGCGCGACACGAGGGGGAGCGGAAGGCATGGCGCAGACACGGCGACGACTGCGGTCCAGCACGGTGGTGCTGGGCGGCATGGGAGTGCTCGCGGCGGCACTGTCGGCCTGCGGGTCGGACCCGGACCGGCGGTGCGTGGACCGCAACAGCTACGACTTCGCCGACGGCTACAAGGTCGTCGCCGACAAGAACTGCTCGTCCTCCTCCGGGTCGGCGGGCAAGAGCCGGTCCCGCGCCACGAACGCCGACTGGTACTACGACGCCGACGTCAGCAACGGCTATGCCGACCGTGGCACCTTCAGCCGCAGCGAGGCCGTCGACCGAGGCGGCTTCGGCTGCTCCGGCAGCGGCGGGGGCTGAGCCGCGGTGGAACGGCGCACCACCGAGCCCCGCCCCGGCTGGCAGCAGACCGTGGAGGAGCAGGGGCTCATCTATCCCCTGACCCGCTACCCCGACGACTCCCTGCGCCCCTACTGGGACGAGAGCGCCTACTACGTCTTCGGCCTGGACGAGGTCGAGGCCCTGGAGGAGGTCGTCGAGGAACTGCACGCGCTGAGCCTGGCGGCGGCCCGGCACATCGTCACCGCGGGGCGCTTCGCCGACCTCGGCATCACCGATCCCCGCATCGTGCACGCGGTCACCGAGTCCTGGCACCGGCGGTCCGAACTGCCCTCCCTCTACGGCCGCTTCGACCTCCGCTACGACGGCATCGGCCCGGCGAAGCTGCTGGAGTACAACGCCGACACCCCCACCTCCCTGGTGGAGGCCGCCTCCCCCCAGTGGTTCTGGATGGAGGAGCGCTTCCCGGGCGCCGACCAGTGGAACTCCCTGCACGAACGGCTCGTCGACGCCTGGAAGAAGCAGGCCGCCCTCCTCCCGCCGGGCAGCCCGCTGTACTTCGCGCACTCCGCGGGCGACGAGTGCGGCGAGGACCTGATGACCGTCGCCTACCTCAAGGAGACGGCCGAGCAGGCCGGTCTCGAGACCGACTGGCTCTCCGTGGAGGAGATCGGCTGGGACCGCCTCTCCGGACGCTTCGTCGACAAGCGGCTGCGGTTCATCCGCAGCATCTTCAAGCTGTACCCGTGGGAGTGGCTGACCACCGACCGCTTCGCCGGTCATGTGATCGACACCCTCGACAACGGCGGCGGCAGCGGTTCCACCCTGTGGATCGAGCCCGCCTGGAAGATGCTGCTCAGCAACAAGGCGCTGCTGGCCATCCTCTGGGAGCTGAACCCCGGCCACCCGAACCTCCTCCCCGCCTACCTGGACGGCCCGCGCGAGCTCGCGGACACCGCGGGCTGGGTCGCGAAGCCGCTGCTCGGCCGCGAGGGCGCGGGCGTGACGATCCACGAGCCCGGCACGGCCCCCGTGGTCCGCGACGAACCCTGCTGCTACCAGGAACTGGCCCCGCTGCCCGACTTCGACGGCAACCGCGTCGTCCTCGGCACCTGGGTGGTGGACCACGAGGCTGCGGGCCTCGGCATCCGCGAGTCCTCCGGTCTGGTGACGGACGAGTACGCCCGCTTCCTGCCGCACGTGATCCTTTAGACGGCGGCACGGCGGCACGGCGGCTCGCCGGGTGCTCCCGCATCGCGGACACCGGCCGCGCCGCCGGAACCCACCCGGTAACCTGGCCCGCGGGCCGTGACTGGCGCGCTGGGATGGGACCAACCATCGGGGAGCGGCCCGGGAGCGACGTGCCGTGCGCCTGGGCCATCCGTACCGTGAACGCTGAACGCAACGTCCGGAGGTCCCCATGTCTGCCGAGCAGCCGCTCACCCCCGAGTCCACCGCCTTCCGCTCCGCCCTCGACGTGATTCGCGCCGTCGAGCCGCGGGTCGCCGACGCGATCGGGCAGGAGGTCGCCGACCAGCGCGAGATGCTCAAGCTGATCGCCTCCGAGAACTACGCCTCCCCGGCCACCCTCCTGGCGATGGGCAACTGGTTCAGCGACAAGTACGCCGAGGGCACCGTCGGCCGCCGCTTCTACGCCGGCTGCCGCAACGTGGACACCGTGGAGTCGCTCGCCGCCGAGCACGCCAAGGAGCTGTTCGGCGCCCGCCACGCCTACGTCCAGCCGCACTCCGGCATCGACGCCAACCTGGTCGCCTTCTGGTCCGTCCTCGCCCAGCGCGTCGAGCTGCCCGCCCTGGAGAAGGCCGGCGTCCGCCAGGTCAACGACCTCTCCGAGGAGGACTGGGCCGAACTGCGCCGCGCCTTCGGCAACCAGCGCATGCTCGGCATGTCCCTGGACGCCGGCGGCCACCTCACCCACGGCTTCCGGCCCAACATCTCCGGAAAGATGTTCGACCAGCGCTCCTACGGCACCGACCCGGCCACCGGACTGATCGACTACGACGCGCTGCGCGCCTCCGCCCGCGAGTTCAAGCCGCTGATCATCGTCGCCGGCTACTCCGCCTACCCCCGCCTGGTGAACTTCCGGATCATGCGGGAGATCGCCGACGAGGTGGGCGCCACGCTGATGGTCGACATGGCGCACTTCGCGGGCCTGGTCGCCGGCAAGGTCCTCACCGACGACTTCGACCCGGTGCCGCACGCCCAGATCGTCACCACCACCACCCACAAGTCGCTGCGCGGGCCGCGCGGCGGCATGGTCCTGTGCGACGACTCGCTCAAGGACCAGGTCGACCGCGGCTGCCCGATGGTCCTCGGCGGTCCGCTGCCGCACGTCATGGCCGCGAAGGCCGTCGCCCTCGCCGAGGCCCGCCGGCCTGCCTTCCAGGACTACGCCCAGCGCATCGTGGACAACTCCCGTGCGCTCGCCGAGGGCCTGATGCGCCGCGGCGCCACCCTGGTCACCGGCGGCACCGACAACCACCTCAACCTGATCGACGTCGCCACCTCCTACGGCCTCACCGGCCGGCAGGCCGAGGCGGCCCTGCTCGACTCGGGCATCGTCACCAACCGCAACGCCATCCCCGCCGACCCCAACGGCGCCTGGTACACCTCCGGCATCCGGATCGGCACCCCGGCGCTGACCACGCGCGGTCTCGGCACGGCGGAGATGGACGAGGTCGCCGGCCTCATCGACCGCGTCCTCACCACGACCGAGTCCGGCACCACGAAGTCCGGTGCGCCGTCCAAGGCGTCCCACGTCCTCGACGAGAAGGTCGCCGACGAGATCTCGCGCCGGGCCACCGACCTCGTGGCCGGCTTCCCGCTGTACCCGGAGATCGACCTCGGCTGACGCGGGCCGCGGGTTTCCTCGCCCTGCCCGCGGCGGTCCGGCCGTCCTGGCCGGCCGTCGCGGGCCCCGTGTCAGAGATCCAGCAGCTGCTGCCGGGGTCCTGGGCCGTCCTTGTCCCGGCGGGCGCGGACGGAGGCCAGCCCCCGCAGCGCGTACGGCCGCAGGAACAGGGCCAGGGCCGCTCCTGTCGCCAGGCCCGGTATCGCCCACCACCAATCGGTGCCGTCACCCGCTGTCGGCGTGGCCGCGGAAACCACCGGTGCCGCGCTGCCGCCGTCGTCCGGGGCGGCCTGCCCGCCGTCCAGCGGCACCGGGTCCACCCCGAACGCCTCGTGGCCGGTGGCAGGGCCCATCACGCCCAGTTCGTACAGGAACTTGCGCAGGTCGTAAGGGTCCTTGGCGGCGTGCCAGACACCGTCGCCGCCGTCGGCGATGCGGGACGCCGTGTGGATCCACGCGGCCCGGGCCCCGTCCGGCAGGAAGATCTGGTCCACCCGCCACGGCGTCACGTCGTGCACCATCCAGGTCACGTTGATCTGGCGTCCCGAGGCGAGGGAGAGCGTCGGCGGGCGCTCGCGGGTGCCCGTGTTCATCGGGCCGAGGAGGCGCTCCAGCTCGGTGTACTGCTTGTCGGTGTAGTACAGCGAGGCGGTCTCGGTGCTCGACACCGATACGACCAGCACGCTCGTCGGGCCTCCTGCGGAGGCCGGGGCGGCGCCCCACAGCAGGAGGGCCGGTGCCGTCAGTGCGGCGGCGGCTCCTGCTGCCAGTCGTCGAAGGCGTTGCTTCCAGTCGCGCATCCCGGACCCCCACTCGGTCGGACGGACCCCGTGCGGCTCGCCGCGCGGGCCGCCTGTCACTTCTGGTACACCGGCCGGACCGGGCGGGTTCCCGATCGGGTTCTTCGCCCCCGCCGCCCCTTCCCGTCCCGTCCCCGGGGGCTGCGCCCCCGGACCCCTCTCTCGGCCCTGGCGGGCCTCGTCCTCAAGCGCCGGACGGGCTGATCTCGACCCCTCCGGCGTTCGAGGTCGTCCCTCCCTGGGGCTGCGCCCCAGACCCCCTTTCGGCCCTGGCGGACCTCGTCCTCAAACGCCGGACGGGCTGGAAGTAGCGGACGTCGCGATCTCGTGGGCCCGGGTGCGGGACCGCGCGCCCTCCAGGCGGAGCGTCACCGTGCCCGTGGGGCTCCACAGGAGAGTCGGCCCCGCCGTACGTTCCTCCCGCGTGAAGCGGCGCCCCTCCGCGTCTATCATCCAGAACGTCAGGACGTGAGGCCGTGGGAACCACAACGCCTGACCCCCCACGTCCAGCCACTCCGGCTGTTCCCGCACCGTCTTCGTGAACGAGTAGTCCAGGCGGCCCGGGAACTGGTCCAGGCGGATCGTCCGGCCGTCGTCGTCCCTCCAGCACAGGCTGACCAGGGACCGCCCGTGCGGCAGCGCACCCACGGAGACCGCGTCCGGCGGGCCCAGCGTCTCCGGGACCACGGGGGTGAAGCCGGCCTGCCGCGACGCCTCCTCCAGCCGCACCGGAGCGGCGCAGCCCGGCACCCGGCCGCCCGGGGTGGGCACCGCCGACGGGTCGTGCCGTACCTCCACCCCGTGGAAGCCGAACCAGTCGGTCACCGCCGCCCGCACCGGAGGGGTCAGCACCAGCACCGTCAGCAGACCGCACAGCGTCGCCAGCAGGGAGCGCCAACGCGTCCGCGTCCAGCGCCGCACCGCCCCCAGACGGGACCGGGGGACGGCCGCCGGGACGGGCACCTGCTCGGCGAGTATCCGGGCGAGCACCCGCTCGGCCATCGTCCCGCCGCCCGCCGCCCCCTCCGGGCCGTCCAGGGAGCGGCCGTAGGCGCGCAGCTCCTCGCGCAGCCGCCGCAGCTCCTCCTCCTGCCGTCCGCTCACGCCGGCGCACCCCCTTCCCGGGTCTCCCCGGGCCGGACGTCCGGCAGCAGCCGCTGCAGTCTGCGCAGGGCGCGGTTCAGGCGCGACTTCACCGTCCCCCGGGGCCAGCCCAGGGCCTCGGCGGTCTCCCGCTCGTCCATCTCCAGCAGGTAGCGGTAGGTGACGACCAGCCGGTGCTCCTCGCTCAGCTTCTCCAGCGCGGCCAGCAGCGCGGCGCGGCGCTCGGTCTCCAGCGTGGCCGCGGCGGGGTCGGCCGACTCCGGTATCACCGGGTCCGCCCCGACGAGGGCCGCCTCCCGGCCGGCCAGGGTCGTCCTGCGTGCCGCCGCGCGCACTGTGTTCCTCGTCTCATTGGCCACGATCGACAACAGCCACGGCCGGAACGCCGCGCCGTCCCGGAACCGCGCCAGCGCGCAGTAGGCCTTGACGAAGGCCTGCTGCACCACGTCCTCCGCGTCCGCCCCCGCCCCGAGCGCGGCGGCCGCCCTGAGCGCGATGGCCGTATGCGCCCGCACCAGCTCCGCGTACGCCTCCGGCTGTCCGGCGCGCACGCGAGCGATCACCGCGGCCTCATCGACGATGCGGCCCCCCTCCCGCGTCCTCACACTCTTGTTACACCACGCGGAACGGATCGGTTCCCACCTGTTCCCGGTCCGTTCCGGACCGCCCCCCGGAACCTGAGAGAATGGTGAGCATGGCGACTGATCGACCCCGCGTGCTCTCCGGAATCCAGCCCACCGCCGGTTCTTTCCACCTCGGCAACTACCTCGGTGCCGTCCGCCAGTGGGTGGCGCTCCAGGAGTCGCACGACGCCTTCTACATGGTCGTCGACCTGCACGCGATCACGGTCCCGCAGGACCCGGAGGAGCTGCGGGCCAACACGCGTCTGGCCACGGCCCAGCTGCTGGCCGCCGGACTCGACCCGGACCGCTGCACCCTCTTCGTGCAGAGCCACGTGCCGGAGCACGCCCAGCTCGCGTGGGTGATGAACTGCCTCACCGGCTTCGGCGAGGCCTCCCGCATGACGCAGTTCAAGGACAAGTCCGCGAAGCAGGGCACCGAGCGCGCCTCCGTCGGGCTGTTCACGTACCCGATCCTCCAGGTCGCGGACATCCTGCTCTACCAGGCGCACGAGGTGCCGGTGGGCGAGGACCAGCGCCAGCACATCGAGCTCACCCGTGACCTCGCCACGCGCTTCAACGGCCGGTTCGGCGACACCTTCACCCTGCCGAAGCCGTACATCCTCAAGGAGACGGCGAAGATCTACGACCTGCAGGACCCGGCGGTCAAGATGAGCAAGTCGGCGTCCACGCCGAAGGGTCTGATCAACCTGCTCGACGAGCCGAAGGCCACCGCCAAGAAGGTGAAGAGCGCGGTCACCGACACCGACACGGTGATCCGCTACGACGTGGTGGAGAAGCCAGGCGTCAGCAACCTGCTCACCATCTACTCCGTCCTCACCGGCACGGGCATCCCCGAGCTGGAGGAGAAGTACGCCGGCAAGGGCTACGGCGCGCTCAAGACGGACCTCGCCGAGGTCATGGTCGACTTCGTGACGCCGTTCAAGGAGCGCACCCAGCAGTACCTGGACGACCCCGAGACGCTCGACTCGATCCTCGCCAAGGGGGCCGAGAAGGCGCGCGCCGTGGCCGCGGAGACCCTCTCCCGGGCGTACGAGCGGGTCGGCTTCCTGCCCGCCAAGCACTGAACCGGCGTAGTGAACGGGCCCAGGGGCCCCGTCCGTACCACCGCACAGCGCTGCACATCACTCCGACTGCGCCTGCCCGCACGCGGGTCGTGGTCGTACAGTCGATAAGCGGGTGACCGCTCCGGCGGTCACCGGACGCGCACCGCAGTTCCACCACCGCGCTTCACCACCACAACGACAGGAGACGACGTGGGGACCGTAACGATCGGTGTGTCGATCGCGGTCCCGGAGCCTCACGGCAGCCGGCTTCAGCAGCTGCGCGCGGGCTTCGGCGACGCCGCCGCCTACGGCATCCCCACGCACGTCACCCTGCTGCCGCCGACGGAGGTCGCGGCCGGCACCCTGCCCGCCGTCGAGGCCCACCTGGCCGACGTCGCCGCGGTGGGCCGGCCGTTCCCGATGAGGCTGTCGGGCACAGGCACCTTCCGGCCGCTGTCGCCGGTGGTGTACGTCCGGGTCGTCGAGGGCGCCGAGGCATGCGCCACGCTCCAGCAGCAGGTACGGGACCCGTCCGGGCCCGTCGCCCGTGACCTGCAGTTCCCCTACCACCCGCACGTCACCGTGGCCCACGGCATCGACGAGGCGGCCATGGACCGCGCCTACGAGGACCTCGCCGGCTACGAGGCCGCGTGGCCCTGCACCGGCTTCGCCCTCTACGAGCAGGGCGCCGACGCGGTGTGGCGCAAGCTGCGCGAGTTCCCCTTCGGGACCGTCGTGGTGCCCCCGCAGGCCGGCCACGTCGACCGGGGCTCCGTCTCCGCCTGCTGAGCCGGGTGCCGTGGGCCTTCCGGTCGGAAGACCCAGGGCCTCACACCGGCAGCCGGCGGAACACCCCGCGTGGCAGATGCCGCAGCGCCGACATCACGAGCCGCAGCGCGCCCGGCACCCACACCGTCTCCGAGCGGCGCCGCAGCCCCAGCTCGACGGCCGACGCCACCGCCTCCGGGGTGGTGGCCAGCGGCGCCTCGGGCAGCCCCGCCGTCATCCGGGTGCGCACGAACCCGGGCCGCACCACCATCACATGCACACCCGTGCCGTACAGCGCGTCGCCCAGGCCCTGCGCGAAGGCGTCCAGGCCGGCCTTGCTGGAGCCGTAGATGAAGTTGGCGCGGCGGGCCCGCTCGCCCGCGACGGACGACAGCACCACCAGGGAGCCGTGGCCCTGCGCCTGGAGGGCGCCCGCGCACACCAGACCCGCGGAGACCGCGCCGGTGTAGTTGGTCTGCGCGACCCGCACCGCGGCCCCCGGGTCGCGCTCGTCGCGCGCCTGGTCGCCCAGGGTGCCGAAGGCGAGCAGCACCATGTCGACGTCGTCCTCGGCGAACACCTTGCCGAGCGCCTCCTCGTGGGTGGCGGGGTCGAGCGCGTCGAAGGCGACCGTGTGGACCTCGGCGCCGAGGCCGCGCAGCTGGTCGGCCGCCGCGTCCAGGCCGGGGGAGGGGCGGCCGGCCAGCCACACCGTGCGGGTGCGGCGGGCGATGAGCCGCCGGGCGACGGCGAGCGCGATCTCGGAGGTACCGCCGAGCACGAGCAGGGACTGGGGGAGGCCGAAGGCGTCCTTCACGACAGCTCCTCAGGGGGCCGGGAGAGGGGGAGGGGTCACAGGCGGAGGCGGCGGGACAGGTCCGAGGTGAACACGCCGCGTGGGTCCAGCTCGGCGCGCAGGGAGCGGAAGTCGTCCAGCCGGGGGTACATGGCGGCGAGCAGTTCGGGGCGCAGCCGGGAGTCCTTGGCGAGGTAGACGCGGCCGTCCGCACCGGCGACCTCCTCGTCGAGCTCGTCGAGGAAGCCGCCGAGGCCCGGCAGGGACGCAGGGATGTCCAGGGCCAGCGTCCAGCCCGGCACCGGGAACGACAGCCAGCCCGGGTCGGCGTCCCCGAAGCGCTTGAGGACGGCGAGGAACGACGGGCAGCGACGCTCGGAGATCCGGCGCACCATCCGGCGCAGGGTGTCCTCCCGCCCGTGCCCGACGACGAACTGGTACTGCACGAAGCCGCCCCGCCCGTAGATCCGGTTCCAGTGCGGCACGCCGTCCAGGGGGTGGAAGAAGGCGGGGATCCGCTGCAGTTCCCCGGTGCGCGCGCGGGGGGCCTTGCGGTACCACAGCTCGTTGAACAGCCCCACGGTCGTCCGGCTGAGCAGGCCCTCCGGCACGAACGAGGGGGCGGCCGGGAGGCGGGAGGTGCGGAAGGACAGCGGTTCGCGTCGGGCGCGCGCGGAGCGCGGCAGCGCGTCCAGCGGGGCGTGGTCGCCGCGCGTCAGCACGGCCCGGCCGGTGGCCCGGCCGCGCGCCAGCAGGTCGATCCAGGCGACCGAGTAGCGGTAGCGGTGGTCGGTGTCGGCCAGCCGGGCCATCAGGTCGTCCAGGTCGGAGGCGCGTTCGGTGTCGACGGACATCCAGGAGGTCTCGACGGGCTGCAGCCGGACCGTCGCGGTGAGGATCACCCCGGTCAGCCCCATGCCGCCCGCGGTCGCCTCGAACAGCGGCGTGCCCGGGACGACGGTGCGGACCCGCCCGTCGGCGGTCAGCAGTTCGAAGGACTCCACGTGGCGCGAGAACGACCCGGAGACATGGTGGTTCTTGCCGTGGATGTCTGCGCCGATCGCCCCGCCGACCGTCACGTACCGGGTGCCGGGCGTCACCGGCACGAACCAGCCGAGCGGCAGCAGCACCTCCATCAGCCGGTGCAGGGACACACCCGCGTCGCACAGCACGGTGCCGCCGTCGGCGTCGATCGCGTGGATCCGGTCCAGGCCGGTCATGTCGAAGACCTCACCGCCCGCGTTCTGCGCGGCGTCCCCGTACGCCCGCCCCAGGCCCCGGGCGATGCCCCCGCGCGCCCCGCAGCCCCGGACGGCCAGGGCGGCCTCCTCGAACGTCCGCGGGCGGATCAGCCGGGCGGCGGACGGAGCGGTGCGGCCCCACCCCGTGACGGAAACGGTGTCGGCAGGCATGACGGCGACCGTATCGCCCCTGTGTGAGCCGTTGGTTTTGAAACGTCAATCCCGTCCCCGAAACGGGTGATTAATGGGATGTCGTCCCGAAGCGATGGAAATCCGGTGCGCCGGGGGTGAACAGTGAGCCACATGGACGACCACCACGACCTCCTCCGGCCCCGCGGTCTCCACGGGGTGGACCACCGGATCGTCTCCGCGCTCAGAGCGTGCGGCGCGGACCCCCGCGTGGCCGGTGCCGCGCGCGCCCTGTCCTGGGCGGGGGAGCACGGGGCCGTATGGGTCGCGGCGGGCCTCGCGGGCGCGGTCGTGGACCGTCCGCGGCGTGGTGCCTGGCTGCGCGGCACCGCGCTCACCGCGGGCGCGCACGCGGCCAGTTCGCTCGTGAAGCGGGTCGTGCGCCGCCCCCGGCCCGCGCACGTCGAGCCGCTGGTCGGCACCGTCGGCCGGCACTCCTTCCCCAGTTCGCACGCCACCTCCGCGGCGGCCGCCGCCGTCGCCTTCGGCGCGCTGGGCGCCCGCGCGGTGCCCCCGCTGGCCGCCGCGGTGTGCGTGTCCCGTCTGGTGGCCGGCGTCCACTACCCGTCGGACGTGGCGGCCGGTGCCGCCCTCGGCGCGCTCACGGCCCGGCTCGGCGCCCGCTGGATGAAGGGGGGCACGGCGTGACGCTGCTGAGTGAGCGCTCCGAGCGCGGGCAGGCCGAGCCGTCCCTCCGGGGCGGGGTCCTCACCGGCCTGCTGCGCACCGCGCGGCCCAAGCAGTGGGTCAAGAACGTCCTGGTGGCGGCCGCCCCGGCCGCCGCGGGCGACCTCTTCACCCGCCACGCCCTGTCCCGGCTCGCCCTGGTGTTCGTGCTGTTCACCGCCTGCGCCGCCGCCGTCTACCTCGTCAACGACGCGCGCGACGCCGAGGCCGACCGTGCCCACCCCGTGAAGTGCCGCCGCCCGGTCGCCGCCGGACAGGTCCCGGTGCCCGTCGCCTACGCCGCCGGGATCGCCCTCGGTGTGCTCGCGCCGGCCGCCGCCGCGCTGCTGTGCCCGCCGGAGCTGGCCGCGCTGCTGACCGCCTACCTCGTCATGCAACTGGCGTACTGCGTCGCCCTGAAGCATGTGCTGGTCGTCGATCTCGCCGTCGTCACCGCCGGGTTCGTGATGCGCGCGGTGGCCGGCGGGCTCGCCCTCGGCATCCCGCTGTCCCGCTGGTTCCTGATCACCACCGGCTTCGGCGCCCTGTTCATGGTCGCCGCCAAGCGCTACTCCGAGGCCGTGCAGCTGGCGGGCAACGGGGGAGCCACCCGCGCGCTCCTCACCGAGTACACCACCGGCTACCTCCGCTTCGTCTGGCAGCTCGCCGCCGGCGTCGCCGTCCTCGGCTACTGCCTGTGGGCGCTGGAGGAGGGCGGGGTGCCGCACACCAGCGTGCTGCCCTGGCGCCAGCTGTCCGTGGTGGCCTTCGTCCTCGCCGTCCTGCGCTACGCCGTCTTCGCCGACCGGGGCACGGCCGGCGAACCGGAGGACGTGGTGCTGGGCGACCGCGCCCTCGCCCTCATCGGCGTGGTGTGGGCGGCCATGTACGCCGCGGCGGTGGTCGACTGGTGAGGGACCGTCTGCGCCGGTACCGGCGGGAACTCCTCGGCTTCGCGACCGCCGGCCTGCTCGCCTACGCCGTCGACCTCGCCCTCTTCACCTACCTGCGCGGCCCCGGCGGACTCGGCCCGCTCACCGCGAAGGCGCTCTCCTTCGTCGCCGGCTGCGCGGTGGCCTATGCCGGCAACGCCCACGGCACCTACCGGGGGACCCGGGTGCGCGGCGCCCGCCCCTTCGCGCTGTTCTTCGCCGTCAACCTGGCCGGCGCCGCCGTACAACTGCTGTGCCTGGCCGTCAGCCACTACGGGCTGGGCCTCACCTCGCAGCGGGCGGACACCGTGTCCGGCGCGGTGGTCGGCATGGCCCTCGCCACCGTCGTCCGTTTCTGGGGCACCAGGACATTGGTCTTCCGTGACGCGGGCAGAGTCGGTTCGTGGACTGGCTGAAAAAGCTTCCGGTGGTAGGTCCGTGGGTGACCCGGCTGTCGCTCACGCACGCCTGGCGGTCGTTCGAGCGGCTGGACCGGGTGCACTGGACGCGGCTGGCCGCCGCGATGACGTTCCGGAGTTTCGTCGCGCTGTTCCCGCTGCTCACCGTGGCCGCGGCGATCGGCGCGGCCACGCTCGGCACGGAGCGGCAGGACACCCTCCAGGACACCATCACCGACCAGGTGCCCGGCATCTCCGACCAGTTGGACGTCGGGGAGCTGGTGGACAACGCGGGCACCGTCGGGCTGATCGCCGGCGCCGTGCTGGTGTTCACCGGCATCAGCTGGGCGGGCGCCATGCGCGAGTGCCTGCGCGCGGTGTGGGAGCTGCCGGACGACGAGGAGAACCCGGTCCTGCGCAAGGGCAAGGACGCGGGCATCCTCGTCGGGCTCGGCGGGGCGGTCCTGGTCACCCTGGCCGCCTCCGCGGTCGCCTCCGCGCTGGTCGGCCGGATCGGTGACGCCGCCGGACTGGAGAAGGGCGGCTGGGGCGGCGTCGTCCTGCAGGGCGTGGCGTTCGCCGTGGCCGTCGCCACCGACTTCCTGCTCCTGCTGTACGTCCTCACCCTGCTGCCCGGCGTCGAGCCGTCCCGGCGCCGGCTGATCGTCGCCGCGCTCACCGGCGCCGTCGGCTTCGAACTGCTGAAGCTGCTGCTCAGCGGCTATCTGCAGGGTGTGGCCGCGAAGAGCATGTACGGCGCGTTCGGCGTCCCGGTGGCGCTGCTGCTGTGGATCAACCTCACCACGAAACTGGTCCTGTTCTGCGCCGCCTGGACGGCCACGCCCGGCAAGGAGGACGAGTCCCCGCCGGTCACGGACGGGGACGACGGCGCACCAGGTCCGGCAGCGGCCAGCGCCGGTTGACCAGGAACGCGCCGCCCGCGAGCAGCACCAGCACCCCTCCGGCGATGCCCAGAGCCACGCCCATGCCGTCGGCGCCGCCGCCCGTGTCGGCGCTCGCCACCGGCCTGGACCCGGCCACGGTGCCGCCCGCCTCACCGGGCGACGCGGACGGGCCGGGCGCGGCACCGGCCTGCGCGGCGCCGCGCGGCGGCACCAGCTCACCCACCGGTTCGACCTTGCCGGCGGCGGCGAAGCCCCAGTCGAAGAGCCGCGCGGTCTCCTTGTAGACCTCGTTGGACTCCTTCTTCTGCGGGTTCATCACGGTGACCAGCAGCACCTTGCCGTCGCGCTCGGCGACACCGGTGAAGGTCGCGCCGGCGTTGGTGGTGTTGCCGTTCTTCACCCCGGCTATGCCCTGGTAGACGGGCACGTCGTAGTCACCGCTCAGCAGCCGGTTGGTGTTCTGGATCTCGAAGGACCCGCGGACCCGCTTGCCCTTCTTGTTCTTCTTCGTCTCCCCGGGGAACTGCGCCCGCACCGTCGAGCAGTACTCCCGGAAGTCCTTCTTCTGCAGCCCGGAGCGGGCGATCAGGGTCAGGTCGTACGCGGAGGACACCTGGCCCGGGGCGTCGTAGCCGTCCGGGCTGACGGCGGTGGTGTCGAGGGCCTGGAGCTCCTTGGCGTGCGCGTTCATCTCCGCGACGGTCTTCTTCACGCCGCCGTTCATCGCCGACAGCACGTGCACCGCGTCGTTGCCGGAGCGCAGGAAGACGCCCAGCCACAGGTCGTGGACCGTGTAGGTCTCGTTCTCCTTGATCCCGACCATGCTGGAGTTCGGCCCGACACCGGCCATGTCCGAGGTCTGCACGCGGTGCGTGGCCGTCGCCGGCCACTTCGGCAGCAGGGTGTCGGCGAACAGCATCTTCAGGGTGCTGGCGGGGGCCAGCCGCCAGTGCGCGTTGTGGGCGGCGAGCACGTCGCCGCTCTCGGCGTCCGCGACGATCCAGGACCGGGCGGACAGCTCCTTGGGCAGCACCGGCACCCCGGCGGCCAGGTTCACCTGGGTCCCCGGCTTCGCCAGCCGTTCGCCGCCCACGATCGACATGTTCGCCGGGGGAGTGGCCGACGGTGTCGTGGACGGTTTGGGAGCGGCCAGGGCGGCCGGCGCGGTCAGCGCGGTGGACAGCAGGACGGCGGAGGCGACCAGCAGGGAGCGCCGGGCGGTCTTCTGGGAAGCGGGCACGGTCCGCAAGGTACATGCCATCCCGGTCGACGTCCCGGCCCGGCCCCCACCCCGCGAAGGGAACCGGACACGGCGCGGCGATACTGGACGCATGAAGCTCAGCCGCCCCGTCTCCTGGTTCCTGCTCGCCTTCGGGGTGTGGAGCTGGGTCATCTGGATCACTTTCGTCAAGAACCTGGTCAAGGACAGCAGTGGACTCGCGTTCGACGACGGGCACCCCACGGCCTACTTCTTCGTTCACCTGACGCTCGCCGTCGTCTCTTTCGTACTGGGGACGGTCGTAGGGGGCATCGGGTTGCGCGGTGTGCGCGCATTGAGCCGGACGTCACGGACCACGTGACGCCGTAACGGGAAGCAGGGGAAGTCCGCCTCGTGGCCATCGTCTTCGTACTCGTCGCGCTGCTGGTCGTCGCCGTCCTGGTGACGGGCAACTGGTACGTGTGGCGCCGCCTGTTCCGGGACACCACCGCGGGCCCCGGCGCCGTGCGCCGCGTGGGCGCGGCGGTGATCGCCGGCGGGTGGCTGCTGTTCATCGGCGGCATGGTCGCCTCCCGCACCGACGCGCCGTTCGCCCTCCAGCGGGTGCTGGCCTGGCCGGGCTACCTGTGGCTCGCCCTCAGCCTGTACCTGCTGCTGGCCCTGCTCGTCGGCGAGCTCGTCCGCCCGGTGCTGCGCGGGGTCCTGGAGCGGAGGGCGGCGAGCGGCCCGTCCCGGGACGCCACGGCGGCGCCGGACCCGGCGGAGAGCGGCGCGGCGGCGGACGCACCGGCGCGGGGCGTCATCGCGGACAGCGCGGCGGCGAGGAGCGCGGCGGCCGGGGCGGCGGAGGCCGGCCCCACGACGGGCGGATCGGTGGCGGCCGACCCGGCGGAAGGCGGCTCGACGGCCGCCGGTACGACCGGAAGCGGCGCCTCCGTGGCCCCCGCGGCCCCCTCTCGCCGACTGTTCGTCTCCCGCGTCGTCGGCGGGGCCGCCGCCGCGGCGGCGGTCGGCACCGTCGGGTACGGCACCTACGGCGTGCTGCGCGGACCGAAGGTCAAGCGGGTCACCGTGCCGCTGGCCAAGCTGCCCCGCGCGGCGCACGGTTACCGCATCGCCGTGGTCAGCGACATCCACCTGGGCCCGGTGCTCGGGCGGGGCTTCGCGCAAAGGGTCGTCGACACGATCAACTCGACCCAGCCCGACCTGATCGCCGTGGTCGGTGACCTGGTGGACGGCAGCGTGAAGGACCTCGGTCCGGCGGCGGCCCCGCTCGCCCAGCTGACGGCACGTCACGGGGCGTACTTCGTCACCGGCAACCACGAGTACTTCTCCGGCGCCGAGCAGTGGGTCGAGGAGGTCCGGCGGCTCGGCCTGAACCCGCTGGAGAACGCGCGCACCGAGCTGCCGCACTTCGACCTCGCGGGCGTCAACGACGTGGCCGGCGAGGACGAGGGCCAGGGCCCCGACTTCGCGCGGGCGCTCGGCGACCGGGACCGCGCGCGGGCGTGCGTGCTGCTGGCCCACCAGCCGGTGCAGATCCACGACGCCGTGGACCACGGCGTGGACCTCCAGCTGTCCGGGCACACGCACGGCGGCCAGCTCTGGCCCGGCAACCTGATCGCGCGCGGCGCGAACCCGACCGTGGCCGGCCTCGACCGCTACGGCGACACCCAGCTCTACGTCAGCCGGGGCGCCGGAGCCTGGGGCCCGCCCACCCGGGTGGGCGCCCCCTCGGACATCACGGTGATCGAGCTGGCCTCCCTCCAGGCCTGACCCGGCGCTCCGGAGCGGCGCGCCCGGCTGCTGCACCCGGGGTCGGCCGGAGCCCTCGTCTGCTGCCCGGGCCGACGACCCAGGCCCGCCCGCTGCCCCCCGGGGGCCCCGAGCCGCCGCCCGCTGCCCCCGGGGCTCACCCGGTGCGGGCGGTCTCTTCCTTGTCTGGCGCCGGGACGGCGTGTGGGCCGGGAGCGGGCAACGTCACCGTGACGGTCAGGCCCTCCCCCCTCGCCGTGTCCACGGTGACCTCGCCGCCGTGCGCCCGTACGACGCCCTGCACGATCGCCATGCCCAGCCCGCTGCCCGCGCCCCCGCCCGCGCGGAAGAACCGGTCGAAGACCCGCGCCGCGTCGTCCGGCGCGAGCCCGGGCCCCTCGTCCGCCACCCACAGCCGCACGGCGCCGTCCGAGCGGGCCGCGCCCAGCCGCACCGGCACGTCCGCCGGGGTGTGCGTGCGCGCGTTGCCCGCCAGATTGCCCAGCACCTGGCGCAGCCCGGCCTCGTCGGCGTGCACCAGCACCGTGCCGTCCGCGTCCACCCGCACCGGCCGGTCCGGCTGCTGCACCCGCAGGTCCTGCGCCGCGTCCCGCACCAGCCGGCACACGTCCACGTTCCGCAGCCGCAGTTCGGGACGCTGGTCGAGGCGGGCCAGCACCAGCAGCTCGTCGACCAGCCGCCCCATCCGGTCGGACTCGGTCATCATCCGGTCCCAGGCCCGCTCGCGCTCCGCGGGGTCGCGCAGCATCCCCCGCTCGTACAGCTGGAGGTAGCCGCGGATCGCGGCCAGCGGGGTGCGCAGCTCGTGCGAGGCGTCGGCCACGAACCGCCGCAGCTGCGCCGCGCTGCGCTCCCGGGTCCGGTACGCCGACTCCACCTGCTGGAGCATCGAGTTGAGCGCCAGCCGCAGCTGCTCCACCTCCAGGGTCGGATCGCAGCTGGACGGCACCCGCCGGGTCAGGTCGCCCTCGGCGATCGCCGACGAGGTCTCCACCATGTCCTCCAGCGGCCGCATCCGGCGCCGCACCCCGAACATGGTCAGACAGGCCAGCACCAGCAGCAGCAGCGTCCCGATGGCCAGGTCGAACCTGACCGCCTTGGCCACGCCCTCGTGCAGCGGCTCGGTGGAGCCGGCGATGAGGACGCCGGTGCCGTCGGCGAGACGGGTGGCGGTGACGCGGTAGGTGCTGCCCCGCACGGTGACGTCCCGCGGCTCCGGGTCCCGGATCAGCGCGTCCGGATCGCCCACAGCGTCCGCCAGGTCGCGCTGCGCCCGGGAGGGTGCGAAGCCGAACACGGGGACCGGCTCGCCTTCGCGGTCCACCGCGGCGAAGACCGAGTCGGGGTCGCTGACGTCCTGGTTCCACTCCGGCTCCACCCGGTCACGGAAGAAGCTCAGCGCGCTCAGCGAGTCGATCTGCCGCAGCGTCAGCTCCGAGCCGCCGAGCGAGTCGCGGGTACGGACCAGCTCCGTGTCGATCTGGTCGAGCAGGTAGTAGCGCATGCCGAGCACGCTCACCGCGGTCGCGGCGACGATGCCCAGCGCCAGCAGCACCACGTTCGCCAGCGTGAGCTGCGCGCGCAGCGACCGCACCCGGGGGCGGCCGGGGCGCGGCGGGCGTGTCCGGCGTGTCACGTCAGCCCGTACCCGACACCGCGCCGGGTGGCGATGACCGGAGGGCCGAGGGGGTCCAGCTTGCGGCGCAGATAGCTGATGTAGGTCTCCACGACGGTGGAGTCCTGCGGGACGTGCTCGTACTGCCAGACGTGCCGCAGCAGCTGTTCCTTGGGCACGATACGGCCCGCGTTGCGCACCAGGAAGCGCAGCAGGGCGTACTCGGTGGGGGTCAGCTCGACGCTGCGGCCGGCGCGGCGCACGGAGTACGTCGTCTCGTCCAGCTCCAGGTCGCCGTGGCGCAGGGGAGCCCGCTGCGGCAGCACGTCGGCGGGGCGCGTGCGGCGCAGCACGGCCGTGATCCGGGCGACCACCTCGTCGATGTTGAACGGTTTGGTGATGTAGTCGTCGCCGAAGCCCAGCGCCCCGACGACCTCGGCGGGCGCGTCCCGCGCGGTGAGGAACACCAGGGCCGTCTCCGGCCGGCGTCCGCGCAGTTCGCGGCCCAGGGCGCGGCCGTCGCCGTCCGGCAGCATCACGTCGAGCAGCGCGCAGTCGGGCCGTGTGTGCTCGGTCAGCGCGAGCGCCTCACGGACCGACCCCGCGGTCATGACCTCGAAGCGGTGGTAGCGCAGGGCGATCGCGAGGACGTCCGCGATGCTCTCCTCGTCCTCCACGACGAGCACGGTGCCGGGAGCTGTCGTCATGTTCCCCAGTATCGGCGTGACCGTCCGCCGAAGTACCGGTTGTCGCTTTGGAGTTCCTTGAGAGTCCCGGGCGAGCCGTGTCCCCGGGCGGGTGCCGCCGCCGATTCTGCTGCCAGGACCCGGGGGACCGACCGAGCGACGAAGGAGCGGACACGTGGCGGTATTGGCACGCTGGTGCTATCGGCAGCGGCTGGTGGTCCTTCTGCTGTGGGTGGGGGCGCTGTTCGGACTGGGGGTGACGGCGAGCGGTGCGGGCACGAACTACGCCGAGGTCTTCTCGCTGCCGAACACGGACTCCAAGCAGGCGTACGACCTGATGCGCAAGGCGTTCCCGGAGCGCGCCGGGGACACCGACACCGTGGTGTGGAAGGTGGACGAGGGCACCGTGCGCGACGAGTCGGTGCGCTCCCGGATGGAGGCGGCGCTCGCGGAGATCGGGCGCATGGAGGGCGTCGGCGCGGTCGCCGGACCCTACGGCGAGCAGGGCGCGGCGCAGATCAGCGAGGACGGACGGATCGCCTACGCGCAGGTGACATTCGCCGAACAGGCGGACGCCGTGCCGAAGGCTCTGGTCCAGGACGTCGTCGACACGGCCCAGGACGCGGCCGGTGACGGGCTCCAGGTGGAGCTGGGCGGCCAGGCCGTCACCCGGGTCCAGGAACCGCCGACGGGCACGGCCGAGCTGGTCGGTATCCTCGCGGCCGCCGTGGTGCTGTTCGTCGCGTTCGGCTCGCTGTTCGCGATGCTGCTGCCCCTGGTCGTCGCCGTGTTCGGCGTCGGCACCGGGATGTTCGGCACCCAGCTGATCAGCCATGTCACCGACGTCCCGGAACTGGCGTCCCTGCTGGCGACGTTGATCGGTCTGGGCGTCGGCATCGACTACGCCCTGTTCATCGTCACCCGGCACCGGCGCGGCATCCTGCGCGGCATGGACGCGGAGGAGGCGGCGGTCACCGCGCTCAACACCTCCGGCCGGGCGGTGCTGTTCGCGGGCGGCACGGTGTGCATCGCGCTCGCCGGGATGCTGGTGACGAACCTGCGCTTCCTGGACGGCGTGGTCATCGGCACCTCGCTGACGGTCGTGCTCAGCGTGCTCGCCGCCGTCACGCTGCTGCCCGCGCTGCTCGGCCTGCTCGGGCACCGGGTGCTCAGCCGCCGTCAGCGCCGCCGGCTGGAGGCCGCGGGCCCGCACGGTGAGGCGGTGGGCGGACTCGCCGCCCGCTGGTCGGCCACCGTGCAGCGCCGGCCGCGGGCCGTGGCCGCGGTGGCGGTGGTCCTGATGGCGGCGCTGGCCGTGCCGCTGCTGTCGCTGCGCCTGGGCACCGTGGACCAGGGCAACGACGACGCCTCGACGACCACCCGGCAGGCCTACGACCTGCTCGCCGAGGGCTTCGGGCCCGGCTTCAACGGGCCGCTCCAGGTGGTCGTGGACGGCGATGCCCCGGCCGGTCTGGTGCGCGCCGTCGAGGACACCGAGGGCGTCGCCCAGGTGGCGGCCGCCCCGCCCGCCGGCGGGGTCACCGTCATCCAGGTCGTCCCCGACACCTCCCCGCAGGACGTGGAGACCGACCGGCTGATCGACACGCTGCGCGAGGACGTCATCCCCGCCGCGGGCGTCGAGGCCCACGTCGGCGGTGTGACGGCGGTGTCGAAGGACTTCGCAGCGGTGACGGGCGACCGGCTGCCGCTGTTCGTCGGCACGATCATCGGCCTCGGCTTCCTGCTCCTGCTGCTGGCGTTCCGCTCGCTGGTGGTGCCGCTGACGGCCGCCGTGATGAACCTGCTCGCGGCGGCGGCCTCCTTCGGCGTGCTGGTGGTGGTGTTCCAGTGGGGCGTCGGACTCGACGTGCTGGGTCTCGGCCAGGAGGGCCCGATCGCGGCCTTCCTGCCGATCATCATGCTGTCGCTGCTGTTCGGCCTGTCCATGGACTACCAGGTGTTCCTGGTGAGCCGGATGCATGAGGAGTGGGTGCACACCCGGGACAACGCCCGCGCGGTGCGGGTCGGCCTCGCGGAGACCAGCCGGGTCATCAACTCCGCCGCCCTGATCATGGTCTGCGTCTTCCTCGCCTTCGTGCTCAGCGGCGACTACGGCGCCGCCATGGCAGGCGTGGGTCTGGCCGCCGCGGTCGCGCTGGACGCGTTCGTGCTGCGCACCGCGCTGGTCCCGGCCGTGATGCACCTGCTGGGCCGTGCCAACTGGTGGCTGCCGGCCGGACTGGAGAAGCGGCTGCCGCACCTGGCGGTCGAGCCGAAGGAGGACGAGGGCACGCCCGCCGTGGCGCCGGCGGAGGGCAGCCCGGACGGGGCCGCCTCGGCGGTCCACGGCTTCGTCCGCACCCCCGAGGGCGAGCCGGTACGGGGCGCGGCCGTCACGCTGCTCACCCCCGGCGGCCGTCAGCTGGACCGGGTGGTGTCCCTGGCCGACGGGGCGTACATCGTGGCCGTGCCGGCGCCGGGCACCTACCTGCTGGCGGTCACGGCCTCCCCGTACGGCTCGCGGGCGGCGCACGTGACCGTGGCGGACGGGCCGTACGTGCACGACGTGGAGCTCACGCCCGGAGGAGTGGACGTCGTCAACTGACGTCGTCGGGGCGCCCGTCGGCGGCGGGCGCCCCTTCGGTTCCCTCCACCCCCTCCGCCCCCTCCTCCTCGTGCCCGCCCCGCGCACCCCGTCGGCCGGTGTCCTCGCGGCCGGCGGGGTCGGGGAGCGCCCTGGTCATGCCGGGCAGGAACTCCGTGAACAGCTCATGCACGTCCCGCACCAGCGGCCGCAGCACCCGGAACCGGGCCAGGGCCACGCCCCGCGCGGTGAGCCGGGCGCCCCGCTCGGCGAGCCGGTAGCTGCGCTCACGGCCCTCGGTACGGTCGAAGATCCAGTACAGGCACAGCCCCATCTGGGACAACCACATCAACTCGGGCAGGATGTCCCGCAGTTCCTCGGGGACCTTGGTCTTCGTGCCGGCCAGCACCGCACGGTGCACGCTGATCGCCTCCTGGCGCGCGTGCTCCGACTCCGGCGAGAAGGGGCTCAGCGGGCTGTCCGGGTCGGCGGCGTTCTTGAAGAACTGCACCGCGAACTCGTGGTACGGCGTGGCGATGTCCAGCCACGCCTTCAGCACCCCGGCGAGGCGGGCCTCCAGGTCGGTCTCCCGGGCCAGGATGTCCCGGACCGCGGCCTGGTGCTCGCCGGCGATCCGGTCGTAGAACCCCTGGATCAGGTGTTCCTTGCCCTCGAAGTAGTAGTACGCGTTCCCGACGGAGACCCCGGCCTCCTGGGCGATGGCCCGCATGGTCGTCTTGTCGTACCCGCGCTCCTGGAACAGCCGCATGGCCGTCTCGAGGATCAGGGCGCGGGTCTGCTCGGACTTGCTGAGGGGGGCGCCGGGGTCGGGGCCGTCGTTCTTCGCGGGCACGGGAACAGAGCCTAACGTCCGCGGCACGCGGCCTACGGGGCGGCGCAGGAGTCGGAGCCGCAGCCCGGCGGGGTGTGGTGCCGGCCGTCGCGCGGGTCGTACGTCCACCCGTCGCCGGACCGGTGGACGCGGCCGCCCCGCGAGGCCGTCACCCCGCGCCACGTGGCGGCGGCCAGCACCGCGCCCTTCGCGAACGGCATCCCGGAGGGCGTGCTCAGCCGGTGTGCGAGCCGCCGGTGGTCGCGCAGCGCCCACAGGGTGACGATCCAGGCGGCCGCGCCCCGGTACACCTGCCCGCCGTCCCCGACCACGGTGATCTCGGACAGGGTGGACCCGTGGTCGAGGCCGGGGAAGCGGTTCCGTGCGGCGGGTGACCCCGCCGGGATGGACTCCAGGGGACGAGCTGGGGCCGCTTGACGAGCCAGTCGCGGACGTACGTGCACAGGGGGCAGTCCGCGTCGTACAGCACGGTCAGACGGCGGACCGGGACACCGTACCCACGGCCGAGGGGGTGCCTCGCAGTGTTGTACGCCGGGTGCGGCCCGTCGGGGGTCGGTCGCGCAGTTCCCCGCGCCCCTGGGGGTGTTGGCCCGCCGGGGGTCGATGGCGCGGTGCCCCGCTCCCCTGGGGGTGTTGGTCCGCCGGAGACCGTGTTCATGCCTGGGCCGCCGGGGTGGTCCAGCCCTGCGGGGGCACCGGCGGGTTCTGCTCCCGCTCCATCACACCGCGCCGCCGGATCCTGTTCAGCACGTACACGTTGGCCAGGTGCATCACGCCCAGGACGAGCAGCACCACGCCCAGCTTGGCGGAGAGCGCCTCGAAGATCCCGCGGGTGTCGGTGACGGTGTCGTCGTCGCTCAGGTAGAGGGCGACGAAGCCGAGGTTCACCAGGTAGAAGCCCACGACCAGGAGGTGGTTGACGGCGTCCGCGAGCTTCTCGTTGCCGTGCAGAACGTCGGCGAGGAAGACCCGCCCGTTCCTGCTGAGCGTACGGGCCACCCAGACGGTCAGCCCGATGCTGACGACCAGGTAGATGACGTAGGCGATGACGGTACGGTCCATGCCCCACCCCTTCTTGAACGCGTTCAAAACGCTGACAGGGGTGACTGTAGCGCCTTCTTTTGAACATGTTCAACTCACCTGCGGAGGCGGCCCGTGTCGTGTCCCGGCACCAGGGCCGCGCCCCAACTGGTGCGTACGCACCAGGCGAAGACGGTGAAGGGCGACGATGCCCGGAAGGGGCGCCGAGCGGAACCGTGGGACGTGCTCACCGACCCCTACGAGAACGGGACGTCCATGTCCGACACCCTGCTCCCGCCGCCGCGTTTACGGCGCCCCGCGATCGCCGCCCTCGGGGTGCTGGCGCTCGCCCTCGGCGCCCTGCAGTCCGTGGTGGAGCCCGCGCTCCCCCTGCTCCAGCGCGAGCTGGGGCTCGGCCCGTCCGAAGGCGCGCTGGTCGCCAACACCTTGCTCGTCACCGGCGCGGTCCTCACCCCCGTCGCCGGCAAACTCGGCGACCGCTACGGCGGCAAACGCGTCCTGCTCCGGCTGATGGCCGTCGTCGCGGCCGGCGGACTGCTCGCCGGGCTGGCCCCCGGACTGCCGATGCTGCTGCTCGGCCAGGTCCTTCAGGGCGCCATGGTCGGCGTGCTGCCGCTGTCCTTCATCCTGGTCCGCGTCCATCTGCCGGCCGGGCGCACCCAGGCGGCGATCGGTGTGGTCGTCGCCCTGTTCACCGGCGGCGGCATGCTCGGCATGCTGGGCGCCGGTCTGATCGCCGAACATCTCTCCTGGCACTGGATGTTCGTGCTGCCCACCCTCGTGGTCGTCGTGGCGGCCGTCTTCGTGGCGCGGCTGATGCCGTCCGACGCACCGGTCCGGCAGGACGAGCGGATCGACTGGCCCGGCGTGGTCCTGCTGAGCGCCACCCTGCTCGCCTTCATGCTGGGCCTCGTCCTGCTGACCGGCGGCGGTCTTCCGCCGCTCGCCGCGGCCGCGTTGCTCGTGCTGGTGGCCGTGCTCGCCACCGCCTGGGTGCGCGTCGAGCGGCGGGCCGTCTCCCCGATGGTCGACCTGCGCATGCTCGCCCGGCCCGCGATGTGGCAGGCGTGCCTGCTCACCCTGCTCGTCACCGTCACCCTCGGCATGGTCACCCTGCTGCTGCCGCAGCTCCTCGCCGTCTCGGGCGACGGCTACGGCTTCGACGCCGACACCACGGACATCGGCCTCTACCTCCTGCCCGGCGCGATCGCCGGCGCCATGAGCGACGCGGTGGGCGGGGTCGCCGCCCGGCGGTTCGGCGCCCGTGCCGTGGTCGCCGTGGCCGCGCTCGCCACCGCGGCCGTCATGTTCGGCCTCGCGGCCCAGCACGACTCCGCCTGGCAGCTCGCCCTGGCCAAGACGCTCACCGCGTTCGCCGCGGGCATCGCCACCACCGCGCTGCTGGCCGGCACCGCCACCGCCGTCGACGCCGGGGACACCGGCATCGCCACCAGCCTGCTCGTGGTCACGCGGGTGATCGGTGTCGTCGTGGGCGCCCAGATCGCGGGCGCGCTGCTGGCCGCCGGAACCGATTCCGGCACCGGACTGCCCGCCGAGGCGGCCTTCACCACCGGCTTCGCCGTCACCGGCGCCACCGCGGCGCTCGGCCTGCTCCTCGTCCGCGCCACGCGCGCCTCCCGTTCCCCGCGTCCCGTCGAGCCCGCTCACACCCCCGTGAAGGAAGGCACCCGTTCATGACCACCCCGCGCACCGTCCTCATTTCCGGAGCCAGCGTCTCCGGACCCGCCCTCGCCTACTGGCTGCACCGGGCCGGGTTCGCGGTCACCGTGGTGGAGAAGGCCGGCGCCCTGCGCGGCGGCGGCTACCCGGTCGACATCCGCGGCACGGCGACCGAGGTGGTCCGGCGGATGGGCCTGTGGCCGCGGCTGCGCGAGGCGCACGTCGGCCCTCGCCGCGCCACCTTCCTCGACGCCGCCGGCCGTACCGTCGCCTCCCTGCGAGCCCCCGCCGACGAGGGCGAGCCCCGCGACCTGGAGATACGGCGGGGCGACCTCGCCGACGCCCTGTACGGGTCGGTCCGCGACGACGTGGAGTTCCTCTTCGGCGACTCGGTCGCCCGCTTCGACCCGGCCGCGCACGGTGTGGACGTCACCTTCCGCAGCGGGCGGCAGGGCACGTACGACCTGGTGATCGGCGCGGACGGCATGCACTCGGCCACCCGGGCCGCCCTCTTCGGCCCCGAGGACCGCCACCACCGCTATCTCGCCTACTGCTTCGCCCTGTTCACCCTGCCGAACCCCGCGCACCTCGACCGTGAACTGGTGCTGTGGAACACCCCGGGGAAGGCCGCCGCCCTCTACGCCACCGGCGACGGCCCCGAGGTGCACGGCTTCCTCACCTTCCACCGCCCGCAACCCTCGCGCGAAGCCCTGCGCGACCTGGACGCCCAACGGGATCTGGTGGCCGAGGTGTTCGCGGGCGAGGGCTGGGAGATCCCGCGCATGGTGGCGGCCGTGCGCGACACCGACGACCTGTTCTTCGACACGGCGGGACAGATCCGCATGCCCCGCTGGACGCGCGGCCGCGCCGCCCTCGTCGGCGACGCCGCGTACGCCCCGTCCTTCCTCACCGGGCAGGGCACCAGCCTCGCGCTGTCCGGCGCCTACGTCCTCGCCCACGCCCTGGCGGCCCACCGCGACCACACGGCCGCCTTCGCCGCCTACGAGGACCGTATGCGCCCGTACGTGACCGCCAACCAGGCCCTCGTCGACGAGGGCGGTGCCACGCTCTTCCCCGTCACCGCCCAGGCCCTGGAACAGCGCGACGCACACCTGCGCACCCTCGACGCGCTGCCCTCCGCGCGGCCCCGCCCGGCCCACACCGCCCTGACCCTGCCGGACTACGACGAGCGTCCGGCCCCGTCCTCCGGGGTGACCCGGGCCAGACCGGTCCGGTAGGCGATGACGACGAGCTGCGCGCGGTCGCGGGCCTCCAGCTTCGTCATCGCGCGCTGCACATGGGCGCGGACGGTGAACGGGCTGAGGACCATCCGCTCGGCGATCTCCTGGTTGGACAGGCCGGTCGCCACCAGCGCCACCATCTCGCGTTCGCGCGGGGTGAGCACGTCCAGCCGGCCGGCGTCCTGCGGAGGGGCGCCGGCCGGCGCGGCGAGGAACCGGGCGACCAGCGAGCGGGTCGCGGCCGGGGACAGCAGCGTCTCGCCCTCCGCGACCGTCCGCACGGCGTCCGCCAGGTCCTCCGCGCCGATGCCCTTGCCGACGAAACCGGCGGCCCCCGCGCGCAGGGCCCGCGCCACGTTCTCGTCCGTCTCGTACGTGGTGAGGATCAGCACCCGGGTGGCCCGCAGGTCAGGGTCGGCGCAGATCTCCGTGGTGGCGGCGAGGCCGTCCGCCTCCGGCATGCGGATGTCCATCACCACGACGTCCGGGCGCAGTTCGCGGGTCAGCCGCACCGCTTCCCGGCCGTCGCCGGCCTCGCCCACCACGGTGATGTCGTCGGTGCTCTCCAGCAGCAGCCGGAACGCGCCGCGCAGCAGCGCCTGGTCGTCGGCGAGCAGCACCCTCAGCGTCATGCGGTCCGTCCCTCGTCCGTGGCTTCGGGCATCCACCCCGTCCCCTCACCGTCGGCCGCGCCCTCACGCACGGACGGCAGGGGCAGCCGGGCGGTCACCAGGAAGCCCCCTTCCGGGCGCGGGCCCGCCGTCAGCTCCCCGCCCACCGCGGCGGCGCGCTCCCGCATGCCGATCAGCCCGTACCCGGGCGGCCGGTCCGACAGGGCGGGCGGCCCGCCCGGGGCGCCCCCGTCGTCGGACACGGTGACGGTCAGCCGCCCGCCGCCCCAGTCCAGCCCCACCCGGGCGCCACGGCCCGCCGCGTGCTTGGTCACGTTGGTCAGCGCCTCCTGCACGATCCGGTACGCGGTGAGGTCCACGCCCGGCGGCACCGTCCGCGCCGCTCCCTCCTCACGCACCGACACCTCCAGCCCGGCCCGCCGGAAGGACTGCAGCAGGTCTGGCAGCCGGTCCAGCCCGGGCGCGGGCCCGTCGGGCGCGGCCGTGTCCCCGGTCTGGCGCAGCAGGCCGACCGTGGCGCGCAGTTCGTCGAGGGCGTGACCGGTGGTCTCGACGAGCTCCCGCAGGCTCGCGCGGGTCTGCTCCGGACGCGAGTCGAAGAAGTGGGCGGCGACCGTGGCCTGCGCGTTGGCCAGGGTGATCTGGTGCGCCACCAGGTCGTGCAGCTCCCGGGCGATCCGCACCCGCTCCTCCGCGACCCGCCGCCGCGCCTCCAGCTCCCTGCTCTCCTCGGCCCGCCGCGCCCGCTCCTCCACGGCCGCCAGATACGCCCGCCGGGTCCGCACCGCCTGCCCGACCAGCCACGCCACCAGCGGCGCCGCCGCCACCGTCCCCATCCGGCCCGCATCCCGCCACGAGAGGTCCCCGGACAGCGGCACGGACGCCGCCAGCACCACGGCGGAGAGGGACACCGCGCCCACCGCGCGCCGTTCGCCGGGCACGCCGAGCGCGCAGGCGTACGCGGCGACCAGGGCGGGGGCGATCACGGGCGGGGTCAGCACCAGTCCGAGGGGCTGCGCCACCAGACCGGCCGCGGTGGTCACCGCCAGCACGGCCAGGGGCTTTCGGTGCCGCGGCGGGAGCACGGCGCAGGACACCACGGCGACCAGGTACGCGGCGGCGGTCGGCGGGGTCAGGGTGTTGTCGACCCGCACGGTGCCGCCGAGCAGACAGATCACGAAGGCGGCCGCGACGACCGCCCCTTCCCGCCACCGGCGGGTGCCGGTACGCGTCACCACCGGGGTCACCGCGGGCCCGCCGGGAACCGCGCCGGGACGCGGACCGGTGCCTCACCCGCGACGTCCGGACCTGGCAGCACGCGGCCCAGGATAGGGGGCGGCCACCGGAGAGCGAAGGCGCCGGGGGCGGGGGAGCGTGTCACGCACGGACGGGATCGCATGACTCCCACCCTCCGGTTCCGCCGCCGGCCGGGCATCGTCCCGTGGTGCCGTCCCCACTGGTGCGCACGCACCGGCCGGGCACACGGCCTGGTGCGGACGCACTACACGCAGGCACCGCGGCGGGGCACCCGCGAACGCCCGAGGGCCCGTCTCCGGATCGGAGGCGGGCCCTCGGGCTGGTACGGCGCGGTGCCTCAGTAGCGGCGCGTGATCAGCGCACGCTTCACCTCGGCGATCGCCTTGGTGACCTCGATACCGCGCGGGCAGGCGTCCGTGCAGTTGAACGTCGTGCGGCAACGCCACACGCCGTCCTTGTCGTTGAGGATCTCCAGGCGCTGCTCGCCGGCCTCGTCACGCGAGTCGAAGATGAAGCGGTGCGCGTTGACGATCGCGGCCGGGCCGAAGTACTGGCCGTCGTTCCAGAACACCGGGCACGACGAGGTGCACGCGGCGCACAGGATGCACTTGGTCGTGTCGTCGAAGCGCTCGCGGTCCTCGGCGGACTGCAGCCGCTCACGCGTCGGCTCGTTGGTGTCCTTCGTGATCAGGAAGGGCATCACGTCCCGGTACGCCTGGAAGAACGGCTCCATGTCGACGACCAGGTCCTTCAGGACCGTCAGGCCCTTGATGGCCTCGACCGTGATCGGCTTCTCGGGGTTGATGTCCTTGATCAGCGTCTTGCACGCCAGGCGGTTCTTGCCGTTGATCCGCATGGCGTCGGAGCCGCAGATGCCGTGGGCGCAGGAACGGCGGAAGGTCAGGGTGCCGTCCAGGTCCCACTTGATCTTGTGCAGCGCGTCGAGGACACGCTCCTTGGGGTCGATCTCCAGCTGGAAGTCTTCCCAGGTCGCGTCCGCGGAGACCTCCGGGTTGAACCGGCGGATCCGCAGGGTGACGGTGATGTAGGGGGAGTCGGCGAAGCCGGGCTCGGGGGAGCCGGCCGCGTCCGCCTTGTCCAGTACGGGGGTAGCCATCAGTACTTACGCTCCATCGGCTGGTAGCGGGTCTGGACGACCGGCTTGTAGTCCAGACGGACGGTCTCGGTGCCGTCGGCGCCGACCTCGCGGTACGCCATCGTGTGGCGCATGAAGTTGACGTCGTCGCGGTTCGGGTAGTCCTCGCGGTAGTGACCGCCGCGGGACTCCTTGCGGGCCAGCGCGGAGACGGCCATGACCTCGGCCAGGTCGAGCAGGTTGCCCAGCTCGATGGCCTCCAGCAGGTCGGTGTTGAACCGCTTGCCCTTGTCCTGGATCGCGACGTTCTTGTAACGCTCGCGCAGTTCGGCGATCTTCTCGACCGCCGTCTTGATCGTCTGCTCGGTGCGGAACACCATCACGTTGGCGTCCATGGTCTCCTGCAGCTCGCGGCGCAGCTCGGCCACCCGCTCGTTGCCGGTGGAGGAACGCAGCCGCTCGATCTGCCCGACGACCAGGGACTCGGGGTCCTCCGGCAGCTCGACGAAGTCCGCGGTCTGCGCGTACTCCGCGGCGGCGATGCCGGCCCGCTTGCCGAACACGTTGATGTCCAGCAGCGAGTTGGTGCCCAGCCGGTTGGCACCGTGCACGGACACGCAGGCCACCTCGCCGGCCGCGTACAGGCCGGGGACGACGGTGGTGTTGTCCGCCAGCACCTCGCCCTGGACGTTGGTCGGGATGCCGCCCATCGCGTAGTGCGCGGTGGGCTGGATCGGAATCGGGTCCGTGTAGGGCTCGATGCCGAGGTAGGTCCGCGCGAACTCGGTGATGTCGGGCAGCTTGGCGTCCAGCTGCTCCGGCGGGAGGTGCGTGAGGTCCAGGTAGACGTGGTCGCCCTCGGGACCGCAGCCGCGGCCCTCGCGGATCTCCGTGTAGATGGAGCGCGAGACGACGTCACGCGAGGCGAGGTCCTTCATGACCGGCGCGTACTTCTCCATGAAGCGCTCGCCGTCCTTGTTGCGCAGGATGCCGCCCTCACCGCGGGCGCCCTCCGTCAGCAGGATGCCCATGCGCCAGATGCCGGTCGGGTGGAACTGGAAGAACTCCATGTCCTCCAGCGGCAGACCCCGGCGGTACACGGCGGCCTGGCCGTCACCGGTCAGGGTGTGCGCGTTGGACGTCACCTTGAAGAACTTGCCGGTGCCGCCGGACGCGTAGATCACGGACTTCGCCTGGAAGACGTGGATCTCGCCGGTCGCCAGCTCGTACGCCACGACGCCGGACGACTTCTTGACGCCGTCGACCTCGGTGATCAGCTGGTCCAGGACGTAGAACTCGTTGAAGAACTCCACGCCCTCCTTGACGCAGTTCTGGTACAGCGTCTGGAGGATCATGTGGCCGGTGCGGTCCGCGGCGTAGCAGGACCGGCGGACCGGGGCCTCGCCGTGGTTGCGGGAGTGACCGCCGAAGCGGCGCTGGTCGATGGTGCCGTTCGGGGTGCGGTTGAACGGCAGGCCCATCTTCTCCAGGTCGAGGACGGAGTCGATGGCCTCCTTCGCCAGGATCTCGGCGGCGTCCTGGTCGACCAGGTAGTCACCGCCCTTGACCGTGTCGAAGGTGTGCCACTCCCAGTTGTCCTCCTCCACGTTGGCGAGCGCGGCGGCCATGCCGCCCTGCGCGGCGCCCGTGTGGGAGCGGGTGGGATACAGCTTGGTCAGCACGGCGGTGCGGCTGCGCTTCGTCGACTCGATGGCGGCGCGCATACCGGCGCCACCGGCGCCGACGATGACGGTGTCGTACTTGTGGATCTTCATGATTCTCGCAGCCCCGTGCCTAGCGGATGTTCGGGTCGAAGGTGAAGATCACCAGCGTGCCCAGCAGGATGGTGAACACCGTGGCCGTGTAGAGCAGGCCCTTCAGCCACAGGCGGGTGTTCGGCCGCTCGGCGTAGTCGTTGATGACCGTGCGCAGGCCGTTGGCGCCGTGCAGCATGGCCAGCCACAGCATCGCCAGGTCCCAGACCTGCCAGAAGGGGCTCGCCCAGCGGCCCGCCACGAAGGCGAAGCCGATCTTCGAGACGCCGCCGTCCAGCACGAGCTGGATCAGCAGGTGCCCGATGACCAGGACGACCAGCACGACACCCGACAGTCGCATGAAGAGCCACGCGGCCAGCTCGAAGTTGCCGCGGGTGGACTTCGGGGTCTTCCGGGTGCGCTTGCGCGGGGGCTCGATGACCGGCGCGGGGTTGTCGACGGAGTAGAGGGACCCGCCCTCGACGGGGCCGATGCCCGCGGCGGAGGTTTCAGTCGTGGACATCTGCGTCAGCTCCCGAACAGTTCACGAGCGGCGTGGCCGAGGACGGGGTAGATCGCCCCGAGCATCAGCACGATCCACACGGCGACGACGGTCCAGAGCATCTGCTTCTGGTACCGGGCGCCCTTGATCCAGAAGTCGACGGCGATGACACGCAGGCCGTTGAGCGCGTGGAAGAGGATGGCGGCGACGAGGCCGTACTCCAGCAGCGCGACGATCGGCGTCTTGTACGTGGCCACGACGTTGTCGTAGGCCTCGGGGGACACGCGCACGAGGGCGGTGTCCAGCACGTGAACGAACAGGAAGAAGAAGATGAGGACGCCGGTGACTCGATGAGCCACCCAGGACCACATTCCTTCCCGGCCGCGGTACAGCGTTCCAGCCGGCACGGAAATTTCCTCCGGGAGCGGTGATTGGGGCCGCGCCGGCTTTCCTTGTCGGTCGGGCCCGGCCGGGTACGGTCCACCGGCCCCCAGCATGGTAGCGACGGTTGCCTGTGGCGCTTACGGGGGGCCTGCCGGTGTGATCAAACTTGCACCAAAAGGGGGGCCCGGTTGGTGCGGGCGGCCGCCGGAAGAGGGGGGTGTGCGGCTAATTGCCGGGTGCGGCGCCGTGGGGGCTTGTCGCGCTCACGCGGCGGAGCCGCACATCGTCACGGTCCCGCGCCCCTCAGGGCGTCGTGCAGACGTTCCCTGGCCAGGAGGCGGAGCTGGTCCCGGGTGACCGCGTGCTCCTCCTCGGGATCGTTCGCCAATCGTGACCGGATGTTCTCCAGGACGCGGTCCAGGATCTCGTTCCCGGGGACGCCGTCCAGGCAGATGACGAACACATGGCCGAACTTGGCCTCGTAGGCCGCGTGCGCGGCGTTCAGGGCGGTGTGGGCGGCCGTGTAGGTGTCCTCGGGGAGGGAGGGGAGCGGCTCGGCGGCCAGCGCCTCGGCGATCTCCTCCGGCGAGAGGTCGTACGTCGCCTCGTCCGAGGCGGCCAGGAGGGACGCCACGTCGGGGTAGGGGCGGTGGCCGGTGAGCAGCAGCGCCCAGCGACGGCTGCGCAGACAGGCCAGGAGGGCGCGCTCGGCGTCCGGCTCGGGGGCGGTGTTGAACCACTCGAGCGGGGACGGCGAGCCGGGCGCGCCGCGGGACTGTCCGGGTATGGCGACTCGGCCGGGGAGGTCTGGGAGACGGTGCGCAGGCAGCGTGGGTCCTCGTGGGCGTCTCGTGTGTGTCGGTGGCAGATGCTGTGAGAGTTGTGACGTCACGTTATCGAGTGAGTCCGAGACGTGTCCGATCGGTACCCCCATTTCACCCGGACGGCAGAGTTTGGGGACGGCTTGTGGACGCCTCTCACCCGAACGGGTCGTACGTTGGCAGAGTGAGTCGGCACAGGCAGCACGGTCAGCGCAGGCGTCGCCCCGTCGAGGGGGCGACGCGACGGCGGCGGGTGACGGCGGCGGCCGTGGCCGCGGGCGCGGTGGTGGTCGCCTCCGGTGTGGGCCTCGGTCTGTGGGCCTCCGGCGGGGACGGCGGGGCGGCCGCCTCCCCCTCCTCCCCCTCCTCCCCGACGCCGAGCCCGACCCGCAGCTATCCGCTGTCCGAGGCGCCGCGGACCATACCCGCCGTCCGCGAGCACACGGCCGAACGCGGTCCCGGCTGGCGCCCGGTGCCCGGCCACCGGGTGGTCGTGTCCGACCCGGCGCTGGCCGACGAGGGCCGGCTGACCGCCCGCGAGTTGGGGCTGACGTACGCGGGCGAACGGGACGACGAGCGGGCCGGTGACGTGCGCCTGGAGCTGAACCGGGACGAGGGGGCGAACCCGGAGTCGTACACCCTGACGGTGCGCGGCGGGCGGGTGACCGTGAGCGGGCCGGGCGAGGCGGGCGTCTTCCACGGCACCCGCACGCTCAAGCAGGAGATACGCGGCGCCGGCACCGCCCCCGAGGGCGTGGTGCGCGACGAGCCCGCCAAGCCGCGGCGCGGGCTGATGCTGGACATCGCGCGCAAGCACTACGACGCCGGCTGGATAGAGGACCGCATACGCGAACTGGGCGACCTCAAGTACAACGAGATCGGTCTGCACTTCTCCGACGACCAGGGCTTCCGTATCGAGTCCGACTCGCACCCGGAGATCGTCTCGAAGGACCACCTCACCAAGGCGCAGGTCCGGAAGATCGTCGAGCTCGCGGAGAGCCGGCACATCACCGTCGTCCCCGAGATCGACTCGCCCGGACACCTCGGCGCCGTCATCGACGCCCACCCCGACCTCCAGCTGCGCAAGGCGAACGGCGAGGCGGTGCGCGGCGCCGTCGACATCGCGAACCCGAAGTCCGCCGAGATCGTCGACGACCTGCTGGACGAGTACGCCGGGCTCTTCCCCGGCGACCAGTGGCACCTCGGCGGCGACGAGTACCAGGCCCTGGTGGTCTCCGACCCCGAGGCGACCTTCCCCGGCCTCGCCGCCGCGGCCCGCGACAAGTACGGCTCCGGTGCCACCGTCGAGGACCTCACCACGGGCTGGCTCAACGACCGGGCCGCCACCGTCCGCGCGAACGACCGCGTCCCCCGCGCATGGAACGACGGCTTCTTCTCCGGCGGGTCCGTCCAGGCCGACGAGGACATCCGGGTCGCCTACTGGACCGGCAAGGAGATCGGCGCCCGTAAGCCCGCCGAGTACCTCGCCGAGGGCCGCGACGTGATCAACTACAACGACGAGTTCCTCTACTACGTGCTCGGCGAGCCGCTCACCTTCGTCTACCCGACCGGCGAGCGGATCTACGAGCAGTGGACGCCGCGGGTGCTGCGCGGCACCACCGCCGTCCCCGCGAAGTACGACCGGCAGATCCTCGGCGGGTCCTTCGCCGTCTGGGGCGACCTGCCGCGCTCCCAGACCCAGGAGCAGGTCGCGGCGGGTATCCGGATGCCGCTGCGGGCGCTGGTCCAGAAGCTGTGGGACCCGGGCGAGCCCGAGCTGTCCTGGAACGAGTTCCGCGAGCTGGCGGACCGGCTGGACTGAGCGGATTGCCGCGAACGCCTGCGAACCCCCGGGCGGCTGTGGTGGTGTTCTCGGCGAGCCGACGGCTCGGCGCGCCGGGCCGAGAACCGACATACGGGGGGACACCGGCACATGGGTTATTGGGGCTATTTCGTCGTGGGCCGCGGGGAGCGGCCGCTCGCCGGACTGGGCGCGCTGGCCGGCGCGGCCGGGGGACTGACCCTGCGCACCTCGGCCCCGGACGGGTGGCAGATGTGGGAGTACCCGGGACGCGAGGGCGAGGTGGGCGGCATGGCCGACCTGGCCCGGGAGACCGGGGCGCCCGCGCTCTTCGGGTACGTGATGGACAGCGACTGCGTGGCCGTGGAGGCGGCGTCCCCCGAGAGCGGGGTGTGGACGGCCTGCCTCGCCCGGGAGGCGATGGCCGGGTACCTCGACGGCCGGCAGGAGGGGCTCACCGTCGACGACTACTTCCTGGAACCCGCCGACGCCGCCGAACGGGCCGTCTTCTGGGCCGAGGAGGCCGGGCGCACGGTGGCCGTCGAGGACGTCCTGGAGGTGCTGACCGCGGACCCCGGACCGCTGGCCGAAAACCTCTTCTTCCGGCTGCTCGACCGGTTGTGTGTGGTGCCCGAGTGACACTCCCGGCTTGTCGCACGCAGTAAGGGGAAATGCGGGCTCCGTGAGGGACGAGGCCCGTCGAGGCCTCCTCAGGGGGCCTGCGGAGAGCCGCCGAGGGAGGCGTGGATGAGCCTTGAGGAACTGATCGCGCGGGCCGACGAGCGCGGACTTGCCGTGAGCGGGTTGGCTTGTTTGGATCGGTGCGCGCCGCTGCTGGGCGGTGACGACGAGGTGCTGCGGCCGCTGTGGGGGAGCCTCGCGGAGGGTCCCGCCGACGGCGACTGGGGCGAACTGCTGGAGCAGACGCGCGGGAAGCTGGACGCGGCGGCCGGCCCGGCGTGCGGTACGGACGAGGCGGCGGTACTGGCGCGCGGAATGCTCGCCGCCGCCCCCGCCGCGCGGTCCGCGCCGGCGCTGCGGGAGTGGGCCGACCGCTGCTCCGTCGACGCGCTGCGCATCCACCTGCTGCTCGACGGCGCCGGCGACACCGATCTGGCCGCCGCGCGCCGCGAGGACCGCGCGGACGGTCTGTCGCCGCTGCTCGCCGCGGAACTGCGCCGTCAGACCGCCGTCCTGGAGCTCGTCGCCGCCCACGGCACGGCCGGGCTGCGCGGCGCGCTGAAGGCGTCCACGGAGGGGCGCCGGGTGCTGCGCGCCGCGGTCTCCCGCCGCAGCCGCCGGGACGGATGAGGCCCCGTGCCCGGCGGGGGCGTGCGGCAACGGTCGTGTGCGTGTCCTGGGGCGGTCGTGCGCCCGTTGTGGGAAGTCGCCGAATCGGGGTGACGAAACGGTTCGCCGCAGCGCTCTCCAGAGTGTGACGACTGCGACGACTGTGACGACACAGCAGGAGACCAGGCCCTCGGCGGCGACGAAGCCGGTCCGCTGGGCGGCGGACGCGGTGGCGGCGATGCGTGAGGGGGCACGGTTGCGCCTCGACTACTCGGCGCGCAGTCTGTGGAGCGTCGACCGCATGATCGAGGACATCCGCCGGGAGTCGGCCCCGTACGCCGCCGTGGAGCTGGTGCTGCGCGGCTTCGGGGCCTACGCCGGCGAGGTGATCGTGCGTCAGACGGGGGGCGAGTGGTGGGCCTCCGGCGGCGACCACTGGGTGCGCACCCCCGACGGCCGCCTCTGGGACCCCGTCGACGAGGCCCGTCGCTGCTACACCCACGACGGCTCCCTGCGCCTGCTGTGCAGGGACGCGACGAGCGGCACCCGCCGCGGGTGAGGAGCGGCCGGCACGGGCCGCGCGGGGCCGGTGGGGCGTCGGGGACGTGGGTTGACCTGTGACACTTTGCCGGCGGCGCGCGCTGAGGACCCTGGGGGCGTGACACGGCCGACGTGCACACGTCATGCGGGAGCGAGGCGCTACGCGCTCGGTACGGACGAGGACGGTTCTTGGGCCACGGAGGGGAATCCCGCCGCACACAGGCGTACGACGGGGAGCTGGGCGCGGCCGTCGCGCGCGCCCAGGAAGGCGACGAGGCCGCGTTCGCCGTGGCCTACCGGCTCGTGCAGCCCGGACTGCTCGCCTACGTGCGCGGACTGGTCGGCGGCGACGCCGAGGACGTGATGTCGGACGCCTGGCTGGAGATCGCCCGCGACCTGGGCCGGTTCGAGGGCGACGGCGCCGGGTTCCGCGGCTGGACGGCGACCATCGCCCGGCACCGGGCGCTGGACCACCTGCGCCGGCAGCGGGTACGACCCCGGCCGTCCGCCCTGGAACAGGACGTACTGGAACTGCCCGCGCCACACAGCACCCACGACCAGGCCATGGAGGCCATGTCCACCGAGCAGGCCCTCGCCCTCGTCGGCGGACTGCCCCGGGACCAGGCCGAGGCCGTGCTGCTGCGTGTGGTCGTCGGCCTCGACGGACCCTCCGCCGCCCGGGTGCTGGGCAAGCGCCCGGGCGCCGTACGGACCGCCGCGCACCGGGGCCTGCGGCGCCTGGCACGGCAGCTCGGCGACGACGGTGTGACGGATGACGCACCGCGGACGCTGGGTGAGACGACGTGACCGCGGGACAGGACGGCGGTCGTGTCGCACGGCACGGCCGGGCCCGCGGCTGAACGGCCGGGGCGGACGGACCGTATCCGTTTGTCCGAGTCACTGGTCTTCCGCCTGGTGGGACAGGGTGCGACAGCCGCACACGCACGGGCCCGGCGGCCGCACGGCGGACCGGAACCGGGCGCGTCCGAACACACGATCGAGCAGGGGCGGAACGGACATGGGTGAACGGCAGAGCGACGGCGGGCGGGCCGGCCGTCGGCGTGCGCGCCCCGAGGGCACACCGTCCGCGCTCGGCCGTCCCGCTCCCGTCTCCGTCGAGGGGCCGGCCCGTGACACGGCCCGCCTGGAGGCGGCGCTCGCCGCAGTCCTGGTCCACGACCGCGTGGACGCCGGGGCGGAACAGCGGGCCGTCGCCGCGTTCGTGGCCGCCCGGGAGTCGGGGGCGCATGGCGCGCGCACCCGCCGCCGGGACGACTGGCGGGCCCCTCGACGGCGGTTCGGCGGGCGTTCGCTCCGGGCCGCCCTCACCGCGCTGGTCGCGGGCTGCGCACTGAGCGGGGTGGCGGTGGCCGGGATCGGGGCCGCGGGCTCCTCGACCGACGGGCCGTCCGAGGAGCCCCGGCCCACGGGGTCGCCGTCCGCCACGTCCGCTCCGGCGGCTCCGGAGGCAGCGGCGGCCCCCGGGGAGACACCGGGCCCCGCCTCCGCTCCGGGGGCTGCCGGCGGGCGGTCCGACGGCGAACGCCCGGACACCGCCCGGGACATCGAGGCCCACTGCCGGGCCTACGAGGAGGTCGCGGGGCGGGGCCGGGCACTGGACGCGCCGGGCTGGGAGCGGTTGGTCGCGGCGGCGGGGGGTGAGGAGCGGGTGGGGGCGTACTGCGCCGGACGCTCCGGGGCTACGGCGCCGGTGCGGCCGAGTACGCCTGCGGCGCCTGAGGGTGGTCGCACCGCGAGGGAGGCGGTCGGTACCGAGCCACGGGGCGAGGGGAACGGTGCCGGCAAGGGGAACGGTGGCCAGGGGGAGGGGCGCGTGCCTCCTGCGGGGAAGCCTTAGGGGTTGCGTTCCTCACCGGAACGGGGGGTGTTCGCGCGGCCCGGCGTGGACGGGGTGCCGCCGCGCCCACCCCCCCCACTCTCGGCTTCGCTCGAGCGGGGGGACTCCCCATCGCCCCAGCGGCACGACTGCCCGCGGCCGGGGCGGGACCTGATGGCCCCTCAACTGGACGGCGGGGTGGGCGCGGAGACGGCCGGGGCCGCCACCCCCCACAGGAGAGGCCCCGGCCGTCGCGCGGTACGGGCCGCGCGGCGACCCGTACCTTCTACAGCGCCGGGCATGCGTTTTCTGTCACACGTCCGGTGTCACGGGTTAGTTGCATCTTGTACGGTCATGGACGGGGAGTGGTTTCAGGTCGTAACGTGCCTTTCGCGCCAGGCCGCGGGAGACAAACGACCACAACCTCCGTGCGCGGCCTTGAGACCGCAACGACCGACTGAGCAATGACGACGGCGAGCAACCCGGTCCGCGAGAGCGGCGCCGGCTTAGGCGCAGAAGGGCGCACGCGTGCTGGGGGACGACGCGGAGCTGACTGCCGCGGTGCGTGCGGCACAGGACGGGGACGAGACCGCGTTCCGGACCGTGTACCGCGCCGTGCACCCACGGCTGCTCGGGTACGTAAGGACACTCGTCGGCGAGCCCGACGCCGAGGACGTGACGTCCGAGGCGTGGCTGCAGATCGCCCGTGACCTGGACCGCTTCAGCGGCGACGCGGACCGCTTCCGCGGCTGGGCCGCCCGTATCGCCCGCAACCGCGCGCTGGACCACATACGCATGCGCGGGCGCCGCCCGGCGATAGGCGGCGACGAGACCGAGCTGACCGGCCGGCCCGCCGAGTCCGACACGGCCGGCGAGGCGATGGAGGCGCTGGCCACCGACGGCGCGTTCTCCCTCATCTCCCGGCTGCCGCAGGACCAGGCCGAGGCCGTCGTCCTGCGCGTCGTCGTCGGGCTGGACGCCAAGACGGCCGCGCAGACCCTGGGCAAGCGGCCCGGCGCCGTCCGGACGGCGGCCCACCGCGGTCTGCGCCGGCTGGCCGAGCTGCTCGACGATCCGGAAGGCCATCCGGAATCCGCCGGGGTGCTCGACGCCCTACCGCCCCAGAGAGAACCACGCCGTCGTACGGTGACGTCCGCGAGTGTGACGCAGTTGCGAACGCGGACGCAGAAGGACATGTGATGGCCGATGAGCAGTACAGGTGGCTGGACCCCGAGGCGGCGGAGCGCCTGCTGAGCGGTGAGCCCCCCGAGGCTGCCGGCCCACCCGACCGTGACCGGGCCGAACGGCTCGCCGGCACGCTCCGCGCGCTGTCCGCGCCGCCGCCCTCGGCGGGCGAGGAACTCCCAGGTGAGGCGGCCGTGCTGGCCGCCTTCCGCAAGTCCAGGGACGAGCGGGCGGGACAGGCCGACTCGGCCCCGCCCGCCGGTCAGGGCACCGGACCGGCGGGCGCCGACGTCGGCCTGATCCGCCTCGGCGCCCCGCGCGCCGAACGTAACGGAACCCCGGACGGACCCCGCCGGCCGCGTCCCGCGCGGCAGCTGCTGGCCGCCGCGCTGGTCGTGGGCATGGTCGGCGGCGCCGCGGTGCTGGCCGGGACCGGACTGCTGCGCACGCCCTCCGACGACTCCCGGTCCGGCCCCGCGGGCTCCGCCACGGCCACCCACCCCGAGCGCCCCCTGGTCTCCCCTCCGTCGACGGGCGGTTCCGTCTCCCCCGACGACCGGAAGGCGGACGGGGACGCCGACGGGGGCCGGGCGGGCGCCGGGGCCGACGGGGACACCGGCCGCACCAGCGCGCCGGCCGACCCCGACGACGGTCCGGCGTCCCTCGCCGCCCGCCGGCAGCTGGTCGTGTCGGCGTGCCGCGCGTGGCACGAGGGCCGGCCGGTGAACGGCGAACGCCGCCGGGTGCTGCACGAGGCGGCGGGTGGCGCCTCCCGCGTGCCCGGGTACTGCCGCGGTGTCACGGCCGGCGAGAAGACCGGCGACCGGGACTCCGAGGGCCGGGGCGACACGCACGACGCGGAGACCCGGCTCGACCCGGGCGACGCCGGGGACCACGCCGCGAACCCGGGCCAGGGCAAGGGCAACCAGGACCCGGGCGACGGCGCCGGGAACGGCGGGAACGACGGCGAGGGCACGGGCCAGGACAAGGGCAAGGGCAACGGCGGCGGCAACGGTAAGGGCAACGACGGCGGCAACGGCAAGGGCGCCGGCCGGGGCAACGGCGGACGCGGTGGCTCGGCGGCCGAGGAGAAAAACCAGCCCGGCAAGGGCAAGGGCAACGGCAACGGCACGGGTCAGGACCAGGGCCCGGACGGCAATCAGAGCCCGGGCAAGGGCAAGGGCAACAAGGGGAAGGCGGGCGACAAAGAGCCCGGAAAACCCTCCTGACCTGCGGTGACGCTCTCCGTGACGTGATCGCGTACCGCCAGGTGTGACACTTCCGGCGCTCGTGACGCAGTACTGAGTGAGCCGACTGGTCATCGGCCGTCGCACGGAGCCTGGGTTCCCCCCGTACCCGCGGCTCGTGCACCTGGCGCGGGCGGGACACGTTCCCCCGGTCCCGCCCGCGCCCCTTTCACCAGTGGACGACGACCTTGTCGCCGTCGCGCACCTGCTCGTACAGCTCCGCGATCGCCGCCTCGTCGCGCACGTTGACGCAGCCGTGCGAGGCCCCCGCGTAGCCCCGGGCGGCGAAGTCCGACGAGAAGTGCACCGCCTGGCCGCCGCTGAAGAACATCGCGTACGGCATCGGGGAGTCGTAGAGCGTGGACACGTGGTGCCGGGACTTCCAGAAGACCTGGAAGACGCCCTCGCGGGTCGGGGTGTACTCCGAGCCGAAGCGGACCGGCATCGTCGACACCGTGCGGCCGTCGATCATCCAGCGCAGGGTGCGGCTCGACTTGCTGATGCACATCACCCGGCCGGTCATGCAGCGCGGATCCGGTGCGTCGGCGGGCTGGCCGCCCATCAGATACAGCTCCCAGCGGCCCGGTTCACGCGTCATCGCGCGCAGCCGCTGCCAGGTGACCGTGTCGGTCACGCCCGTCCTCGGCAGTCCGCGCTTGCCCTGGAAGCCCCGGACCGCTTCCGCCGTCAGGTCGTCGTAGGTCCCGGTGGGCCCGTGGAAGACCCAGGCGATCTGCCGCAGCCGCGCCTGGAGCTCACGTATGTCCCGCCCCTTGTCCCCGGGCGACCACAGCACCCGCGCGGGTGCCGGCCGGGCCGACGGCGGGTCCGACGGCGACGGCTTGGCCGGGGCGTCCGGCGACCGTGCCGGCGGCGCGGACCGCGTCGCGTCCGGCGTCCCGTCCGGCACCTCGATCCGCACCGGCGACCTGCCCTGCCCGTCCGTACCGGCCGGCTGCACCGTGCACCCGGCCGCACCCACGGCACCGGCCGCCAGCGCCGCCAGGACGGCGATCCCCCGCCTGCTCGTGCTCTTCCCGCGCACCCCTGCCCCCGTTCGTCCCGCCCCACCGGACCCGCCCGGTCGTCACCTGAGTTCTACCCCGGACGTGACCGGGGCGGAACAAGGAGGCATGGTGGGAAGTGACCGGACGGCGTCCCGACGGCGGCCTGTGAGCGGGGTCCCACCGAGGCTGTGAGGAAGGTCCCAGCGTGTGCCCCTCCACCGGGCCGCACGCGCACCGCTACAGTCCGTCGAAGGGTCGGCCTGTACTGGTGAGTAACTGGCGAGTGACCGGCGATCGGATCGAGCAACGCTGCTCAGCGGGAGGCATGCACATCATGGCGCGCGAGTCGGAGTCCGGACTGCCCATCGAACCGGTCTACGGGCCGGAGTCCCTCGAGGGCTGGGACCCGGCCGAGAAGCTGGGTGAGCCGGGCGTGTACCCGTTCACCCGGGGCGTGTACCCGACGATGTACACGGGGCGTCCGTGGACGATGCGCCAGTACGCCGGTTTCGGTACGGCGACGGAGTCCAACGCCCGCTACAAGCAGCTGATCGCCAACGGCACGATGGGTCTGTCGGTCGCCTTCGACCTGCCCACCCAGATGGGCCACGACTCCGACGCGCCGATCGCCTCGGGCGAGGTCGGCAAGGTCGGTGTCGCGATCGACTCGATCGACGACATGCGGGTGCTGTTCGGCGGGATCCCGCTGGACAAGGTGTCCACGTCGATGACGATCAACGCGCCCGCCTCCCTGCTGCTGCTCCTGTACCAACTGGTCGCCGAGGAGCAGGGCGTGTCCGCGGACAAGCTCACCGGCACGATCCAGAACGACGTGCTGAAGGAGTACATCGCCCGCGGCACCTACATCTTCCCGCCCAAGCCGTCCCTTCGCCTGATCGCGGACATCTTCAAGTACTGCCGGGCCGAGATCCCGAAGTGGAACACCATCTCCATCTCCGGCTACCACATGGCCGAGGCCGGCGCCTCGCCCGCGCAGGAGATCGCGTTCACCCTCGCCGACGGCATCGAGTACGTGCGCACCGCGGTCGCGGCCGGCATGGACGTCGACGACTTCGCCCCCCGCCTGTCGTTCTTCTTCGTGGCCCGCACCACGATCCTGGAAGAGGTCGCCAAGTTCCGCGCCGCGCGCCGGATCTGGGCGCGGGTGATGCGCGAGGAGTTCGGCGCGAAGAACCCCAAGTCGCTCATGCTGCGTTTCCACACGCAGACGGCCGGGGTGCAGCTGACCGCCCAGCAGCCCGAGGTGAACCTGGTCCGCGTCGCCGTGCAGGGCCTCGCCGCCGTGCTCGGCGGCACCCAGTCCCTGCACACCAACTCCTTCGACGAGGCCATCGCCCTTCCCACCGACAAGTCCGCCCGCCTGGCGCTGCGCACCCAGCAGGTCCTCGCCTACGAGACCGACGTCACCGCCACCGTCGACCCCTTCGCCGGCTCCTACGTCATCGAGAAGATGACCGACGACGTCGAGACCGCCGCCCTGGAACTGATGCGCAAGGTCGAGGACCTCGGCGGCGCCGTCAACGCCATCGAGCACGGCTTCCAGAAGAACGAGATCGAACGCTCCGCCTACCGCATCGCCCAGGAGACCGACTCCGCCGAGCGGGTCGTGGTCGGAGTCAACCGCTTCCAGCTCGACGAGGAAGAACCCTACGAGCCGCTCCGCGTCGACCCCGCCATCGAGGCCCAGCAGGCCGAACGCCTCGCCAAGCTGCGTGCGGAGCGCGACCAGCAGGCCGTCGACACCGCACTCAACGCGCTGAAGAAGGCCGCAGAAGGCGAGGACAACGTCCTCTACCCCATGAAGGACGCCCTCAAGGCCCGCGCCACCGTCGGCGAAGTCTGCAACGCCCTGCGCGAGGTATGGGGCACGTACGTGCCGAGCGACGCCTTCTGACCGTCGTTCTCGCAGGCCGAGACAGGGCCGAGGAGTGTCGCACCCCCGTGCGACACTCCTTGCCATGTTCGGTGTCGTCGACCTTCCCACCTACCTGGCGGGCCTGGCCCTGATCATCCTGCTGCCGGGACCCAACTCGCTGTACGTCCTGTCCGTCGCCGCCCGCCGCGGGGTGCGCTCCGGCTACACGGCCGCCGCCGGCGTCTGGTGCGGGGACGCCGTCCTGATGACGCTGTCGGCCGCCGGGGTCGCCTCCCTGCTCCAGGCCAACGCCGTGCTGTTCGGCATCGTGAAATACGCCGGCGCCGGCTATCTGGCCTGGCTGGCCGTCGGGATGCTGCGGGCCGCGTGGGGCATGTGGCGCACCCGCGGGGAGGAGAGCGCGCAGGAGGCTCCCGCCGCCGAGGCGGCCGGTGAACGTCCGTTCCGCCGGGCGCTGGTCGTCAGCCTGCTCAACCCGAAGGCGATCCTGTTCTTCATCGCCTTCTTCGTGCAGTTCGTCGACCCCGCCTACGCCTACCCGGCGTTGTCGTTCGTGGTCCTGGGCGCGTTCGCCCAGATCGCCAGCGTGCTCTACCTCAGCGCGCTGATCTTCAGCGGTACCCGGCTGGCCGCCGTCTTCCGCCGCCGGCGCCGGCTTTCGGCGGGCGCCACCTCGGCGGCGGGTGCCCTGTTCCTGGGCTTCGCGGCGAAGCTGTCGACGGCGAGCGCGTAAGGCCCGTCCGGCGGATCATGCCGGCGACGCGGGGTGGGGCACGCCCTCCCCGACTGCCCTGAACGGGCGGGGGAACACCCCCAACGGCGTCGCCGTCGGTCGCCGACGCCCACTCCCGGCCGCGCTCGGGCGGGTAACCCCCGACGTGTCGGCTCCCTCCGCGCCCTCGCGGCCGGACGCCCCGAACCCTGCTCACCGGCGCGCGAAGCGCTGTCGGGTTCTTCCGGCTTGATCCGCCGGACGGGCCTGGGACGTCCCGGGCACACCCGTGGGCGGTCCGTCAGCGCCGCCCGAGCCGGGCGAGGTAGGCGCCGAGCCCGTCCGGGGTGTCCCCGGCCCAGCCCACGTAGCCGTCCGGGCGGACCAGGAACAGGCCCGTGCCGTACGTGCGGTGGGACGGACCGCGCACCAGCCGGACGCCCGTGGGCGGTTCCGGGGCGTCCGTGCCCAGCGCCAGCAGGGTCCAGTGCGGCCCCCGGAAGGCGTCGAAGAGCCGCACGCCGTCCACCCTGCCGTCCGGCGCCCGGTCGCCCGCGCGTACCGGCCCGGGCTCCACGCGGGTCTCCGCGCTGAGCGAGGACCCCCGGTACTCCAGGTCCAGTTGCAGGGTGGCGCCGCCGCGCTTCGCCTCGCCCCGGTGGATGCGGGTGGACAGGCCGAGCATCGCCGCGGCGACCGCCCGCCGCTCCTCCTCGTAGCTGTCGAGCAGGGAGGCGTCGGCCCCGCCGGACAGCACCGCGTCGAGCTTCCAGCCCAGGTTGTAGGCGTCCTGGACGCTGGTGTTGAGGCCCTGGCCGCCGGCCGGGGAGTGCACGTGCGCCGCGTCGCCCGCGAGGAACACCCGGCCCACGCGGAACCGGTCGGCGAGCGCGGCACGCGGCCGGAAGTCGGAGGCCCACAGCACCTCGGTCACGTCCTCGGCGGCGAGGTGCGTGCGGGCGGCCACGACCCGCCGTACGGCGTCGTGGGAGAGGTCCACCCGGGTGCCCTCGGTGAACCGGGCGACCAGCTGGAAGTCGTCCGTCCCGGCGAGCGGGCAGAGGGTGAGGAACTCGTCGTCGCCCTCGCGCGGCGGGAACAGGTGCCACCAGTCCCGGTCCAGGCCGCTGATCCGCACGTCCGCCACCAGCATCGGCAGCGGGTCGACCGCCTCGCCGGTCATGGTGGTGCCGACCGTCCGGCGCACCGCCGACCGTCCCCCGTCCGCGGCGACCAGGTAGCGGGCGCGCAGCGGCGGACCGGCGGCGAAGTGGGCGGTCACGCCGTCCTCGTCCTGGGTGACGCCGGTGACCTCGCGGCCGAAGGCGATCTTGCCGCCGAGCTCCTCCAGCCGGTCGCGCAGGATCCGCTGGGTGCGCCATTGCGGCACCATCCAGCCCTCGTACGGCGCCTCCTCGGTGGGCTCCACCGGCTCCATCAGGCGGTGCTCACCCAGCTGCCTGCCGTCGCGCCAGGCCATCTGGCGCGGGTAGCGGCCGCCGCCCGCCCGGATCCGGTCCAGCACGCCGAGGTCGTCGAAGACCTCCATGGTGCGCGGCTGGAGCCCCTTGCCGCGCGAGCCGGGGAACAGGTCGTCCGCCCGCTCCACGATCAGCGCCGGCACACCGCGCCGGGCCAGGTCGATGCCGAGCGCCAGGCCTGTCGGCCCCGCGCCCGCGATCAGGACATGGGTGTCGCTCATGGGCTCTCTCCTTAACGCCGTTAAGTAACCTGCCGCCCGAGCGTCTCCCTAACGGTGTTAAGTTGTCAAGCGTGAGTACGGAACGACGCGCCCCGCTGGACCGCCGGCGGGTCGCCGACACGGCACTGACCCTGCTGAACGAGGCCGGTCTCGACGGCCTGACGCTGCGCGCCATCGCCAGGGAACTGGACGTCAAGGCACCCGCCCTGTACTGGCACTTCAAGGACAAGCAGGCGCTGCTCGACGAGATGGCGACCGAGATGTTCCGCCGCATGACCGACGGGATCGAACTCGACCCGGACGACAGCTGGCAGGAGCGGCTGCTCAGGAGCAACCGGGCGCTGCGCCGGACACTGCTCGCCTACCGCGACGGTGCCAAGGTGTTCAGCGGCACCCGCTTCACGGGGCTCGAGCACGCCGAGCAGCAGGAGGCCAACCTGCGCCTGCTCACGGCCGCCGGCCTCACTCTCACCCAGGCGGCACGGGCGCTCCAGACGACGTTCCTCTACACGCTCGGCTTCGTGGCCGAGGAGCAGGGCGTGGAACCGCGCCCGGGGGAGCGCCGCGAGGGGTTCGACGTCGAGGCCCGCGCCCGGCTGATGGCCGACCACCCCCTCGCCGCCGAGGCCGGAGCGGCCCTCTTCGGCGACTTCGAGGAGCACTTCGAGGAGGGCCTTGCCCTGATCGTCGCGGGGATCGAGGCCCGCTACGGGATGAACTGAGCGGGGCCTCAGCGCCGGTGCCGGCTGGTGGGGGCCGTTCGCGCAGTTCCCCGCGCCCCCTGGGTGGGCTACGGGGAACTGCGCGCCAAGCCCCCACCGGCCGGTGGCCGAAGTCGCTCGCTGAGGCTTGGCCGAGCGGCCACCGACCGCGCCTCCCGGAGGGCCGCTGGACCGGCATCCTCAAGGGGCGCGGGGAACTGCGCGACAACCCCCACCGGCCGGTGGCCGAAGTCGCTCCCCGAGCCTCGGCCGCGTGCCTACCGCCTCCCGCCCCGGCGGACCGCGCGCCCCACTTTCCGCTTCGCGCGCCCCGCGCGGACCCGGGCCCGGGTGCCGGGGCTGCTGCCGGGCAGGCCCAGCTCGGCCAGGCGCAGGGCGGGGAAGTAGGCGGCGGGGCTGTCGGCGAGACGTTCGCGCAGCCATTCCTCGGCCGGTTCGCGCAGCGCCGGATACGTGCGGGGCTGCATGCAGAAGCCCGTCGTCCGCACCAGCGGCGCCAGGGTCTCCGGCGCCGCGCCCAGCACGGCAGGCGCCTCGTCCCGCTCCAGGTCGGGCACCAGATGGTCGACCAGCACCAGCGGGATCCGGTTGCTGTTCTGGTACGGCCGCAGCCGGTCCAGCACCAGCCCCGTCCCCACCCGCGCCACGGGCACGCCGTAGTAGGCGGACGCGGTGACCATCGCCGTGGAGAAGCAGCCGACGACGAGCTCGGGGCGGGCGTGGTGGTACAGCGTCTCCGCGAGCAGCGGCGCGTCCAGCACCGCGAACCGCACCCCCGCGTCCGCCGCCGCCTTCGCCAGCGCCGCCGAGTAGCCGGCCGGAGCCGTCGGATGGGGCTTGAACAGCACCGACCGGTGCCCGGCGCGCACCGCCCCGGTGAGCATGCGGACGTGCAGGTCCTCCTCCTCGGCGGGGGTCAGGATGCCGAGCGCCGCGAGGTACTGGCCGAGCAGCACGGCCGTCGGCGCGTCCGCCCGCACGGGTGCGAGGAGCGGGTCGTCCGCCGCGTCCCGGGCGACCTCGTCCAGCACCGCGCGGAATGCCTCGTCCGGCACGATCACCGGCTCCACGCCGTACTCGGACAGCAGCAGCGGCCGCAGGCCGGGGACCAGGTCCAGGTGGAGCAGCCGCCGTACCCGGCTCGCGACGGTCAGCGGCAGCCTCTCCCGGGTCGGGCCGTAGCTCATCAGGCCGTCCGCGTACACGTCGACGGCGCTCTCGGAGAAGATCGCCGTCAGCGCGCGCGCCGGGTTGGCCTGGACCGACTCGACGGCCAGTTCGACCGTCTCCCGCTCCCCGATGCCCCACAGCAGCCGGAACGCCCGCTGCCACAGCACCGTGTCGTTCCCGCGCGGCCCCCAGGCGCTCGGGTGGTACGGGCTGATCGCCTCGTTCCAGCTCACCACCTCGTCGAACCGCCCGGCGAGCGGGTCGTGGCCGCGCATCTCGTCCAGGCGCAGCGCCGTCTCCGGCACGGCGGCGTTCTGCGAGACCAGCAGCAGGCGCCGGGACTCCGCGCGCGGTCCGAACAGGCCCGCGTCCAGCGCGGCGGCCAGCGTGGCCGCTCCGTACAGCGTGGAGACCTGGAAGATCTGGGTGTGCATGGGTCAGGCAGCCTTCCGCCCGTCGCGCAGGCGGCCGAGCAGCCTGCCCCGGGTGCTGTCGATGGTGGCGAGGGTCCGGTCGAGCTCCCGCTCGGGCATGCGGTGCAGCGCGGCCCGCGCCTCCTGCCGCAGCCGCCGGGCCGCCGCGGGCTCGTAGTCGTGCGCCTTGCCGACGTGGAACGCGATCATGGCGCAGTAGGTGCGGACCGCCTTGAGCAGGAAGCGGTCCGCCTCCGGGTCGTCACGGACCTCCCGCAGCAGGGCGTCGTAGGCCGGGATGAAGTCCAGCTGCCGCTCGTCCCTGACCTGGGTGAGGGAGGTGGCCACCCCGCGCCGGTAGAACACGCCGTGCAGACCCAGCGAGGCGTACGTCCGGGCCCGCAGGTGCAGCCGCCAGATCCACAACCGGTCCTCGGCGGTGCGCAGTTCTGTCGCGAAGCGCAGGCCGCCGTCCTCGAACAGGTGCCGGCGGTAGACCCCCGCCCAGACGAACGGGTAGTCCACCATCGTCTCGGTGTCGGCGGGGGCGATCCCGTCGCGCGGGTCCATCACCGCGTGGCGCACCCGGGCCGGGGGCCGCTTCACCACCCGCTCGGTGCCGGTGGCCTGCACATGGTCGGTGCGGGCGAAGTCGCAGCCCAGCTCGTCCATGGCCCGCGTCAGCCCGGCGAGATGGTCCGGCCCGTACCAGTCGTCCCCGTCGAGGAACGTGACGTACTCGCCGCCGGCCGCGTCGATGCCGGAGTTGCGGGCCTGCGCTATCCCCCGGTTGGTGTCGTGCCGGATCACCCGCGCGCCCGGGAGCCGCTCCGCCCACCGGTCGACCATCTCGGCGGTCGCGTCCGTGGAGCAGTCGTCGACGAGCAGGAACTCGACGTCCGGGCCCGCGTTGCGGGCGAGACTGCGCAGCGTGGTCTCCGCGAACGCCTCCACGTTGTGCAGGGCGACGACGACGGACAGCTTGGGCACGTGGACCTCTTTCTCGCGGGTAGGGGGCGCGGCGCCTCTGCTGTCCGGCACGGCGGGGCCGTCGGGCCGGTCCGACGGCCGGGACGCGGCGGGCGCACGCGGCCCCGGAGGCCGAATGTGCCCCAGCATGGCGGTCCGCCGGTGGCGCCCGGATGGACACCCGGTGAACAGTCCCCTGCCAACGGGCCACCCTGTGGTCCTCGCCCGCCGGCCGGGCGGCGAGCCCTTCACGGACTCCGCCGCGCAGTGCGCGTCAGCCCCGTACGGCCTTCCGCACCGCCCGCACTCTGCGCACCACCCGCCGCGCGGTCCGGGTGCGCGGCAGGAAAGCCAGCCCCTTCGGCACACCCCCGGGCAGTCCCAGCGCCGTGAGCCGTCCGCGGGGGAACCACCGCCGGTCCCGCGCCCGCGCCCCGAGATACCGCTCGGCGACGCCCCTCAGCGCGGGGTGCACCCGCGGCCGCATGGTGAAGGAGAGCGCGGCCAGCAGATCACCCAACTCGTCACTCACCGGTACGTGCCCGTCGCCGCCCACCCTTTCCGTGGCGGACGGCGCGCCCCCAGCGTTCCGCTCCACGCCCGTCGGCGCCTTCCCGCCGGCCGACGTGTCCCCCGCGCCGGCCCCGGGCACCGTCGTGCGGTCCTCGGGCCCCGCCCCCGGCAGTACCGCCTCCGCCAGCACCAGCGCCACGCGGTGCGGGTGGTCGTACGGCGTGAGCCGGGCCGACAGGCGGTCCGTGCCGACCCGGGCCACCGGAAGGCCGTACAGCGCCGACGCAGTGAACAGCGCGGCCGACGAGCAGCCCACGACCAGGGCCGGGCGGGACGCCTGAAGCAGCAGCTCGGCGGGGACGGGGGAGTCCAGGACGATGAGGTCCACCCCCAGCCGCTCCGCCTCCGCCCGCGGCGCGCCGCCGGGTCCCGCCCCGGCCGCCGGATGCGGCACGAACACCACCCGGCGGTGACCGCGCCCGGCCGCCGCCCGCAGCATTTCCCCGTGCAGGACGTCCTCCCCGTCCTCCCCGCCCTCCGCGCCGACCCCGAGCGCGGCCATGCTCTCCCCGACGACCAGCGCCGCCCCCTCCGGCACCCCCGCCACCGCCGAGGCCACCTCATCGGCCACCACCCGGTAGGCGTCCGCCGGCACCACACGCGCCGGCACCCCGAACTCGCCCAGCAGCAGGGGCGCCAGCCCCGGCACCAGGTCCAGGTGCAGCACCTGCCGTACGCGCGTGCCGATCAGCGGGTCGAGCTTGCCCCGGGTGGGCCCGTAGTCCGCGGGGCCGCCCGCGCAGACGTGCAGCGGCGCCCCGGTGAACACCCGCGCCACCGCCAGGGCGGGCGGGACGTCCGGGGGACCGAGCACCAGCTCCACCCGGTCGTCGCCGAGCCCCCACAGCCGCCGGACGTGCCGTTCCAGGAGCGGCACGTCCTCCGCGCGAGGTGTCCAGGCCGCCGGGTGGAACGGCCGGACGGTCGCGTTCCAGGACTCCACCGCGTCGAAGCGGGCGCGCAGCCGGCCGAAGCCGGGGATCTCGTCCCACGCCGGTGCCGCCTCCGGCACCGGGGAGTCGTCGCACACCAGCAGCACCCGGCGTTCCGCGTCCGGGAGCCGTCCGGCCTCGACCGCGGCCACCATGGTGACCACCGCCGACGGACCGGAGGCACAGAAGATCTGCGTCCTCGCCGCCATCACGCGGCCTCCTTCCCCACGCGGAGCGGCGCCCGCCGCAGCCTCCGCAGCCGCGCCGCCCGTCGCGGGTCCATCGAGTCCAGCACCCCGTCCAGCACGTCCCGCGGCAGCCGCCGCAGCGCCGCCGCGCACGTCGTCCGCAGCCGTGCGGCCACGGCCGGCTCGAACTTGTCCTGCTCGGCCAGGTGGTGGGCGATCACCGCGCAGTACGTCCGCACCGCCTTGGGCAGCAACCGGGCCGCGTCCCGGTCCGCCGCCGTCTCCGCGACCACCCGGTCGAAGGCGCGCACGAAGTCCAGTTGCCGTTCGTCCCCGATCCGGGTGAGGGAGGAGGCGACGCCCTTGCGGTAGAACACCCCGAGCAGCCCCACCACGGCGAACGACTCCGCCTCCCGGTGCAGCCGCCAGATCCACGGTCGGTCCTCGGCGGTGCGCAGCCCCTCAGGGAAGTGCAGCAGCCCCCGCTCCAGCAGCCGCCGGTGGTACACGCCCGCCCACGCCTGCGGGTAGTCCACCGCGGTCGTCCGGTCGGCGGGCAGGATCGCCTCGCGCGGGTCCAGCACCTCGTCCCGCAGCCCCACGGGCACCCGGTGCACGGTCCGGGCGCGGCCGGTGACCCGTACGTGGTCGGTGCGCAGGAAGTCGCACCCCGACTCCTCGGCCGCCGCGACCAGTCGGGGCAGATACCCCGGGGCGAACCAGTCGTCGCCGTCCAGGAAGGCCAGGTACTGGCCCCGCGCCGCGTTCAGGCCGGTGTTGCGGGCGGAGGCGATCCCGCCGTTGCGGTCACGGCGGATGTGACGCACCCGCGCCACACGGGCCAGCTCCCCGGCCGCCCGTTCGACGATCACCGGGGTGTCGTCCCGCGAGCCGTCGTCGACCAGGACGAACTCGAAATCGCTCCGGGCATTCTCGCGCAGACTTCTGAGCGCGTCCGGCGCGTATTGCTGGACATTGTGAAAGGGGACGATCACGGAAAGCTTCGGCACCCGTAAAACATTAGGAGACCGCCCGGCGGGCCTTCTTTCCGCCGGCCGTACGGAGCGTGAACTCCGTGTGTCGGTCCGGTGGATCGCGCCTGCCTCGGGAGTTCCCGCGGGCCGGTTCGGTTCACCGTGGGGTGCTGTTAACTTTTCGTTGAGGCACGGTTGGGCCGTTGGCGGAATTCGCTTCCTAACGTCTTCGGTGTGCCAGCAAGTGCAAAGAAGCCCCTCAGGGTGGCGGTCCTCGCGGATTCCGACACCCGGTGGAAATGGGGCACGCTCACCGCGAAACGCGTCGCGCCGCGCGACATCCGCCTGGACGGATATCTGCTGCGGGGCCGCGCGACCCCCACCCCCCGCCAGCTCGGCGAGGTCGGCGTCCACGCGGACTCCCTGCGGGAGGTCACCGCGGCCGGTTTCCTGCGTGCGATGCGCGAGGAGCCGTACGACGTGCTCGTGCTCGCGCTGGTCGGCGGCGGGGTGCAGGCGATGCTGCACGGGCTGGGACGCGTGTGGGAGGACCGGCCCCACCGGCCCGTGGTGGTCACCGGTTACGTCGGCGTCGTCTACGAGAAGCTCACCGACGGCCTGCTGCTGCGGCACGGCGCCGACCTGGTGCTGGCCAACTCCCGCCAGGACGCGGAGCGTTTCCGCGCCGTGTACGAGGGGGTGGGCGCCGACGCGGGCGCGGTCACGGAGGTCGCGCTGCCGTTCCTCGGGGGCGAGCCCCACACCGGCGAGCACGAGCCTCGCACGGTCGTCTTCGCCGCCCAGCCCTCCGTGCCGCAGACCCGCACGGACCGTACGTACCTGCTGAACCGCCTGGTCCAGCACGCCCGTCGGCACCCGGAGCGCGAGGTGCTGCTGAAGCTGCGCTCCCGCCCCGGCGAACACACCACGCACATCGAGGAGCTGCCCTACCAGAAGCTGGCCCGCGGCCTCGACCTGCCCGCCAACCTCCGCCTGGTGTACGGGCACATGGGCGAGGTCCTGGACCGCACCGACCTTCTCGTCACCGTGAGCTCGACGGCCGCCCTGGAGGCGCTGCACCGGCGCGTCCCGACCGCCGTCCTCACCGACCTCGGTGTCCGCGAGGCGCTGGGCAACCACCACTTCACGGGCTCCGGCTGCCTCGCCTCGTGGGACCAGCTCGACGCCGGACACCGCCCGGTGCCCGACCCGCGCTGGCTGACCCGGCAGGGCGTCGCGGCCGACGGTTCGTACGCGACCGCCTTCGACGCCGCCCGCACCCGCATCGCCGGCCTGCTCGACGCGCCCGGCGGACTTCCGCCGCTCGCCCCGTACTACACACCCGTCACCGCGCCCGGCTATCTGCCCGGCGTCCTCGCCCGCCACCACCTGGCGCCCGACGGGACGCCGCTGCCCGGCGCGCCCGCCGCCGGCCGGGAGCCCGGTCCGGTCCGCCGGATCGTGCGCCGCACGGCACGCGGTGCCTACCGCCACGGCGTGCAGCGCGTGGCCCCCGTGATCCGCCGCATGGGCGAGCTGTGACCGCGCCCGCCCTTCATCGAGGAGCTGACCCCATGTCCGACTCTCCGGCCGTACGCCGGGTGCTCGCCGTGATACCCGCCCGCGGCGGCTCCAAGGGAGTGCCCGCGAAGAACCTCGCCCCCGTCGGCGGCGTGCCCCTGGTGGCCCGCGCCGTGCGCGAGTGCCGCGCCGCGTGCCACGTCACGGACGTGGTCGTCTCCACCGACGACCCGGCCGTCGCGCAGGCCGCGCGGCAGGCGGGCGCCGAGGTGGTGCTGCGGCCCGCCGACCTCGCCGGGGACACCGCCACCTCCGAGGCGGCCGTGCTGCACGCCCTGGACGCCCACGAGGCCCTGCACGGCGCCCGGACCGACGTCGTCCTGCTCGTGCAGTGCACCAGCCCCTTCCTCACCCGCGAGGACGTCGACGGGGTGGCCGCCGCGGTCGCGCACGGCGGCGCCGACACGGCGGTGACGGTCGCCCCGTTCCACGGCTTCGTCTGGCGCGACACCGGTGCCGGGACGGCCGGGGAAGGCCACGGTCACGGCGTCAACCACGACAAGGCCGTCCGCCCCCGCCGCCAGGACCGCCCCCAGGACTTCCTGGAGACCGGCGCCGCCTACGCCATGGACGCCGCGGGTTTCCGCACGCACAACCACCGCTTCTTCGGCCGCACCGAACTGGTCCGCACCGACCCGGCACGCGTCCTGGAGATCGACGACCCGCACGACCTCGCCCGGGCCCGCGCCCTCGCGCCCCTCCTCGACACGGGCCGGACCGGCCTGCCGGCCGCCGGCGACATCGACGCGGTCGTCCTCGACTTCGACGGCACCCAGACCGACGACCGGGTGCTGATCGACGCGGACGGACGGGAGTTCGTCTCCGTGCACCGCGGCGACGGCCTCGGCATCGCCGCCCTGCGCCGCAGCGGCCTGAAGCTGCTGATCCTGTCCACCGAGCAGAACCCGGTCGTCGCCGCCCGCGCACGGAAGCTGAAGCTCCCCGTGCTGCACGGCATCGACCGCAAGGACCTCGCCCTCAAGCAGTGGTGCGAGGAACAGGGCATCGCGCCCGAGCGCGTGCTCTACGTCGGCAACGACGTCAACGACCTCCCGTGCTTCGCCCTCGTCGGCTGGCCCGTGGCGGTCGCGAGCGCCCACGACGCCGTACGCGGCGCCGCCCGCGCGGTCACCACCCTCCCCGGTGGTGACGGCGCTGTCCGGGAGATCGCCGGCTGGCTCCTCGGCCCCTCCCTCGATTCCCTCCCCCAGTAAGGAAACCCCAGGTCATGAGCGTCAACTCCCGTATCCGCGTCCTCGGTTCCCGCGAAGCCGGACCCGGCCGTCCCGTCTACGTCACCGGCGAGATCGGCATCAACCACAACGGCGACATCGAGAACGCGTTCAAGCTGATCGACGCCGCCGCCGACGCCGGCTGCGACGCCGTCAAGTTCCAGAAGCGCACCCCGGAGATCTGCACCCCGCGCGACCAGTGGGACATCGAACGGGACACCCCCTGGGGCCGGATGACGTACATCGACTACCGCCACCGCGTGGAGTTCGGCGAGGAGGAGTACCGCCAGATCGACGCCTACTGCAAGAAGAGGGGCATCGACTGGTTCGCCTCCCCGTGGGACACCGAGGCCGTCGCCTTCCTGGAGAAGTTCGACGTCCCCGCCCACAAGGTGGCCTCCGCCTCCCTCACCGACGACGAGCTGCTGCGCGAACTGCGCGCCACCGGCCGCACGGTCATCCTCTCCACCGGCATGTCCACCCCGAAGCAGATCCGCCACGCGGTCGAGGTCCTGGGCAGCGACAACATCCTCATGTGCCACGCCACGTCGACGTACCCGGCGCAGGCCGAGGAGCTCAACCTCCGCGTCATCAACACCCTCCAGCAGGAGTACCCGAACGTCCCGATCGGCTACTCCGGCCACGAGACGGGCCTGCAGACCACCCTCGCGGCCGTCGCCCTCGGCGCCGTCTTCGTCGAGCGGCACATCACCCTCGACCGCGCCATGTGGGGCTCCGACCAGGCCGCCTCCGTCGAACCGCAGGGCCTGGCCCGCCTGGTGCGCGACATCCGCACCATCGAGGCGTCCCTCGGCGACGGCGTGAAGAAGGTCTACGACTCCGAGCTCGGCCCGATGAAGAAGCTGCGCCGCGTGGCCGGTGCCGTCGCCGAGGCGGAGATCGCCACGGCCGCCGGCGAGCCCGTGTCCGTCTGACCCGCCCCCACCCACCCCTACGACGGGACGGTCGTACGTCGATGAGCCCCCGTGCCGGCCGCACCGGCCCCCGCACCCTCGCCTTCGTGGAGAGCCCGGTGCAGCTGCTCAACGTGCTGGAGTGGGCGCACGCGCACGCGCCCGGCGCGGGACTCGACCTCGTGGTGCTGTCCCCGGTCGACCCGATGACCCGCGGCCAGCTGCGCCGGATGGCGGAGCTGGCCCGCGAGGAGGGCCACGAGATCCGCTGGGAGGAGGCGCGCGGGGGAGCGGGCGCCCCGCTGCGCACCATCGGCGGACTGGCCGTGCCGCTGCGCCGGGCGGAGCGGGTCGTCCTCGGCGACCCGTTCTCCCGGTACGTGCAGCTGCTGCTGACCATCACCCGCGCCCCCGAGACGGTGGTCGTCGACGACGGCACGGCCACCATGGAGTTCGCCGGCCAGCTGGCCCGGGGCGAGCGCCTGGTGCGCTGGCACCGCAAGGGGGGCCGCCCCGGCCCCCGCGACCTGCTCCTCGCCCCCGTGTCCGCCGCCGCCCGGCGCCGGCTCACCCCGGGCTCGGGGCGCACGGTGGAGGTCTTCACCTCCATGCCGATGGCGGACGTCCCGCCCGGCGTCACCGTGCGCACCCACACCTTCGGCTGGACCCGGGACCGCTTCGGACCGCCACGCGTCACCCGGGGCGCCGACCTGGTGGGCACCTCCCTGGTGGAGACCGGCGTGGTGGACGCCGACGCCTACGTGGCCGCCGTCCGCTCCCTGGCCCGGACGCACGGCGCCCGGCGCTACTTCGCGCACCGCCGCGAGACCACCGCGAAGCTCCACCGGCTGGCGGTGGAGACCGGCCTGGAGATCGTCCGCCCCGAGCTGCCCCTGGAACTGGTCGCCCGGCGAGGTCCCGTGGGCCGCACGGTCGTCAGCTTCCCCTCCACCGTCGTCCACACCCTGCCCCTCGCGCTGGCCGGGACCGGCGTGCAGGTGGCGGTGTGCGACATCGACCCCGCCTGGCTCACCGCGCACGCCTCCCCGCGCGCCCGCGGCTTCCTCGCCGACGTCACGAGCACCGCGAAGGACGTCCACCGGCTGCGCTCCGTCCCGGCGCCCCGCCCCGCCGGCCCGACGGCGGCCCGCCTCCGCACGAGCTGAACCGCGCGGACACACCCGGACGGCGCCCCGGTGTCCGCCAGATGAACCGCTCGGCGTGGGTTGGGCCGAGCGTGGTAACCGTGGAAGAACGAAAGGTGCCGACGCCGGCGCCGCGGCTGTGACCGACCTCATGGCCCGGCAGGCCGAGAGCTCCTACCCTCCCAAAAGGGCGGTGAGTGTACCCATATCGCCGAACGGCTATGCGTAGGGCAGCCGGATTTTCTCCCTCCAACGGGCTGATTTTTCTTGATCAGGGGTCAGTGGACGGCTCCGGCGCCCTACTCTTCAAAGGGTGAAGCCACTGATGTCACTGGAGTCCGAGATCGATCTCCCCGGGGGAGCGGTGCTCCCCGGCGCGCTGCCCGAGGCCCTGCGCGCCGAACTCGTGGCGTTCCGGCGAGACCTCCACATGCACCCGGAGCTGGGCAACCAGGAGTTCCGTACCACCGCCGCGATCAAGGAACGCCTCCAGCGAGCGGGACTGCGCCCCCGGGTGCTCTCCGGCGGGACCGGCCTGGTCTGTGACATCGGTACCGACGACGAGGCCGGCACCGACTCGGCGGCGCTCGCCCTGCGCGCCGACATCGACGCCCTGCCCATCCCCGACATGAAGACCGGCTGCGCCTACCGGTCCACCGTGCCCGACCGCGCCCACGCCTGCGGTCACGACGTGCACACCACCGTGGTCCTCGGCACCGGCCTGGTGCTGGCCGAACTGCACCGCCAGGGCCTGCTGCCCCGCCCGGTCCGGCTGATCTTCCAGCCCGCCGAGGAGGTGCTGCCCGGCGGCGCCGCCGACGTCATCGCCGACGGCGCGCTGGAGGGCGTCGGCCGGATCCTCGCCGTGCACTGCGACCCACGGGTCGACGCGGGGAAGATCGGGCTGCGCCAGGGGCCCATCACCTCCGCGTGCGACCGGCTGGAGATCGCCCTCGACGGCCCCGGCGGGCACACCGCCCGCCCGCACCTGACCACCGACCTGGTCACCGCCGCCGCCCGGGTCGTCACCGACGTGCCCGCGCTGGTCAACCGCCGGGTCGACAGCCGCAGCGGGCTCGCCGTCACCTGGGGCCGGGTCGAGTCCGGCCACGCGCCCAACGTCATCCCGCAGCACGCCGAACTCTCCGGCACCGTGCGCTGCCTGGACCTGGAGACCTGGCGGCAGGCGCCCGACCTGGTGGTCGCGGCCATCGACGAGGTGGCCAACCTGCACCGCGCCAAGTCGGAGATCACCTACGTGCGCGGCGTCCCGCCCGTCGTCAACGAGTCCGGGGCCACCGAGCTGCTGCGCGACGCGATGATCGCGCGGCGCGGGGTGGAGTCCGTCGAGGGCACCGAACAGAGCCTGGGCGGCGAGGACTTCTCCTGGTACCTGGAGCGCGTCCCCGGCGCCATGGCCCGCCTCGGCGTCCGCACCCCCGGCGAGCGCACCGTGCGCGACCTGCACCAGGGCGACTTCGACGTGGACGAGCACGCGATCACGGTGGGCGTGGAGCTCTTCACCGCCGCGGCCTTCCTGGACGCCCTGCGGTAAAGGCGTACGCGTGGTGAGGGCGGCCGAGTCCCCGGTGGACGCGGCCGCCCTCACCTGTGTCACCTGCCCCGCGCACCCCGGTTGCGGCGCGGTCCGGCGGGGTGCAGCGTGGGCCCCGTGCACACGCGCATGCCCGTTTCGCTCCCCTGCGACCCCCTGGTTCACAAGGGCGTAACCGGCCATCGGCACGAATGGGTAACGGCCCCGCACGATCCCGTTCCCAGGAGTGTCTACGCGCGTTAATGTGCGCCGAACCGAGCACCCACTGCGGGGCTTTGGAGAATGGGGAACTTCAGATGCGTCGGATATCCAAACTGACCCGCGTAGCGGTGGGGGTCGCTTCGCTCGCGCTCGCCGCCACCGCCTGCGGTGGAACCAGCAGTGACAACGGTGACAGCGGGGGCTCCTCCAAGGACGACCTCGGTCTCGCCATCGCCTACGACATCGGCGGCAAGGGCGACCAGTCCTTCAACGACGCCGCCTTCGCGGGCCTGGAGAAGGCCAAGAAGGAATTCGGCTTCAAGACCGCCGACGTCGAGCCCACCGAGGGCGAGACCGACGCGGACAAGGAGCAGCGCCTGGCCTCGCTGGCCCGCCAGGGCTACAACCCGGTCATCGGCGTCGGTTTCGCCTACGGCCCCGCCATGGAGGCCGTCGCCGCCAAGTACCCCGACACCACCTTCGGCATCGTCGACTCCGTCGTCGAGGGCGACAACGTCGCCTCCCTGGTCTTCGCCGAGGAGCAGGCCTCCTACCTCGCCGGTGTGGCCGCCGCCAAGGCCACCAAGAGCAACACCGTGGGCTTCGTGGGCGGTGTGGACATCCCTCTGATCCACAAGTTCCAGGCCGGTTACGAGCAGGGCGTGAAGGCGACCAACGCCAAGGTCAAGGTCGTCTCGCAGTACCTGACGCAGACCGCGGAGGAGGGCGGCTTCTCCAGCCCCGACAAGGGCAAGGCCGCCGCCGAGGGTCAGATCGAGAAGGGCGCCGACGTCATCTACCAGGCCGCGGGCCTGTCCGGGCAGGGCGTCATCGAGGCCGCGGCCAGGGCGAAGGTCTGGGCGATCGGTGTCGACTCCGACCAGTACAACCAGGAAGCCCTCGCCGGCTACAAGGACTTCATCCTCACCTCCGCCCTGAAGGACGTCGGCGGCGCGGTCTACACGCTGACCAAGTCCGTGCACGACGGCAAGCCGCTCACCGGCACCCAGGTCTTCGACCTCAAGGTGAACGGCGTCGGCCTGTCCGACAGCAACCCCAAGATGGCCGAGATCCCGGGCCTGAAGGAGGCCGTGGACGAGGCCAAGAAGGGCATCACCGACGGCACCATCAAGGTCAACACCGAGTGATCCCCCGTGCCGGGTCCCGCCCGGCACGGACCTCCCGTACGGAGCGGGCGGGCGCCCCGGGTGCCCGCCCGCTCCGTCGTACCGCCCGCAGGGTGTCCCGGGACACACCTGAAGGGGCCCGCCGCTCACCCAAAGCCACCCCGCGTCTGCGCACAGCGACGCGCCGTCCCGGTAAGCGGAACCGGGTTGCTCACGGGCGCATAACAAGGTGGACAGAAGGGGTTTTCAGGCAGGTCTACGCGCGTTAATCTGCGGCGAAGCCAGCGCCGTACCCCGTACCGTTCCCGGCGCTTGTAAGACTAGGAGCACCCCACATGCGCCGGATTTCCCGGATCACGGTCGCAGGCGCAGCGACCGCCTCCCTGGCCCTCGCCCTCTCCGCCTGCGGCGGCACCTCGACCTCCTCGGGCTCCTCGGAGTCGAAGGGTGACAAGGGCCTCGCCATCGCGTACGACGTCGGCGGCAAGGGCGACCAGTCCTTCAACGACGCCGCCTTCGCCGGCCTGGAGAAGGCCAAGTCGGAGTTCGGCTACGAGACGGCCGACGTCGAGCCCACCGACGGTGAGACGGACGCCGACAAGGAGCAGCGCCTGGTCTCCCTGGCGAAGCAGGGCTACAACCCGATCGTCGGCGTCGGCTACGCCTACGCGTCCGCCGTGAAGGCCGCCGCGGAGAAGTTCCCCGACACCACCTTCGGCATCGTCGACGACGCCACCGTCGAGTCGAAGAACGTCGCCGACCTGGTGTTCTCCGAGGAGCAGGCCTCCTACCTGGCCGGTGTCGCCGCCGCCAAGACCACCAAGACCGACGTCGTCGGCTTCGTGGGCGGTGTGGACATCCCGCTGATCCACAAGTTCCGCGCCGGCTACGAGCAGGGCGTCAAGGACACCGACCCCAAGGTCAAGGTCATCTCCCAGTTCCTCACGCAGACCGCGGAGGAGGGCGGCTTCTCCAGCCCCGACAAGGGCAAGAGCGCCGCGGAGGGCCAGATCGAGAAGAAGGCCGACGTCGTCTACGCGGCCGCCGGTCTGTCCGGTCAGGGTGTCATCGAGGCCGCCGCCGCCAACAAGGTGTGGGCGATCGGTGTCGACTCCGACCAGTACAAGCAGGAAGCCCTCGCCAAGTACAAGGACTCGATCCTCACCTCGGCGATGAAGGACGTCGCCAAGGCGGTGTACAACCTGGCGAAGTCGGTCGAGGACGGCAAGCCCGCGACCGGTATCGTCAAGGGCGATCTCAAGACGGGTGAGGTGAGCCTGTCGAACTCAAACCCGAAGTTCGCGGACGACGCCGAGCTCCAGAAAGCCATCGAGACGGCCAAGGAGAAGATCATCAGCGGCGAGATCAAGGTCAAGTCGAGCTGAGTCACACCCTGAACCACGCGGGGTCGCGACCGCTCGACGGGGTGCGAGGAGCCGGGCTCCTCGCACCCCGTCGGTCAGGTGTGCCACCCCTTTGTATGCCGTAGGGGCGCTACGCGCGTAGACGGCCCCCGTCCCCAGGAGAGTGCGTCATCAACGCGTCCAGCAGCCCTCCGGCCGGAGCGGCGGTCAACAAAACGGTGACCGCCGTGGAGCTCGCCGGGATCACCAAGCGCTTCCCCGGTGTCGTCGCCAACCACGACATCCACCTGACCGTCCGCAAGGGCACCGTCCACGCCCTCGTCGGCGAGAACGGCGCCGGCAAGTCGACCCTGATGAAGATCCTCTACGGCATGCAGAAGCCGGACGAGGGCACCATCACGATCCACGGCGAACAGGTCAGCTTCTCCTCGCCCGCCGACGCCATCGCCCGCGGCATCGGCATGGTGCACCAGCACTTCATGCTGGCCGACAACCTCACCGTCCTCGAGAACGTCGTCCTCGGCAGCGAGAAGCTCCACGGCATCGGCGGCAAGGCCCGCCGCCGCATCAAGGAGCTCGGCGAGCGCTACGGCCTGGAGGTCCGCCCCGACGTCCTGGTCGAGGAGCTCGGCGTCGCCGCCCGCCAGCGCGTGGAGATCCTCAAGGTCCTCTACCGCGGCGCCACCACCCTGATCCTCGACGAGCCCACCGCGGTCCTCGTCCCGCAGGAGGTCGACGCGCTCTTCGACAACCTGCGCGAGCTCAAGGCCGAGGGCCTGTCGGTCATCTTCATCTCCCACAAGCTGGGCGAGGTCCTCTCCGTCGCCGACGACATCACCGTCATCCGCCGCGGCACCACGGTCGGCACCGCCGTCCCCTCCGAGACCACGCCGCGCCAGCTCGCCGAGCTGATGGTCGGCAGCGAACTGCCGACGCCGGAGACGGCCGAGTCCACGGTCACCGACCGGCCCGTGATCGTCGTCGACAAGCTGCGCATGGTCGCCCCCGGCGGCAAGCCGCTGCTGGACGACATCACCTTCACCATCCACGAGGGCGAGGTCCTGGGCATCGCCGGAGTGGAGGGCAACGGCCAGACCGAACTGGTCGACGCCCTGATCGGTCTGCGTCAGGGCGACTCCGGCGTCATCCGGCTGGCCGACGAGGAGATCACCGCCTGGCCCACCCGCAAGCGCCGCGAGCAGGGCATCGGCTACATCCCCGAGGACCGCCACCGCCACGGCCTGCTCCTGGAGGCCCCCCTCTGGGAGAACCGCATCCTCGGCCACGTCACCGAGAAGCCCAACGCCAAGGGCGTGTGGCTGGACCCGAAGGCGGCCCAGGAGGACACCCGCCGGATCGTGACGGAGTACGACGTCCGCACGCCCGGCATCGACGTCACCGCGGCCTCCCTGTCCGGCGGCAACCAGCAGAAGCTGATCGTCGGCCGCGAGATGAGCCACAAGCCCCGCTTCCTGATCGCCGCGCACCCCACCCGCGGTGTGGACGTCGGCGCGCAGGCCGCCATCTGGGACCACATCCGCGAGGCCCGCCGCGAGGGCCTGGCCGTGCTGCTGATCTCCGCCGACCTCGACGAGCTGATCGGCCTGTCCGACACCCTCCGCGTGATCTACGACGGCAAGCTGGTCGCCGACGCCGACCCGGCCACCATCACCCCGGAGGAACTCGGTACCGCCATGACGGGCGCCGCCGAGGGCCACCTCGAACACGAAGAGACCCCCGAGACCCAGGCCGACCTGTCCAAGTCGCCCGAGTCTCCGGAAGACGAGGCCCGCTGATGAAGAAGTTCGACAAGGAGCGCGTGCTCCTCGCGGTGGCCGGACCGGTCATCGCGCTCGCCGTGGCCTTCGTGCTGAGCGCGATCGTGCTGATCGCCTCCGGCAAGAACCCCGTCGAGCCGTTCGCCCTCATGTTCGAACAGGCCGGGTTCTCGGACGTCCAGGTCCTGATCATCAACCAGGCCTCGATGTACTACATCGCGGCCCTCGCGGTGGCCATCGGCTTCCGCATGAACCTGTTCAACATCGGCGTCGACGGCCAGTACCAGCTCGGCGCGATGATGGCCGCCATCGTCGGCGCGCACGCCAACCTGCCGGCGTTCCTCCAGGTCCCGCTGCTGCTGCTGACCGCCGTGTGCACCGGCGCCTTCTGGGCCGGCATCGCCGGTGTCCTCAAGGTCACCCGCGGCGTCAGCGAGGTCGTCGCCACGATCATGCTCAACGCGATCGCCACCTCGCTGATCGTCTACATGTGGAAGCCGGACGTCTTCGGCGTCAAGATCGGCAACAACAGCACCACCGGCGAGATGCACGAGTCCGGCTGGATCCCGGGCATCGACCTCGGCGACTCCGGCGAGATCTACGGCCTGGTGATCCTGGCCGTCCTCCTCGGCATCGGCTACTGGGTCGTCCTCAACCGCACCCGCTTCGGCTTCGACCTGCGCGCCTCCGGCTCCTCCACCTCCGCCGCGGCCGCCAGCGGCGTCGACCCCAAGCGCATGGTCCTCACCGCCATGCTGCTCTCCGGCGCCATCGCCGGCCTCGCGGGCCTGCCGATCCTGCTCGGCGACTCGCACACCTACAACCTCAACTTCCCCACCGGCATCGGCTTCCTCGGCATCGGCATCGCCCTGCTCGGCCGCAACAGCCCGGTCGGCATCGTCTTCGCCGCCCTGCTGTGGGCCTGGCTCGACAAGGCCTCGCCCGAGCTGGACTTCCACGGCTACGACAAGGAGATCGCGGTCATCATGCAGGGCCTGATCGTCCTGTCGGTGGTCGTCTCCTACGAGGCCGTCCGTGAATGGGGCCTGCGCCGCCAGCAGCGCCGGGTCGGCGCCGAACTCGCCGCGGGACACGTCCTGGGCGCCGACAACAACACCACGAAGGAGGTGGCCGGCCGATGACCGCTCCGACCACAGCGACCGACGTCAACCAGCCGTCGCTGGAGCACGCACCGCAGACCGGCCGCCGCATGTCGCTGCCCGTCCTGATGCTGGTCATCGCCGGAGCCCTGGCCCTGACCTCGATCGTGCGCCTGATCACCGGCGCCGACGGCATCACCAACGTCAGCCAGATGTCCACCGCGCTCCAGCTCGCCGTGCCCATCGGCCTCGCCGGCCTCGGCGGCCTGTGGGCCGAACGCGCGGGCGTGGTGAACATCGGCCTCGAAGGCATGCTGATCCTGGGCACCTGGTTCGGCGCCTGGGCCGGATTCCAGTGGGGTCCGTGGACCGGCGTCCTCGTCGGCATCATCGGCGGCTGCCTCGGCGGCCTGCTGCACGCCATCGTGACCGTCACCTTCAACGTCAACCACATCGTCTCCGGTGTGGCGATCAACATCCTCGCCCTCGGCGCCACCCGCTACCTGGCCCCGCTCGCCTTCGAGGGCCACCAGGGCGGCTCCGCCAAGCAGTCCCCGGCGGTCGAGTCCCTCGGCCACTTCACCGTGCCGGGACTGTCCGACTGGCTGACCGACCTCAACGCCAAGGGCTGGTTCTTCCTCTCCGACATCGCCGGCCTGCTGGGTGGCCTGGTCACCAACGTCTCCTGGCTGACCCTGATCGCCGTCGCGCTCATCCCCGCCACCTGGTGGATCCTCTGGCGCACCGCGTTCGGCCTGCGGCTGCGCTCCTGCGGCGAGAACCCGGTGGCCGCCGAGTCCCTCGGCGTCAACGTCTACAAGTACAAGTACCTCGCCGTGATCATCTCCGGTGGACTGGCCGGCCTCGGCGGTGTCTTCCTGTCCATCGTGGCCAACCCCTTCTACCTGGAGGGCCAGACCAGCGGACGCGGCTACATCGGCCTCGCCGCGATGATCTTCGGCAACTGGATGCCGGGCGGTCTCGCCATCGGCGCCGGCCTGTTCGGCTACACCGACAGCCTCAACCTGCGCGGCGGCTCCACCAACGTGCACGCCCTGCTGCTGCTCGGCGCGCTGCTCCTGGTGATCGGCGCCATCTGGCTGGCCGTCCGCAAGAAGTACGTCAGCGCGGTGATCACCCTGATCGTCGGCGCCCTCGTCTTCGCCTGGTACGCCGGCACCAACGAGGTCCCGAGCCAGGTCGTCGCCGCCACGCCGTACGTCATCACCCTGGTCGTCCTCGCCCTCTCCGCCCAGCGGCTGCGCATGCCGAAGGCGGACGGCATGCCGTACCGGAAGGGACAGGGCAAGTGACCGGGGCGGACGTCGACTGGGACGCGTTGCGAGCCGTGGCACGGGACGCCATGTCCCACGCCTACGCCCCCTACTCGGGCTACCCGGTCGGCGTGGCGGCCCTGGTCGACGACGGACGCACGGTCTCCGGCTGCAACGTCGAGAACGCCTCGTACGGCATCGGACTGTGCGCCGAGTGCGGGCTGGTCTCGGAGCTGCAGCGCACCGGGGGCGGCCGGCTCACGCACTTCACGTGCGTGGACGGCGGCGGCGAGGTCCTCGTCCCGTGCGGCCGCTGCCGGCAGCTGCTGTACGAGTTCGGCGGACCCGGACTGCTGCTGGAGACGCCCGCGGGCATCCTGCCCCTGTCGGAGATGCTGCCCCAGGCCTTCGGCCCCCAGCACCTCACCAAGTAACTCCCGTGCGGCCCCTCCGGGCGGCGCCCGGCACACCGGGCGGCGTCGAACGGAGGGGCCGTGCTCTTCGCACCCCGGAAGGAACGCCAGCCATGGCCATGGACGCCATCTCCGTCATCCGCACCAAGCGGGACCGCGGCGAACTCACCGACGAGCAGATCGACTGGGTCATCGACGCGTACACCCGCGGGGAGGTGGCCGACGAGCAGATGTCGGCCCTCGCCATGGCGATCCTGCTCAACGGCATGGACCGGCGCGAGATCGCCCGCTGGACCGCCGCGATGATCGCCTCCGGCGAGCGCATGGACTTCTCGTCCCTGTCCCGCCCCACCGCGGACAAGCACTCCACCGGCGGCGTCGGCGACAAGATCACCCTCCCGCTGGCGCCCCTCGTCGCCGCCTGCGGCGCCGCCGTCCCGCAGCTCTCCGGCCGCGGCCTCGGCCACACCGGCGGCACCCTCGACAAGCTGGAGTCGATCCCCGGCTGGCGTGCCCTGCTCTCCAACGAGGAGATGCTGTCCGTGCTGGACGGCGTCGGCGCGGTGATCTGCGCGGCCGGTGACGGTCTCGCCCCCGCCGACAAGAAGCTCTACGCCCTGCGCGACGTCACCGGCACCGTCGAGGCGATCCCGCTGATCGCCTCCTCGATCATGTCGAAGAAGATCGCCGAGGGCACCGGCTCCCTGGTCCTGGACGTCAAGGTCGGCTCCGGCGCCTTCATGAAGACGGTCGAGGACGCCCGCGAGCTGGCCTCGACCATGGTGGGCCTCGGCACCGACTCCGGCGTGCGGACGGTCGCCCTGCTCACCGACATGTCCACCCCGCTCGGCCTGACCGCCGGCAACGCGCTGGAGGTCCGCGAGTCCGTCGAGGTCCTCGCGGGCGGCGGCCCGGCGGACGTCGTCGAGCTGACCATTGCGCTGGCCCGCGAGATGCTGGAGGCGGCCGGCATCCGTGACGCCGACCCGGTGAAGGCCCTCGCCGACGGCTCCGCGATGGACGTCTGGCGCCGCATGATCAGCGCCCAGGGCGGCGACCCGGACGCGGAGCTCCCGGTGGCCCGCGAGCAGCACGTCGTCAAGGCCCCGTCCTCCGGCGTCCTGACCCGCCTGGACGCCTACGACGTCGGCGTCGCCGCCTGGCGCCTCGGCGCGGGCCGCGCCCGCAAGGAGGACCCGGTGCAGGCGGGCGCGGGCGTGGAGATGCACGCCAAGCCCGGCGACCGCGTGACGGAGGGCCAGCCCCTCCTCACCCTCCACACCGACACCCCGGACCGCTTCGACTACGCGCTCCAGTCCCTGGAGGGTTCCTTCGACATCGGCTCCGGCGCGGACTTCACCGCCACGCCGGTGGTCCTGGAGCGTATCGCCTGACCTGCGCTTTCTCCTTTCGGGTGAACGGGACCGGTGGACCCCTGCCGGTCCCGTTCGTCATGCTGTACTCGGCGACGTACCGATAGGCGACCGCCGTGAGCGCACTCACCGTGAGCCAGGCCCCCGAGCAGAGCTGGGACGACCTCGTCCGGTTCTGGGAGGAGATGGAGTGGCCCGAGGGCAGCAAGGTGGAGATCATCGAGGGGATCGTCACCGTGTCACCCGCTCCCGCGTATCGCCACAACCTGATCGCTGAAAGTATTCAGCGGCGCCTTTACTCAGTGATCCCGCCGGACTGGGGGATCTTTCAGACGCTGGCGTTCGCCGTACCGTCACGCATGGGCATGCTCATCCCGGATCTTGTAGTCGCTCCCAGGCGGGACCACACCGAGTCCGAGACCCACATCCCCGCCGCCTTGGCCGAGCTGGTCGTTGAGGTCACCTCGAAGTCGAACGCCCGCCACGACCGCGTCAGCAAGCCTGCCGCTTACGCGGCCGCCGGGATTCCCTCTACCTGCTGGTCGACGCCTGGGCCCCCGACGCCCGACCGTGACGTTCTGCGGGGAACCGAAGGACGACGTCTACCGGCCGCTGAAGAGTGTGAAGTTCGGCGAGCCGATCGAGCTCCCGGCCCCCTTCGACCTCGTCATCGACACCGCAGAGTTCCCCAGGGCCTGATCACCCCAGCACCGCCGCCACCGCCACCAGGACCGGGACCGAGAGCGCCGTCGAGACGAGGATCGTCTCGCGGGCCAGGCGCTCGCCGACGTTGTAGCTGCTCGCGTACGTGTAGAGGTTCTGGGCGGCCGGGAGGGCCGAGGTCACCACCACGTCCAGCAGATGCGCCCCGCGCAGGCCGAACACGCCCACCGCCAGCGCCCAGGCGGCCAGCGGCTGGCCCACCGCCTTCAGCCCCACGGCCAGCAGCACGGCCCCCCGGTCGCCGCCGCGCAGCGGCAGGGTGCTGCCCCGCAGCGAGATGCCGAAGGCGAGGAGCACGGCGGGCACGGCCATGTTGCCGATCAGCTGCACCGGGTCCCAGACCGGCCCGGGTATCTCCACCCCAGCCGCCGACACCGCCACCCCCGCCAGCGACCCCAGCGCGATCGGATTGCGCAGTGGGGTCAGCAGCCGGCGCCACAGGGGCAGCTTCCCGCCCGCCGTCGACAGGTCCAGGATCGTCAGCGCGATCGGCGTGACCCCGACCAGCTGGAACAGCAGCACCGGCGCCACCAGCGAGGCGTCCCCCAGCACGTACACCGCGATGGGGATGCCCAGGTTGCCGGAGTTGACGTAGCTGGAGCACAGGGCACCGATGGTGGTGCGGCCCACGCCCCAGCCGCGCGCCACGCCCACCGCGACGAAGACGCCCGCCACGGCCGCCGTGCTCAGCGCGGTGACCAGCAGGCGGCCGGAGAACACCACGGACAGGTCGGCGCGGGCGAGCGTGGTGAACAGCAGCGCCGGGGACGCCACATGGAACGCCAGCCTGGTCAGGACCTCACGTCCCTGGGCGCCCAGATCCCCCCGGCGGCCGATGAGGTAGCCGACGCCGATGACGACGGCGATCACCAGGAACCCGCTCAGCACCCCCTGCACGGCGCCTCCCCCTGGTGGTGAAGGGCACCGGACACCAGGGGCGGCGATGATCTGTGGCGCATACAGCCAACCCTCCGGGGAGGGCCGTGCCCAGGTCAATGTGATCCTCGGCGCCACGCGATGAGTTACCGGCGCCCCGCCGGTCTACCGCTCGTGGACGCCATGACACCGCCCGTGCTCGTGCTCAGCGGCCCTCTCACCACGGACGAGGTGAGCGGGCCGTGCGAGGCGCTGCGCACCCTGCTGGACGGCGGGGGACGCGGCGCCGTGGTGGTGTGCGACGTGGCCGGGCTGGGGCCGCCGGGCCTGGCCGCCGTGAACCTGCTGGCCCGGCTGCAGCTCACCGCCCGCCGGGCCGGCGGGCGGATACGGCTGCGGGACCCTTCCCCCGCGCTATGCGCCCTGCTCGACCTCGTCGGTCTCCGCTTCGAGACGGAGGGGCAGCCCGAACAGCGGGAACCACCGCTGGGTGTCCAGGAAGCAGTGGAACCCGGTGATCCGGCCGTCTGAGATCTCCAGCGCCTGGATCGCCCACGGGACGAAACCGCCGTTCTCCGGGTCGGGCTTGTACTGCGCGAACCCGGGCAGGCCGTTGACCCGCACCGGCACCAGCCGGGAGCCGGCGCACGGGGCGCCCAGCGTCGTGATGAAGCCCGTGATGTCGTCGGCGCCGGTCAGCCACAGGTCGAACGGCGGCATCGTCATGATGGCGTCCTCGTGCAGCAGCTCGGTCAGCGCCGACATGTCGTACCCCTCGAAGGCGGCGACATAGCGGTCGAGCAGTTTCTTCTGGTCCTCGTCCAGCGGGTCGGAGACCGCCGCGTCCTCGCCCGGCTGCCTGCGCTCGGCCAGCGTGGCCCGGGCGCGCTGCAGGGCGCTGTTGACCGACGCGACCGACGTGCCGAGCAGCTCGGCGACCTCGCTCGCCTTCCAGGCCAGCACCTCGCGCAGGATCAGCACCGCCCGCTGCTTGGCGGGCAGTTGCTGGAGTGCCGCCATGAACGCGAGCCGCACGGACTCCTTGGCGACCGCGGCCTCCGCGGGGTCGGCGGGCGTGGGCAGCACCCGGTCGTCCGGCATCGGCTCCAGCCAGGTGTGGTCGGGGCGGGGCGAGAGGGCGGCCCGCGCGAGCGGCGTCGACTCCGTGAGGTCCATCGGGCGGGCGCGCTTGTTGCCCGCGGACAGCATGTCCAGGCAGACGTTCGTCGCGATGCGGTAGAGCCAGGAGCGGAGGCTGGAACGGCCCTCGAACTTGTCGAGGCTGCGCCAGGCACGGATCATCGTGTCCTGCACCGCGTCCTCGGCCTCGAAGGACGAGCCGAGCATCCGGTAGCAGTACCCGGTCAGCTCGACCCGGTACTGCTCCAGCGTGGCGTCCAGGTCCGTCGTCGCCGTGCCGTTCGTCATCGTCCACCCACCCCAAGCGGCCTCATGGCGGCGCGCCGTCGCGCCCACCACCTCGGAAGCTACCGCAGCCCACTGACAACGGCCCCCCGAGTGGACGAATCCGCAGGTGAAGGGTGGTGCGGACCGGCCGGGCGCGCGCCCCGGCCCGGCCGTCAGGCGGGAGCGGCCTCCCCGGCCCGCGCCGCCGCCCGGGTCCCGGCCAGGGTGATCGCCGCGACGCCCGCCACCGCGACCAGCCCGACCGCCACCGTCCCGGCCCAGCCGCCCGCGTGGAAGGCCAGCGCCCCCACCGTGCTGCCGGCGCTCGACCCGATGTAGTACGCGGACTGGTACAGCGCGGCCGCCTGCGCCCGGCCCTCCGTCGCGGTCCTGCCCACCGCCGACGACGCCACCGCGTGCCCCGCGAAGAAGCCGGCCGTGATCAGCACCAGACCCAGCAGCACCAGCGGCAGCGACCCGGCCAGCGACAGCAGCAGCCCGGCCGCGGTGGTCCCGCCGCCCGCGTAGAGGGCGCCCCGGCGGCCCAGCCGGCCCACCAGCCGTCCGGCCGCGGAGGCCGACACCGTGCCCACGAGGTACACCAGGAACACCGACCCGGCGACGCCCTGCGGCAGCGAGAACGGCGCCTCGGTCAGCCGGTACCCGATGACCGTGTACACGCCGCCGAACACCGTCATGAACAGTGCGCCGATCGCGAACAGCCGCCGCAGCAGCGGGTTCGCCAGGTGGCGGCGGACCGTGCCGGCCAGCACACGCGGCGCGAGCGACCCCGGCGTGAAGTGCCGCGGCACCGGCAGCAGCAGCCGGAAGGCCACCGCGCAGGCCACCGCGACCAGCCCGATCACCGCCACGGCGACGCGCCAGCCCCACTCCTGCGCCACCCAGCCGGTGATCACCCGGCCGCTCATCCCGCCGACGCTGTTGCCGGCCACGAACAGCCCGATCGCCGTCACCAGCGCCTTCGGCGTGACCTCCTCCGCGAGGTACGCCGTCGCCGAGGCGGGCAGCCCGGCCAGCGCCGCGCCCTGCAGCGCCCGCAGCGCCACCAGCGCCCCGAGCGACGGGGCGAACGGCACCAGCAGCCCGAGGGTCACCGCGACGGCCAGCGACGCCGTCATGACCGTGCGCCGCCCGAACCGCTCGGACAGGGCGCTCATCGGCAGCACGAACAGCGCCAGACCGCCGGTCGCCGCCGACACCGTCCAGCTCGCGTCGCTCGCGCTGACCGCGAAGTCGCCGGAGACCAGCGGCAGCAGGGCCTGGGTGGAGTAGAGGAGCGCGAAGGTCGCGACGCCCGCGAGGAACAGGGCGAGACTCATCCGGCGGTAACCGGGACCGCCCGGGGACATCCGGGTGTCCTCGGCGGACGGCTGGGCGGCGGGAACGGGAGCGACGGCGTCCACACGGGTGGACGCCCCGGTACTGGCGGGAGTCATGCCTCGAACGTACGGAGGTCTCCGATCATCCGTCCAATGCATGGAATCGCCATAATCGTTCCCATGGAGCATCAGCAGAGGTCGCACGGTCGCCTGTCACAGTCCGGTGACATACGAGACAGAGAAGAGATGGCCCGGCTGCTCGCGCCCCGCCTCGCCCACTTCGCCGGGGTGGCCCGCACCGAGCACGTCACCCGGGCCGCCCAGGAGATGCAGGTGCCGCAGTCCACCCTCTCCCGCGCGCTGGTCCGCCTGGAGGAGGACCTGGGTGTCGACCTGTTCGCCCGGCACGGCCGCACCGTCTCCCTCACCCCCGCGGGCCGTACCTTCTTCGCCTCCGTCGACCGCGCCCTGGACGAGATCGGACGCGCCGCCGAGGAGGTCCGCGCCGACGCCGACCCGGCCACCGGCAAGGTCGCCTTCGGCTTCCTGCACACCATGGGCGCCGAGACCGTGCCGGGGCTGCTGCACGCCTTCCGCGCCGACCATCCGCGCATCCGCTTCAGCCTGGTCCAGAACCACGGCGAGGCCATGCTGGAGGGCCTGCGCGCGGGCGAGCTGGACCTGTGCCTGACCTCGCCGGTGCCGGACGCCCCCGACCTCGTCGCCCGCCGCCTCGACGAGCAGAAGCTGCGCCTGGTCGTCCCCGCCGACCACCGCCTCGCGGGCCGCCGCCGGGTCCGTCTCGCGGAGGCCGCCGACGAGACGTTCGTGACCCTGGAACCCGGTTACGGGCTGCGCCGCATCACCGACGACCTGTGCGCGCGGGCGGGTTTCGCCCCGCGCATCGCCTTCGAGGGCGAGGAGGCCGAGACCCTGCGCGGCCTGGTCGCGGCCGGCCTGGGCGTCGCCCTGCTGCCCCCGCCCCCGTTCCCCCGCCCCGGAGTGGTGGAGCTGACGGTGACGGCCCCCCGGGCCGCCCGCGAGATCGGCGTGGCCTGGCCGGCGGGCCGCCCGGACACGCCCCCGGTGGCGGCGTTCAAGAGGTTCCTGCTGTCGAGGCGGGGCAGTCTGCTGCCGGGATGAGTACGGCCCCGTGCACGCGGCCGCGGACCCGCGCACATGACCGCGGGCCCCGTGAGGGAGCGGAGCCGTGCGCGTCCGCCCCTACCGCCGCAGCGACTTGCCGAAGCCGGCCGCCAGCGGCATCCGCAGGCCCAGCGGAGGCGGCGCCGCCAGGGCGTCCTGCACGGGACGGGAGAACGCCCGCCCGAACAGCACACCCATGACGAAGTCCTCGGCCAGCGCCAGCACTTCCTCCCGGTACTGGCTCAACCCGTGGCCGTCGGCGTGCACCTCGAACCGGCACACCTCCCGGTTCGCCTTCTTCGCCCGCGCCGCCAGCCGGAACGACAGCTCGGGGTCGGTGCGCGCGTCGTTCGTGCCGTGCACGATCAGCACGCGCCGCCCGGCCAGTTGTTTCACCGGTTCGGGTGGTGCCGTCCCGTCCTCCTCGGGCAGCCAGGGGGCCAGCGCCACCACGGAGTTGACGGCCTCGTGGCCGGCCGCGCGCAGGGCCGCCCTGCCGCCCATGCCGAGGCCGGCCAGACAGACGGGGACGTCCCCGTAGCGCCGTACGGCCTCGTCGGCGGCCCAGGCGGCGTCGTGCGCGAGATGCGCCTCGTCGCCGTTCCAGCCGCGGTAGCGGTAGTGGACGACATGGGTGGCCAGGTGCTGCTCCCGTCCCGCGCGGGCCAGCCGGCGCCCCAGGCCGCGTACCGAGACGGCCGCCCTCATCGGCGACGGTCTGCGGGCGGATGCCTCCTCGCCGTTCGGGAGCAGCAGCAGCACTCCGCTCACCGTCGTCGGCTCCGCGCCGAGCGCCCTCCCCAGCCGGGCCGTGCGGACCGGCGTCGCTTGCTGTGCCATGACAGAACATTCTCAGAAGGGGCGGCGAACGCGACCCCTCCGTGCGGTCACCGTTCCGTATCGGCGCCCGCGCGCACCGGGTGATCTACGCGCGTAGGAGTTATGGTGCGGAAATGACGAGCCAGACCATCGCGAACGCCCCGACCACGGACCAGATCCGCCGGGCGCCCAAGGTTCTGCTGCACGACCACCTCGACGGCGGACTGCGCCCCGGCACCGTCGTCGACCTGGCCCGGGAGACGGGCTACACCGACCTTCCGCACACCGATCCCGACAAGCTCGCCCTGTGGTTCCACCAGGCCGCCGACTCCGGTTCCCTGGAGCGGTATTTGGAGACGTTCTCGCACACCGTGGGGGTCATGCAGACCCGTGACGCCCTGGTCCGGGTGGCCGCCGAGTGTGCCGAGGACCTCGCCGAGGACGGCGTCGTCTACGCCGAGGTGCGGTACGCGCCCGAACAGCATCTCGACCGCGGGCTCACCCTGGAGGAGGTCGTCGAGGCCGTCAACGAGGGCTTCCGCCAGGGCGAACGGCGGGCCAGGGAGAACGGCCACCGCATCCGCGTCGGCGCCCTGCTCACCGCCATGCGGCACGCCGCCCGCGCGCTGGAGATCGCCGAACTCGCCAACCGCCACCGGGACCTCGGCGTCGTCGGCTTCGACATCGCGGGCGCCGAGGCCGGCTACCCGCCCACCCGGCACCTCGACGCCTTCGAGTACCTGAAGCGGGAGAACAACCACTTCACGATCCACGCCGGGGAGGCGTTCGGGCTGCCGTCCATCTGGCAGGCGCTGCAGTGGTGCGGCGCCGACCGGCTCGGGCACGGGGTGCGGATCATCGACGACGTCCAGGTCCGCGACGACGGCACCGTGGAGCTCGGCCGGCTCGCCGCCTACGTCCGGGACAAGCGCGTCCCGCTGGAGCTGTGCCCCAGTTCCAACCTGCAGACCGGCGCCGCCGCCTCGTACGCCGAGCACCCCATCGGGCTGCTGCGGCGGCTGCACTTCCGGGCCACCGTCAACACGGACAACCGCTTGATGTCCCACACCAGCATGAGCCGGGAGTTCGAGCACCTGGTCGACGCATTCGGATACACGCTCGACGACATGCAGTGGTTCACCGTCAATGCGATGAAGTCGGCTTTCATTCCTTTCGATGAACGCCTGGCCATGATCAATGACGTCATCAAGCCCGGATACGCCGAGCTGAAATCCGAATGGCTGTTCCGTCAGACCGCTTCCACCAGCGGTTCTTCCCTGACGGAGGGCTGAATAGGGCGTCGCTGGGAAAGGTGAACGCGCAACGCTTTCACCAACCGTCCGCATTTCGATGTTTGCGGCGGAGGGGACGCCTGATTACGGTCACAGCACCGCTCACATCCCCGTATCCCATTTCGAGGACGCCTTTCATGAAGCAGTCTGCTGTCAAGACCCTCGGTGTCGCCGCTCTCGGTGCCGCCTTCGCCGCCGTCGGCGCGGGTGCCGCCCAGGCGGCCCCGGCGCTGCCGGACGCCCCGGCCCTGGACACCGTCACCCAGGCCCTGCCGGCCGATCAGGCGTCCGCCCCGCTGGCGGGTCCGGCCCAGGCGCTGTCGGTGGGCCAGGACGCGGCCGGCAAGGGCCTCGGGACCGCCAAGCCGGTCGTCGACGAGCTGGGCTCCAAGGTGCCGGGCGCCGGTCTCCTCGGCGGTCTGCCGCTGGAGGCGGTGCCGGGCCAGGGCGTCAACGTCAACGGCATCCCGCTGGGCAGCCGCTGACCTTCCCGGCCGGCGACGGGCCGATGGGGCGCACCCGGTAACGGGTCGCGCCCCATCGGCGTGCTCGGAGGTGCACGGCCCCGCGCGAGGCCTCAGGGAGATGATGCCGCGCAGGGACGGGGAGGCCGGCGTCGTACGGCGCCTCGGGGGTGAGGGCGCCGCGCGGGCCGCCCTACCAGGCCGCGCGGGCCTTGTCCTCCGAGGGCAACAGGATCCACAGCGCCAGGTACAGCAGGAACTGCGGGCCCGGGAGCAGGCACGAGACCAGGAACACGACACGCATCGTCTTCGCGGAGGTGCCGAACCGCCGGGCCAGCCCGGCGCAGACACCGCCGATCATGCGGTCGTCGGTGGGGCGGGCGAGGCTGCTCATCGCGACTCCTTCGTGAACGGTGCGAGGCATCCCGTCCGGCTGCCTCCGTACCTCCACACTACGGAGACGAAGGGGGCAAAGCGTCGCTCCATGGGGCGATCCCGACCCTGGGAATCGTCGGGGTCCTCCCCTGAGGGGGCTCCTCCCGGAGGACGGCCGCCCCCGGAGTCCGGTCCGCCCCGCGGCGTAGCCAGGCACGTCCCGCGGGCACCACGGCGGCGTGGGCGAGCGCCGCGCCCGCCGTGTTCAGCAGCAGCGAATCGACATCCACCACCTGGCCAGGCACCGCCGTCTGCGCGAGCTCCACGGCCAGCGACACCAGGGCCGTCGCCGCCATGGTGCGGATCAGCGAGCCCAGCCGGGACACGGCCGGCCGGCCCCCGGCCATCGGCAGCAGCACGCCCAGCGGCGCCAGCAGCGCCATCGCCTCGCCGGTGCGGCGCAGTCCCGTGGTCCAGCCCAGCGCGAAGTCGGCGCGGATCCCGTCGAACGGCGTCAGATTGGCGGGCATCACCCAGGGAACGTCCAGGGGGCGCAGCGTGTACCAGGCGACGAACGCGAGGTGTGCGGCCAGGAGAAAGCCTCCGGTCGCACGGATACGGGACGCGGCGGTGCCGCCGATGACGCCTTGACGCTGCACGCCACCCAAGACGCGACGTGCGCCGCGAGCGGTTCCGGGAAGTCACCCGTTCAACCGCTGAGGCATGCGCCACACTGCGGCGCCGCCCCCGCCCGGCGCGCGCCGGTCAGCTTCCGGTGGCCTCGGCCGAGGGTGGCCGTCCGGCCGCAGGACGGGACCGCACCTCGTCCGTGCACCGGTAGCGGCGCGGCCGGCTGTCGTCGGGGCCGCCCAGGATCACCGAGCCGTTGCCCTCGGCCGCCGCCGAGTCGGAGAAGGTGCACACGACCTGTGCCAGCGCGGTGGACGACAGGGCGGCCGGCGGCAGGCTCAGCCGCAGCGTGTCCTCCGGGTCACCGGCGCGCGGTCCGGTCACGGTCGTCCCCGCCCGCACCCGTGTGGTGTACCCGGCCTCCCGCTCGGCGGCCGTCGGCTCCCGCGTCAGCTCGTCCAGCAGCCCCTGGGCGACCAGCACGCGGCGCGCGTCCGCCGCCCCGTCCGTCACCCGCACCTCGCGGTCCACGGCCACCAGCGACGACCCGCACACCAGGAACACCTGCACCGGCAGTCCCCGCGCGGCCCGTCCCGCCCCCTCCGGCTCGCCCAGCGAGCAGCCCACCCGTGACGGCGCCGGGCCGAAGTCGGTCGGCACCTCGGTGGCCCGGATGCCGCAGCCGGACAGCAGCGCGCCCAGCGCCGCGAGCCCCACGGCGGCCCGCAGGGCCGTCCTCCGTCGTCCGTTCATCAGGCGTCCCCCTCGGCGCCCTCGTCACCGGCGTCGCCGGCCTCCCCCTCGGAGTCCGTCGCGGACACGTCCCGGGGCAGCCGCAGGGTGAAGACGGCACCGCCCTCGGGCGAGTTCGCCGCCGTGATCCCACCGCCGTGGATGTGGGCGTTCTCCAGCGCGATGGACAGCCCCAGACCGCTGCCCTCGGACCGCGGCCGGGAGGCGCTGGCCTTGTAGAAACGGTCGAAGACGTGCGGCAGGACCTCCTCGGGGATACCGGGACCGTGGTCCCGCACCTCGATCACCACGGTGCCGCTCACATGGTCCGTGCCGTCCGCGTCCGCCGTGCCCGTCGCGGGGACCTCCCGCACCGACACCCGCACCGGCGAACCGCCGTGCTTGAGGGCGTTGCCGATGAGGTTGGCGAGGATGACGTCGAGGCGGCGCGGGTCGATCCGGGCGTGGATGCCGCGCTCGGCGTCCAGGTCCACCGCGTCCAGCCAGGCGCGCGCGTCGATGCAGGCGGTGATCTGGTCGGCGACGTCGACGTCGTCGAGGACCAGCCGGGCGGTGCCCGCGTCGAAGCGGGTGACCTCCATCAGGTTCTCCACCAGGTCGTTCAGCCGCCGGGTCTCGCTCACCACCAGCCGGACCGCGGGCTGGATCATCGGGTCGATACCGCCGCCCTCGAACTCCAGCTCCTCCTCCAGGACCTCCGTCACCGCGGTGATCGCGGTCAGCGGTGTGCGCAGCTCGTGGCTCATGTCCGCGACGAACCTGCGGGACGCCTCGTCCCGCGCCGCCATGTCGGCCACCCGTTTCTCCAGCGCCTCGGCGGCCTTGTTGAACGTCCGGGACAGATCGGCCAGTTCGTCGGTGCCGGACACCCTCAGGCGGGTGTCCAGCTTGCCCTCGCCGAGTCGGCGGGCGGCCGTCCCCAGCCGCTGTACCGGCTTGAGCACGGTGGTCGCGGCGGCGTGCGCGAGCAGCGCGCTGCCTATCAGCGCCAGCCCGGTGGCGATCCCCAGCGACCAGGCCAGCGAGCCGAGGTCCTTGGCCTCCGGCGCGAGGGACTTCAGCATGTAGCCGGTGGTGCCGCCGCCGATCAGCCGGGTCCCCGCCACCAGGTACGGGGTGTCGTCCTCCACGATCCGCTGCCAGTACAGGTGGTGCGGGTACTTGTTGCCGTCGGTGATCTGCTGCTGCTCGGTCACCGCCTCACGCAGCGCCTCCGGCACGTCCCCCAGCGAGAAGCCGTTCAGCCCGCCCGAACTGCCGTACACGGTCTGGCCCTCGGGGTTCTCGGCGACCAGCAGCACCGTGAAGCGCTGGCTGCTGTTCGCCATCTGCCCGGCCGTGCGCTGCAGTTCGTCGTGCGCGGGGTGCTCGGGCAGCGCGCCCGCGCGGTTCTGCATCTCCTTCTCGAAGTCGCGCAGCACCGCGTCCTGCGTGCGGGTCAGCACCGACTCACGGTTCAGCCAGTACGCGATTCCCGACGCGGACACCGCCGCCGTCAGCGCGACCAGGCCGAACACCACGACCAGACGCAGCCGCAGGCTGGTGAAGCGCAGCCGTGACCAGACTCCCTTGCGTGCCGCGAACCAACCGCGGCTGTCCCCTTGGTGCTCCCGTGTCACTGAGGCGGGTCCAGCCGGTAGCCGACACCACGGACGGTACGGATGAGCGTCGGGGACGACGGCACGTCCTCGACCTTGGCCCGCAGCCGCTGGACGCAGGCGTCCACCAGACGCGAGTCGCCCAGGTAGTCGTGCTCCCACACCAGCCGCAGCAACTGCTGGCGGGACAGCGCCTGTCCGGGCCGCCGGCTCAGCTCGAGGAGCAGCCGCAGTTCGGTCGGCGTCAGCTGGAGGTCCTCGCCGTTCTTCGTCACCGTCATCGCCGAACGGTCGATGACGAGGCTGCCGAAGGTCGCCGAGTCGCTGGACTCCCGCTCCCCGCGCCGCAGCACCGCGCGGATCCGGGCGTCGAGCACCCGGCCCTGCACGGGCTTGACGACGTAGTCGTCGGCGCCGGACTCCAGGCCGACCACGACGTCGATGTCGTCGTTGCGCGCGGTCAGCAGGATGATCGGCAGCTGGTCGGTGCGCCGGATGCGACGGCACACCTCGAAGCCGTCGATGCCCGGCAGCATCACGTCCAGCACGATCAGATCGGGCCGCTGCTCACGCAACAGCTTCAGACCGTCCTCACCACTGGCAGCGGTCGCCACGCGATGACCCTGGCGCGTCAGTGAGAGCTCCAGGGCCGTGCGGATGGCGTCGTCGTCCTCGATCAGCAACAGGGAAGGCACGGGCTCATTCTGGCCCATGGAGGGCTCCCAGTACGACCCGTGGGCGGCTCGTGCCCCTTGGGGCCGGATACGTGCCGCTTTCGTACGCGGAGAGGTGTGAAGGAACCGTGCCGTCACGGTGACCGACCCCTGTGACACGTCTGTGACAGTCGGCGGACACGGCCATGAAAGTGGCGCGGCAAGCTTTTCGGCACAGCACAACGCACGGCAGAACACCGGAACTCCACGACGGGGGGCGCGAGATGAACACGCTGCACGGCACCAGCACCAGCGCAGTGGTCACGCGTCTGCACGACGTGCACCGGGGTTCCGAGAAGTCCGGTGCCGCGGGCATGCGGGGGTGCGCTCGCGGCACCGGGCGTCAGCACACCGCGATCATGACGGTGGTTGACGCGTCCACGGGGGACGACAACGGGGGAACCGCGTACGGGGAGGGCTCGGGGGAGCGCCGTTCGCTGAGCGAGGTGGAGTTCACCGCCTACGTCCAGGAGCGCCGCGCCTCCCTGTACGCCACCGCCTACCACCTGACCGGTGACCGTTTCGAGGCCGAGGACCTGCTGCAGAGTGCGCTGTTCTCGACCTACCGGGCGTGGGACCGGATCAGCGACAAGGCGGCGGTCGGCGGGTACCTCCGCCGCACCATGACCAACCTGCACATCAGCGCGTGGCGCCGCCGCAAGCTGAACGAGTACCCGACCGAGGAACTGCCGGAGACGGCCGGTGACACGGACGCGATGCGCGGCACCGAGCTGCGTGCCGTGCTGTGGCAGGCGCTGGCCCGGCTGCCCGAGCTCCAGCGCACCATGCTGGTCCTGCGCTACTACGAGGGCCGCACGGACCCGGAGATCGCGGACATCCTCAACATCAGTGTCGGCACGGTGAAGTCGAGCATCTGGCGGTCGCTCCGCCGGCTGCGCGAGGACGAGGTCCTCAGCTTCGGCCGTGACGAGGAGAACGCCTTCGGCGAGCTCGTCGCCTGAGGTTCGGGGGAACAACGGGGAACCGGGGGATCGGGGGATCGGGGGACTCCCGGGCCGGGGGGCCCGGGAGTACGGCACGGGGGAACCGCGAGGACGCCGGGGGGCGTCACCGCGGGAAACGGGGATCGGGGGATCCGCGGGGGGACAGGAGGGGGAGCACCACGGGGGGTGCGGAAACAGCGGGACTGCGGGGCCGGGGGGCCCGTCAAGCGGTCCCGCTTTTTCGTGCCGTCACGGCGTGCGCGTGGGCGCCGGTCGTCCGGCCACCGCCGCCGCGGCCATGCGGGTCAGCGCTTCCTCGCGGTCGCAGGCGTACGCGCCCAGCGCCGTCTGACGGGCGATGATCGACCGCTCCAGCCGCATCAGCCGCCAGCCGCGGCGCAGCAGGAACGGCACCGACTTACGGCCCTCCTTCAGATCCCGCAGGAACCGGCGCCGGAACGTGCGCACCGGACCGCGGCTCAGGCACAGCGCGTCGGCCAGCAGCCCCCGCTCACGGCAGCGGTCGACGATCTCCGCGGCGAAGATGCCCTCGGCGATGAACAGGGGCGTCCCGCCGATGTCGACGGTCGTCTCACCCGTACGGGCGCTCAGGGAGATGTCGTAGACCGGCACCTCGGTGCTCCGGGTCCTGCACAGCCGTTCGATCGCGGCGACGGCGGTGTCCGCGTCCCAGGAGGCCGGGTCGTCCCAGTCGATGTCGGAGGTGCCCGCCACCAGCGGCAGCGTCGGGTCGTCGCCCTCCTTGTAGAAGTCGTCCAGGCGCAGCACCGGAAGGCCGGAGCGGGCCGAGACGAGGGACTTGCCGGAGCCGGAGGGGCCGCAGAGCAGCACGACTCGCGCGGATATGGGCGACTGGGAACTCACGGGACACCAGTGTGACGCATCGTTCGGGTGGCGTACGACCCGTGGGGGCCACTTTGAAGCACGGCTCACATCTCAACTACGCTGCGCGTCGGACCGTTGACCCTGCGAAGTCATGAGGTGGCACAGCGATGGCCCGACACAAGGCACCGAGGACGCCGGCCGTCCGGCGCGGCATGGCCGTTCTCGCGACGGCGGGCGTGGCGCTCGGCGTCGGGGCGGCGGCCGCGTCCGCCGCGGAGGCGAACGTGCTGCCCGACGACCCCGGGCAGGTCGTGGGGACGGTCGCGGACCTCAAGCCCAACCCGCTCGCCGGCACGGGCGTGGACCCGCTCGACAACGGCGTCGCCACGCAGGTCGCCGACTTCCGCGGGCTGGACTCGCGCGAGCTGACCGGCCCGGTCGCCCAGGCGGAGTCGGTCGGCAGCATCCCGGCGGCGGGGCGGGTGACGGACGCGCTGAGGGGCTGAGCATCCCCCTGGAGTTCTCCCGCGGTACCCGTTCCGTTGGCCGCGCCCGGCTAGCTTTGCCTCGCCCCGCCCGGCCGCAGGAAAGGTACGTCCATGAGCACCCCGGCCCACCGCACTTCGGCACGGCAGTCCGCGGCCGTCCTGACACCGGTTCGGCAGCGTCAGGACGGGTTCCGGGCCGGGAGCCCGCCCCGGGACCCGGTGGGGCACGCCCTCCTCCGGCTGCAGTCCAGCGCCGGCAACCGGGCCACGACAGCGGCGGTGCAGCGCGCCAGGAACGCGGACAAGGGGAAGGCGCCGGGCAACGGTGACGCGTCCGCCGGGGCGAAGAAGAACTATCGCGACCGGATCGCCGCCCTCCTGGACAGGTTCAAGAAGAATCTCGAGCCCATCGACACCTTCGTCAAGGGAGCCCAGACCCCCGTCAACGCGGGCTTCACCCAGCAGGCCGCGGCCACGGCCAACGAGGGCCTGAAGCACTCCGCCGCCGCCTCGGGGGTCTCCGCCGCGTCGGGGAACCTCCTCACGGAGGCCACCGGCACCCTGGTCAGCGGCATGGACGCGTACAAGAACCTGAAGGCCGCCAAGACGCACCGGACCGGGGCCGCGCACCACACGGCGCGGAAGAAGGCCAGGACCAAGGGGACCGACGCGGTCATCGGCGCCGCCGGTTCGGGAAGCTACAGCGCCGCCATCGCCAAAGAGGTGACCAAGGTCCGGAAAGCGGCGGACGCCGCGATGTCGTCCGAAGCGAGCGGTATCGCCAGCGCTTCCGTCGGCGCGGTCAAGGGCGTACGGGCGGCCTTCCGTGTCGGGGGAGCGGCCCGCAAGTACAAGCAGGTGAAGGAGCTCGGAGACCCCCGCCTCGTCCAGGTGGCGTCATTGGCCCGGCTGAACGAGTCGCGGGAACAGGCCGAGTGGGCCGCGGCGGAGGCGTACGTCGCGCTGGACGCCTACTGGGACCACGAGGGTGAGGAACGGCTGGAGCTCGTTGCCGAGGCCATCGACGCCGCCTGGGAGGCAATGAGTGAGGTCCGTGACGCCGCCGAGAGCATCCAGCACGCGGAGCGGAAGAGAGACAGGGAAGCGGAGAGGCTGAGCAGGGCGCAGGAGTACGCGAAGAGGAAGCAGCTCACCAAGATCGGCAAGGAGACGGTCGGCGGCGCGGTGGGCGAATCCACCAAGGCCGCGGCCGGCGTCGTGACGGCGGTCGCGGCGGGAACGGCCGGGCTGGCGAGCAACCCGGTCGGGTGGGGCCTCGCCGGGGCCGGCGCCGGCCTCGTTCTCGGCGTCACCCTGTACAAGGCGCTCCGCGCGGCCACGAAGCGCTACGAGGAGAAACGCCACCCCGAACGCTGGGCGCCGGAGGGCGAGACCCCGGAGAAGGCCGCATCCCGCGGTGACTCGCTGAAACACGCCCTGACGTTCTGGAAGAAGGTGTCGAAGGGCGAACGCCAAGCCATGGCGCGCGAGATCTATGCTCTGGCGGCGGGCCCCGGCATCCCCGGCAGCGGCGACACGACGCTCGAAATGCGGGAATCCGCGAGGGCCCTCCTCATCGCTCTCAAGGCGGGCCCCACCGACCACAAGCTGGATCCTGAGGCGTGGGCGCAGACCCTGGACGACCCGGCGAAGACCGCGGGCTGGATCAGTGAGATAGCGGAGCAGCTGGCCTCGGGGTGACGGGGAGGCAGGAAGCGGGTCCCCCGCGCGGGTGGCTGTCGTGTGTCACCGAGGCCGGCCCGATCACCGAGGCCACCGAGCTCGGCTACGGCCCCACGGGACGCCGAGCGCCGTGACGCGGGCCTTTCGAACGGGTTGATCGCCGGTGACGGACGCCGTGCCGCACCGGTTGATCGCCGTGACGGACGCCGTGCCGCACCCGGTCGGCGGTGCTCGAAGACGGCCGCGGCTCCTCCGGACGGATGAGCCGCGGCCGTCTTCAAGGGGGCCAAGGACCGGCAGCGCGGGGTGGCCGGTCAGTAGGCGGAGCCCGACGCGCCCAGGGAGCCCGTCGGGTGCCAGACCGTCTTGGTCTCCAGGAAGGCCGTCATACGGTCCGTGCCGGGCGTCGCCGACCAGTCGTCCACAGGCTGTGGACGGAGAACGCGCTTCAGGTTGTCCGCCGCCGCGATCTCCAGCTCCTTCGCCAGCACCTCGTCGGCGCCCGCGAGGTCGATCGCGTTGACGTCCTGGTGCGCGGCGAGCGGCGCGGCGATCTCCGCCGTACGGCCGGAGAGGATGTTGACCACACCGCCCGGCAGGTCGGACGTGGCCAGCACCTCACCGAGGGAGAGGGCGGGGAGCGGAGACCGCTCGCTCGCGATCACCACGGCCGTGTTGCCGGTGGCGATGACGGGTGCCACGACCGAGACCAGGCCGAGGAACGACGACTCCTGCGGGGCCAGGACGGTCACGACCCCGGTCGGCTCCGGGGAGGAGAGGTTGAAGAACGGGCCCGCGACCGGGTTGCCGCCGCCGACCACCTGGGCGATCTTGTCGGTCCAGCCCGCGTACCAGACCCAGCGGTCGATCGCCGCGTCCACCTGCGCCGCCGCCCTGGACCTCGACAGACCCTCGGCGTCGGCGACCTCCGCGACGTACTGGTCGCGGCGGCCCTCCAGCATCTCGGCGATCCGGTAGAGGATCTGGCCGCGGTTGTACGCCGTCGCGCCGGACCAGGCACCGAACGCCTTGCGGGCCGCGACCACCGCGTCACGGGCGTCCTTGCGGGACGACTGCGGTGCGTTGGCCAGCCACTTGCCCTTGGCGTCAGTCACCTCGTACACCCGGCCGCTCTCGGAACGCGGGAACTTCCCGCCGACGTACAGCTTGTAGGTCTTGAAGACGGAGAGGCGCTCGGTCCTCCCGGACTTGTCGATCTTCTCGGTCTTCTCGGGCTTGTCAGACATCGAGGTACGCCTCCAGGCCGTGGCGGCCGCCCTCGCGGCCGAAGCCCGACTCCTTGTAACCGCCGAACGGCGAGGTCGGGTCGAACTTGTTGAACGTGTTGGACCAGATCACGCCCGCGCGCAGCTTGTTCGCCACCGCCAGGATCCGCGAGCCCTTCTCGGTCCAGATGCCCGCCGACAGGCCGTACGGCGTGTTGTTGGCCTTGGCGACCGCCTCGTCGGGCGTGCGGAAGGTCAGCACCGACAGCACCGGGCCGAAGATCTCGTCCCGGGCGATGGTGTGCGCCTGGGTGACGCCGGTGAACAGCGTCGGGGCGAACCAGTAGCCGTTCTCCGGGAGTTCGCAGGCCGGGGACCAGCGCTCGGCGCCCTCCGCCTCGCCCTGCTCGGCCAGCGCGGTGATCCGGGCCAGCTGCTCCGCGGAGTTGATCGCGCCGATGTCGGTGTTCTTGTCCAGCGGGTCGCCGAGGCGCAGCGTGGACAGCCGGCGCTTGAGGGAGTCAAGGAGCTCGTCGTGGATCGACTCCTGGACCAGCAGGCGCGAGCCCGCGCAGCAGACCTGGCCCTGGTTGAAGAAGATGCCGTTGACGATGCCCTCGACGGCCTGGTCGATCGGGGCGTCGTCGAAGACGATGTTCGCGCCCTTGCCGCCCAGTTCGAGGGTGAGCTTCTTGCGGGTGCCCGCGACCGTGCGCGCGATCTCCTTGCCGACGGCGGTCGAGCCGGTGAAGGCGACCTTGTTCACGTCGGGGTGGGCGATCAGCGCGGCTCCGGCGCGGCCGTCACCGGTGATGATGTTGACGACGCCCTTGGGCAGGCCCGCCTGGCGGCAGATGTCCGCGAAGAAGAGGGCGGAGAGGGGCGTGGTCTCGGCGGGCTTCAGGACGACCGTGTTGCCGGTCGCGAGCGCCGGGGCGATCTTCCACGCCAGCATCAGGAGCGGGAAGTTCCAGGGGATGACCTGGCCCGCGACGCCCAGCGGCTTCGGGTTCGCGCCGTAGCCGGCGTGCTCCAGCTTGTCGGCCCAGCCCGCGTAGTAGAAGAAGTGCGCGGCGACCAGGGGGAGGTCCGCGTCGCGGGTCTCCTTGATCGGCTTGCCGTTGTCCATGGTCTCCAGGACGGCCAGCTCGCGGCTGCGCTCCTGGATGATGCGGGCGATGCGGAAGAGGTACTTCGCGCGCTCCGAGCCGGGCAGCGCGGACCACTTCTCGAACGCCTTGCGGGCCGCGCGCACCGCGCGGTCCACGTCGGCCTCACCGGCCTCGGCGACCTCGGAGAGCACCTCCTCGGAGGAGGGGGAGACGGTTTTGAAGACCTTGCCGTCGGCCGCCTCGGTGAACTCGCCGTCGATGAACAGGCCGTAGGACGGGGCGATGTCGACGACCGAGCGGGACTCGGGCGCCGGGGCGTAGTCGAATACAGGTGCCATGGTGATCAGTCCACCGTCACGTAGTCGGGGCCGGAGTAGCGGCCGGTGGCCAGCTTCTGCCGCTGCAGCAGCAGGTCGTTCAGCAGCGAGGAGGCGCCGAAGCGGAACCAGTGGTTGTCCAGCCAGTCCTCGCCCGCGGTCTCGTTGACCAGGACCAGGAACTTGATCGCGTCCTTGCTGGTGCGGATGCCGCCGGCCGGCTTCACACCGACCTGGACGCCGGTCTGGGCGCGGAAGTCGCGGACCGCCTCCAGCATCAGGAGGGTGTTCGCGGGGGTCGCGTTGACCGCGACCTTGCCGGTCGAGGTCTTGATGAAGTCCGCCCCGGCCAGCATGCCGAGCCAGCTCGCGCGGCGGATGTTGTCGTACGTCGACAGCTCGCCGGTCTCGAAGATGACCTTCAGGCGGGCGCTCGTCCCGCAGGCCTCCTTCACGGCGATGATCTCGTCGTACACCTTCATGTAGTTGCCCGCGAGGAACGCGCCGCGGTCGATGACCATGTCGATCTCGTCCGCGCCGGCCGCGACGGCCTCGCGGACGTCCGCCAGCTTGACGGCGATCGGGGCGCGGCCGGCCGGGAACGCGGTGGCGACCGAGGCGACCTTGACGGTGGAGCCGGCGACGGCCTTCTTCGCCGTGGCCACCATGTCGGGATAGACGCAGACCGCGGCCGTGGCGGGCGTGGTGCGGTCGGTCGGGTCGGGGTGGACCGCCTTCGCGCCGAGCGCCCGGACCTTGCCCGGGGTGTCCGCGCCTTCCAGCGTCGTCAGGTCGACCATCGAGATGGCGAGGTCGATGGCGTACGCCTTCGCGGTCGTCTTGATCGAGCGGGTGCCGAGGGAGGCGGCACGCGCCTCCAGACCGACCGCGTCGACGCCGGGCAGCCCGTGGAGGAACCGGCGCAGCGTGCTGTCGGACGCGGTGACGTCGCTCAGAGCGTGGGGTGCAGTGGTGGGCATGGTCACCAGACGAGCATATCTACGCGCGTAGCGGCTGTACAGCCCCGGAGTGGGATCCGGGGCCGCGGGGGGTTCAGGGAGGGCGGGTGGTCGGCTGGGGTGTGGCGAGGCGGGGG